>JAEXAJ010000129.1 GCA_023458215.1 Bacteroidota bacterium
ATGCTTTTCATTAATGGTATTGGTTACATAAAATCCTAACGCAAAGATAACGGATTGCACGATGCGATAATGATACAATTTTATCCCTTTACTATATTAACGTGAGTTCGACGAAATTTATTAAACGCTTATTTCATGGCAGGCAACTGATCACGTGTCACAACATAATCCTGTTTCATTGCATCTGTCCACCATTTGTCATCTGCATGTTCATGCCCAACTAGTGTAGTCGCATTATATTGATACCACGGCATAAAGAATGCCCAACGTGCTCCGGATTCCCACTGACTCGAAATTGTAGCTACATTACCACATTCACTTAGTGCAACCAATTTCTTTGAATAAGTTTCAGATATTGTTTTGCATTGGGCAGCATTATCAACCCCTGACTTCTGATTATAAATATCGCGGCCTATAATGTCTACGTAAGCATCTCCCGGATAAAAATCTGCATCCTTCATTTGAGTAGTCCAAACCCATATCAGATTATTAATGCCTTTTTCTTTAAAGAAGTCGAACATATAAATCCATAGTTTCTTATAAGCATCAGCCCCATCATATCCCCACCAGAACCAAGCTGTACCCTGCCAAGGTTCGTAGATATTCCCGGCTGCTTCATGTAAAGGTCGCCAAATAACCGGTATCTTTTTATCCTGAAGTAATTTAAGATATCCGGCTATTTTCTCCAAATCCGCCTGAATGATTCTATTCTCCCATGTTCCTTCAATCACCGCATTCTTAGGGCGGAAAGTCGTTTTTTCAGGTTCATAAGTCATATTATCCGTACCGGCACCATCATAAGCAGGAACCATCCAATGCCAACCGGCACCTACTAGTCCGCCTTGATTCGACCAATCTTCTACAACCTTAGTATCACCATAATCAATCCAACTACCAGGTGCAGAAGCATATAAATGAATATAATCAAAAAATGCGATAGCCGGATATTTACCGGTAGTCTTATGTACCAACTCCGCCTCGGCCGTATTCCAGTTTACATTGGCCATTGAGCCGGAAAGGGTTTTATTACCATATATTTCACACAAATAATCATATACCTTTTGAGCTTGAAGCAAAGGGTTTTGAGACACTAAATTCCTTTCGATCAAAGTCTTACTTTTAGTAGTAAAGTGAATAATCACTTCGTCTGCCTCTACATTGGAAGGTCCCAACATAACGCCCTTAGGTATTTGCAATGTGTAATCTACTCCGGGTTGTAATCCGGAGACTTGAATAGTCAGGTCTTTCAAGTAAGCCGAAGCAGAAACAATAGTAGCATTATCTAATGATATTTTAGACTTATTTGCCGTAGATATAGTCATATTCTGGCTATAAGTTACTGTAATCGTTAGCTTATCAACGGAAATATCTTTTTCACCATCCATGGGAACTGAACTTATCATTTTAGGATTGATGTCAGGCTCTTCGGATCCATTACCGCCGCTTTTACATGAAAGAAACAAGAGAAGGATAAGCAGTAAACTGATGAAGCTAAAATTTTGCCTTATCCTCATAAAGCTAATAAGGAATTCAGAGTTTTTCATTCTTTATTATTTAAACATTAGGTCTTAATAAACAAGAAAAGCGGACTATACAAATCCGCTTTCCTTATTCTATTTATCTATTACTTCTTTTCAAAACGGATATTATCAATACACATATTTACAAATCCTGCGGCACCATTAGTTGCCAGTCCAAAATCTTCATTTACATTTTCGACTGTTGGCAAATGATTCGTTCCTGTACCATTACCATCGAGAAAATCAGTTAGAGGTATTGTAACAGTGTACCAACCCTCTGATTTCTTAAAGCCAGGTATAATAGCCCAGAAGTCACCATCAGTACCATTCAAACGGAACTTGAATTCCTGCGTATCATTTCCTATTACATTTACATCCATTTTTATTACCCAATCGGCAACAGTCACTCCGGTAGTTTTCAGATCATTTTTACCATTCCGCCAGAAAAAGTCTGCCCAACCGGCAGGGATATTTTGATTAATGCGGAAATAGTTAGTACCATCCAGCGACAAGGCAGGATCATTCTCTGTTTTACCATAACTACCCCACCAAGAACCTTTACTATCGAAATCAAAGAATACATAGCTCACATCTTGTATAGGATCAGTTCCACCACAATAAACTTCCGGCATAAAACCTTCGTCTCCCTCAACAGTAACCATCATCGGTGTAATATAGCCACTTGCTGCATCTTTCACATGATAGAATTCAACCTTGGTATCAGACTTCATGCCATAATCAGTTACCTTAATTGTATAAAATCCTTGTTTATCTTGCAAGTAGATAGTCTTAAGTAGGTTGAGTTCTGTACCTTCAATAGTGATTAGTTTACCCGGTCCTTCAGACTTAATAGAAGTAATAACCGGTAAAGTGACATTAATTGTTATCTTTTGAGTGGTTTCAACCTTAGTACTATTCAATGTAGTCAGAGTCAAAGCTCCACTAGCCGCCCCAACAGGCACAGTTACAGTCAATGATACATCCGATTGCGAAACGATTGTCCCATTAACAGTTCCGAAAGCTACCACACTAATCAAATCCAAATTCTTTCCAGTAATCACAAGGTTTTCTTTAGCTTTAATAGCTGATGCTGAGAATTTCGTAACTTCAGGCTTCATAAAAGTAAGCGCCTTACCTTCAACTTCTGTCATTGATGCCGTTTTCAAGGTAAAGGTACCATCTGTAGCGGTAGCAGGTATGCTCAGTTCTAATGTAGTAGCCGATTGCGATACAAATTCAGTTGCTGTTGCATTTTGGAAAGCAACCTCGGATACCAAATCCAAATTCTTACCTGTAATTTTTAGTACACCCTTATTTTTAACCGTAGTCGAAACGAGTGATGTTATCTCCGGTTTCACAAGAACCAACTCCGCAGATTCTATCCGCACCCCTGATTTAGCCACTAACACAACTTTACCTTCTTGAATAGTGTTAGGACTCTCAACTATAATTTTAGTTGTTGCATCTTTCACATCTACTTCTGTATTACCCGGAAGAATAACTTTTTCAACCAAATCAAAATCAGTACCTGTAATTGTAAGTGCTTGACCTGCCTTCAAAGGATTCGGTGCAATAGAAGTGATAACTGGTTGAGTTACTTGCAGTATCTCCTCTGAGTAAATCCAGTTGGGAATTTCTTCTCCATCTGAAACTATAACTTTACCAGGAGCTGCTTCTATTGGAACAACCACTTTGATTTCATTGCGACTTTGACTTTCAAACTCAGTTACCACCACATTATCAGCAAATATCACTTCTTTTATCAAATTCAGATATTCTCCTTTTATAGTCAATGTTCCACCAGCTTTCATCGCCGTTGGTGAGATACTTTCAATAGAAATCGGTTCCGTGAAAGTTAAAGGAGTCTTGGTCGTTATTTCCCCCTTGGGTGTCTTTAGAACCACCAATCCGGGTTGTGCCGATTGAGGGACTGTTATCCGTATCTCCGTACTACTAATAACTTTGATATCAGTTATTTCTTCGGAGCCAGGGATAACTACTGCTGTAATCTTGTCCATCCCACTACCTAAAAAACGGAGTTCACCACCACGGGCAACGGGACTAGGACCAAAAACATTTAGATTAATACCACCTTTGTACTGATTGGTATCCTCATTATCTCCATTATCACAAGCCATAAAGGACATGCAACTGAAGAACATCAAGCACATCATCCAAAGTGCCGATAGTTTATATGTCTTATTCATATTATTATTCATTATAAAGGTTATTCAACTGGTACAACACGAATGTTATCGATACATATTACCGGATTACAATCAGTACCTTCTACTCCACCATTCCATACAAAGAATGATAATCCTGTGAAGAACTCTTTATTTAAAGAGTTATCACATTTCTTACCATCAAAAGTTTTATCAAAATCAGCTAGTTTCATTGTAACTGTCACCCATTGGTCATTAGTATCATAAGAACCTGAATCCTTCCAAGGCATCCATAACCCACGAGGCAACTTAGCATCACTGAAATAACCATTATTGCCAGTAGCACTCGTTACGTTAGCATTGGATGTGAAAATGGCCTGTAAAGCACTCGATTTCCATGGATTAGATTTTGGAACATAAATTTCAAACTTCATTTGCAAATTAGCTATTCCGTATTTTTCTAACATTTCACTGAATTCCGGTAAAGATGACAGTTCTTTATATCCATTTGCCGGATCAGGCCAATAATTAAATGAGAATTGGTCTTCAGCCCAAGTTGCACCAGCTCCACCACTCATAGCAATACCTCCAAAGTAAAGGTAAGATCCATCAATACCTTCAGGATTTGAACTTTGAACAACACCGTTACGCCAGCCATGACCAGTTGCCATACCACCACGTGAACCATCCCAATCAAAAAGGATATTACGTTTATCTTTATACTGGAATTTAGAACGGCCTACTCCATAAATTGACTTCACATTGATATACCCCTCAGGTGCATTATCAGGAAGGATAAAGCTTACAGCAGTTTTGGTTATATTTGTAATCTTTTCCACTTCCACATTACCAGCCATCGTTATAGTCAATGGTACATTCGGGTCATTAATCATGTAATCGCCATAAATTGTAACCTCTGTCCCAGGCTTAGCATACTCACAAGACATTGTGTTTACCACAGGATTCGGAACAAGTACTTTAAAGTCAAAATCGACAGTATCTTTAGACCGAGTTACCATATAAATCTTATCTGTTACCGTTGTCGGTATATTTTTGGGAACATCTACTATTAATGTATGATCTGTAATATAACTGGTATTTAGCACAGCTTTCTGATCATTAAAGTAGAGTTCACAAATACTTCTCAAGTTATCTCCTACCAAACATACCGTATTTGCCATATAAGCACCGGTTAGTAGTGAGTCAGCAACCACCGGATTCGGTAGACGTACATATTGCACCGTGGGTAATCCCCCCGCCACTTCATATTTATCTGGTTCATCTTCGCAAGCTGAAATTGAGAATCCAATCACAGCAACTATAACTGCAAAGCACCAATGGATATATCTTTTACTAGATTTCATCTTTTCACAGTATTAAAATTAATAACTAAATTCACTACGAACATCCACATGGATAGGTTCTTTCATTAAATTAGGATTGAAAACCACATCTTCCGTAGGGAATGGTAGAGTGAAGCTGGATGCTGTAACGTTAGGAATCTTCGAAGCATCATCATTATATTTCTGATCATCCGGATTAACTATATAAGAATGATCTTCATAATATTTTTTATATAAATCGTTCAATCCAAAATATTCATTACGACGTTGAGATTTTAGTTCATCAATGGCTCTTTGGGGATTATAATAAGATAATCTCACATAATCATACCAACGGTCACCCTCACAAGCCAACTCCAATCGGCGTTCTTTCCATACTTGTTCCCAAGTAATTGATTCAGGACGTTTCTCATTTGATACAGCCCGATGACGTACTGCATAAAATGCATCTATCGCGCTAGCATCCGTGGTGGAAGCGTTATTACCTATCTTTGCTTCAGCATAAACCAAATACACATCCGAAAGGCGTAAAATATGAGTACTCAAGCCATTGGTCATATTTCCAGCCGAAAGCCCTAATGCAGATTCATGGTCATAAGCATTACCATACAAATTCTTCACACTGTTTGCTCCTGTAGCACTTTGCAGAAGTCCGGGTCCCCCAGCTCCATAATCTTTATCATAAAGGAATTTCAAGAAGTCAAACCCACCTTTATCCTGCCAAAAATATTCATACTTATCACCAGCCATCATCATTGTTGCTTTCCGACGAACATCCGTATCAATACGATCTTCCGGCGATTTGAGAGGGCTGACTCCAAAAGCATCCTGCAAATCTACAGAAGGGCCACCATATCCACCCCAACAATCTCCGAATTCATCGAAACCAACCATTGCCAAGTCAGATTGCAATGTGTTTTGAGCTGTCCAAGGATCACGAGTGGGATACCAATGCCAGGAGAATAAACATTCTTTATTCTTATTATTAGCAAGGCGGAATACATCTGAATATTTAGTCAGCAATGTACGACCCGAATTATCGATCACATCTTTTGCATACTCTGCTGCTTTATCCAGGTCTGCTTGATTACGAGTACCCGACTGTCCAAGACCTGATTTAGTAAGGTAAACCTTGGCAAGTAAACCTTTTGCTGCATATTGATCAATACGTCCTATATCACCACGTGCAGGAAGTAATTCAATTGCTTTTTCGAGAGTCATAATGATATATTCATACACGTCAGCAGCCTCTACTTTGAATTTCGAGTTATAAGTTCCACCGTTCAATTCTGTCGTGTTATCATGAATAATTGGCACTGCACCAAATGAACGTACTAGATAGAAATAAGCCATCGCCTTCCAAGCCAAACACTCTCCCATACATTGGTTAATAACAGTCTGAGAAGCATTTGCCGTTTTCAAACGACTGTATACAGTATTGGCATGCCCATTGACTGCCCACAATGAATAAGACATATTCACTAAATCTTGGTCAGTACCATTCACCGTAAAATCCATATAAGGACTACTTCCTTTATAATAATTACCGGAAAGAACTTCACCTACACTTATAAAACCACGTTGAAAGTCATACCAAGGAGAGTTATACAGATAATTAACACCTTGAACACATTGTTCATCATTTTGATAAAAATTCGCCTCATTATAGTTATCTTCTGCCGGGCGGTTTAAGAAATCCTCACAAGAAGATGTACCCATACCGATTGCAGCAGCGAACAGTAAATATTTTATATTTCTAATTTTCATATCTCTTCAGTTTTAAATGTTAGAATGATACATTCAATCCGAATGAATAAACAGTCGGTGATGGGTAACGTCCATTATCCAGACCATACACATTGGTACTGGCTGTACTGGCACCAATTTCAGGATCATAACCACTATAACCTGTTATAGTAAGCAAGTTCTGAATATTCACATACATACGTAGATTCTCTATGCCTATATTCTTTATCATTTTTTTAGGGAATGTATAGCCCAAAGAAATATTCTTTATACGAATATATGATCCATCCTCTATGTATCGGTCGCTTATGCGATCATTATCATTCGGGTCTTGAATAGAAGCACGTGGGGTTGAGGTTCCCGGATTGGCTACAGTAACATTAGTAACATCATCATACCAATGAGAACCATCTGCATATACTTTATTTGCATCTATTGGAACTAATTGAGCACGATTACCAATTGAGTTCAATTGATTAGTCCAACCAGAATTCATATGAGTCAGTTTCATTCCAAGATAATTATATACTTTATTTCCATAAGAGCCATTGATAAAGATAGATAAATCAAAATTCTGATAGCGGAATGTATTCGTCCAACCAAAAGTAAATTTCGGCATAGGAGAACCGATATTTGTCTTATCATACTCATCAATCACACCATCAGGTTTTCCGTCCGGTCCACTGATATCTTTGTATTTTACATCACCAACCCATACTGTATTAGAACGATTGAAAACTCCATTTGCTGGATATTTTGCGGGTTTCGGAGAGTTTTTCAAATCTTCCAAATCTTTATAAACTCCATCACATACATAACCATAGAAGTTATATAATGACTCACCTACACCAGACACACTAACTACATCTGTCCATTGACCATAGCCCACAATCTGAGCATTGGCTGTGCCGGCAAGACCTTTTAATTTATTTTTATTAAATGATATTTGGAAATCAGAGTCCCATTCAAATTTACCCACAATAGGATGTGTATTCAAAGAAATCTCCCAACCAGTATTCTCTATATTACCATAATTACCCCAAGGTGCAGCCAATGCGGATGATCCATTACCTGATGTACCCATATAAGAAGGTAATTGCAAAGGCATCAACATATCATTGGATAACTTCTTATACCAATCAACTGTTAAGTTCAAACGATCATTAAAGAAACCCAAGTCAACTCCAACATTCCATTGCTCTTGCGACTCCCATTTAATACCTGTATTCGGTATATTCGAAGGTCTGTATCCCATACCTAAACCGGAAGGCATTCTTGACATAGAAGTTCCCCATTTATACCCTCCAATGCTAGAGTTACCCGTTTGTCCCCATCCTAAACGCAGTTTACCATTACTAACGACACTTTTGATAGGTTCAAAGAACTTTTCATTGGAAAAGCGCCAAGATGCAGCAAATGAATGAAAACCTGCCCAACGATTCTCTGGACCAAAGTTAGAAGAACCGTCATAACGATAAGTATAAGTAGCCAAATAACGATCTGCATAATTATAAGTCAGGCGAGTAAAAAATGAAGCCATAGATGAACTTCCAAAACCGGCACCAATGGTTGGAGTTCCGGTTCCCAAAGCTGGATTATGGACTGCATCAGAAGGGAGTCCATTATTAAACACACTAGTATAGTCATAGCTGGATTCCCAACATTCCTGTCCTAACATTGCTGTAAAATGATGGTCTTTTATATTCTCATTATAAGTAACATAGTTCTTCAGTTGCCAGAAAGTACTACTATTTTTCTGAATATTACTTTCATTCTTAGAGCGTTTCCATCCCCCCAGATCAATCATTGGTTTGTAACGCTCACCTTTCGAAGAGCTAATATCATACCCTAATTCGGCATGCCATGTAAGATTTTTAATAGGTGTCACTTCAAAGAAAACATTTCCAGTTAATTTCTGACGACCCAATAAAATATCATCCATCATAGCCAAAGCAATCGGGTTCGGACTTGTATAACCTTCACGAACTACGGTAGCATAATTTCCGTCAATATCATAAATAGGAATATCAGGAAGCGTTTGTAGAGAATAGTTAATAATACCAGCATCACTATCAGCCAATTTCAAGTCGTCATTCGTTGAAGAGTAAGTTGCACTCAAACCTAACTTCAACCATTTTTTTAGTTGAGCATCCAAGTTAGTACGGAAAGAATAACGATTAAAGTTTGAACCGATAATTGTACCATCCTGATCCATATAAGATGCAGAAACATAATATTGTATTTTTTCTGTACCACCTTGTGCTGAAATTTGGTGTTGATGTTGTAAGGCTGTCTGGAATACTGCATCTTGCCAATTAGTACCAGCACCCAATAAAGAAGGATCTGCATAATTATTGCTTTCATCCAGTTGTCCTGTTGATGCTAAATCATTATAAAATCCTGCAAATTCACGAAGATTCATCATATCAAGACGCTTAGTCTGGCGTTGAAGGGCTACCATACCATCATAAGTAAATTTCGCCTCACCGGCTTTACCACGTTTAGTGGTTATCAATACAACACCATTAGATCCCTGAGCACCGTATATAGCAGTAGCAGAAGCATCTTTCAATATCTCCATGGAAACGATATCGGCAGGATTAATTGTTGATAACGGCGAGATAGTAGAAACTGAACCATTACCAAGAGCATCTCCTAAACCGAAAGATGACCCACTAGAGCCGCCACCTTGTACAATTACACCATCTATTACATACAGAGGTTCTGCGCCTGCATTGATTGTTGCCTGACCACGCACACGAATAGAAGAAGAAGAACCAGGAGCACCGGAAGTTGTTACAGCTGTAACACCTGCAGCACGACCTTGTAATGATTGATCAAGGTTGGTAATCACCGAGCCCTTAATTTTATCTTCACTCATAGAGACAGAAGCTCCTGAGAGATCGCTTTTCTTCATTGTACCATAACCAACGACAACAACTTCATCGAGTAGTTCCGAATCTTCTTTCAAAGTTACATTGATAATTGTTTGGTTGGTAATTTTTATTTCCTGACTTACATAGCCGATAAAAGAGACAACAATTGTAGCTCCCGGCTTAACATTCAAAGTAAAATTACCATTTACATCAGTAATTACACCATTAGTTGTACCCTTTTCTAACACATTGGCACCAATAATGGGACCTAACGCATCATTTACAGTACCTGTAATTTTTTTTGTTTGCTGCACAGCTTCAATGACATCGACAGATGCCGCGAAAAGTTGCGGAGTATAGCCCAAGCTAAAAGCTGAACATACGCCCACAAGCAGCGCTGTTTTTCTGAAATTCAAATTCATACTTGTATTTTTCTTAGATTAATGGATTGGCATTGCCTAATGACAACTACCGTTTTATTCATAAGGTTAAACTATCTTTTTGGAAACAAAATAGACCTTATTTAAAAGGGGGTTAGTACAACACAGAATAGGCTTTTTTCTTTCCCATAGGCACTTTTCATTTCATTAATGGTTAAACATTTATAGTATTCTTATAATCTATATTCCCTTGAGTCAGACAAAAGTAGAATAATAAAACAGTTTATACAGACACTATTTTATCATATAATGATACTTGCTTAAAACTTAAGCAAAAAGTACATTAAATTCTTGTTATACGTAATAATTATTTAAATAAACAGATAGAAAAGGATTACTTTTTCATCAATTCTTCACGGACAATTTGTCCCCATTCTTTTAAATCTTCCTTCTTCCAATTTCCTTCGGAAGCTGCTGACGGATATAGCATAGAACAAGTCTCATCTTTATCCGATACGGACCATGCCACCCAACTGATAGAATGTTGCTGCATCCAATCGAGCCATTTGCTCCATTCTTCTTTATTGATAGCACCGTCACCGGATGCTTCCATACCTGCACACTCTGATACAAACAAAGGCAATCCTTTGCTTAACGCATAATCAGCACGGTCGCGCAAATATTGTTTGTGGGTATTAGCATAAAAATGAAGTGTGTACATTACATTATGAACTCCTGTAATTGGGGAATCAGCTGCCAGATGTATATCCTGATCCCAGTGAGGAGTACCTACTAAGATAACCGCATCCGGTTCTATAGACCGTATGGTCTTGATAATTTCTACGGAATAAGCTTTCACCTCTTCCCAACTATCTTCTACCGGTTCATTGAATATCTCATAAATCACATTGGGAACACCTTTATAGCGAGTAGCCATCCGGGTAAAGAATTCTTTCGCTTCATTCAGACGCAGATTGTGGCTATGCCAGTCAATAATAGCATAAACATCATTTTCGATAGCAGCGTCAACAACTTTCGTAACACACTCTATACCGAATTCCGGTTTATATACATAGCAAGCACTATCCAAATCTACTCCCATAGAAGCACGGAGCACCTGCGCTCCCCACTCCTTGGCCAGATAAGCGGCAGAAGAAGCGTTATAGAAACGAGGCCAAAATTGATGCCAACCGTAGCTGACACCACGCAGCATCACCGTATCTCCCTCGCTATTCATCAACTGCGTACCACTGACTTTCAGAGCTGGTAAAGCTTTTTTCGTATCATTACTTTTAGACGAACGTATACTACATCCTGCTACCATTGCCATGCAACAAAGCACTAACACAACACTCAATATCTTTTTCATTTTCATTTCAGCTTTTAATTAATTCCTAATTGTCCTCTCAGCCATTCCAGCCATTCATCCCATTGCTCCTGATACCAATAATGTCCGGTTTCCAAGTAAGGGTGAAGTTCTTTCGGAGCGCTGATTGCATTATATGCCGCATACATAGAAGTAGGCGGGCAGACATCGTCGTTATACCCCCAACTGAACCAGCCGGGCACATTCAGGCAACGGGCAAAGTTTGCCGTATCATAATAACGGATCGTTTTCAATTCTTTCTCATTCGGCGCACCGTAATAGTAGAAATAATGAGGCCAACCACAAGCACGTTTCTTAAAGAATGCCTCATGATCGCATAAAGCCGGATGAACAGCCGCAAAGAATGTGACACGAGGATCGAGAGCCGCGGTTATTACGGAGAGCGCCCCACCTTGACTGGAACCTGTCACGCCCAATGCTTTCCCATTATATTGTGGGAGCGAGCAAATAAAATCCACAGCCCGCAACGCTCCTACAATAACACGATTATAATAGAAAGCATCCTGATTGTCGCGGCCGAAAGTCCAGTAATTACCCAACGCTCCGGCAGCCAAAGCATCATATACAGATTGTTGCATAGTAACAGGAATACCATGAATTCCCACTTCCAGCGTTATCACTTTTCCCGGAGCTGTATAAGTATCTCCTGAATACGGACGAACACCTGCACCGGGTACCCGAAGCAAGGCCGGATATTTTCCTTCAGCCTTCGGTACACTCAAAATACCGTAAAAACGGCCACCCCATGCTTTTGTCTGGAAACTAACCTGATATACATTATCCGTCTCCGTACAACGTTCGGGAAGCAAGGTCATGGTAGGATTTAATGGAGTAGTGCGCGCCTTCCTCAATGTTTCCGCCCAATACTCACGAAAATCTGTGGGAAGTTGGGTAACCGGTTGCAACTGTTCGGGAGCATAGGCAGAGGTAGCCACACCTTCGTAAGTACGTCCGTCCACCTGCGCTTTGACCTTACAACGCAGAAAGCCGGGTGTTTTCATTGTGCCTTGCACCTTCAGACTACCCTCTTTTAAGACGATTCCCTTCTTTGTTTCAGTAGGATACATTTCCGGTCCCAGTTCATAATCAATAGTCACACCCGGTAGCAGATTCTGCGCCTTCCATACTTGAATGGTGAACGTAGATTTCTCATTCAGACCATATACCCAATCCGCACGATCGGGAGATACTACTACGCGGATTTCATTACCACGCACCTGTGCCGAAGCAGTGAGCACATACAATAAAACAACCAATAAAAGAGTCACATTCTTCATAGTATAAAACAGATTATTTATGGTTTGCAAATATAAGCCACTTGAGCTAAGAATACTGATACTATATTATCATATCACTATCTTCTTTTTTCTATAATTCTCACGAAATTCCTTCGGTGAACATTCTTTCTTTCGCTTGAACATCCGATTGAAATTAGATAGATTATTGAATCCGCAATCGTAGCATATCTCGGCAATGGTACGGGTAGAATCCACCAAAAGGCGGGTGGCAAATCCTAAACGGATATCAATTATGTAATCGGAAAGCGTCTTACCCGTACGCAACCGGAAAAAACGGCTGAAAGACACAGGCGTCATACCCACCATATCCGCTAAAGCAGTCAAACGGATATCTTCCTGATAATGCTCCGCAATATATTTTTGTACCTTCTGTACACGGCGACTATCCGAGAACGTTTCAATCTTCGCAAAAGAAGAAGTGGATAGTACGCGAACATCATCATACAAGGAGAGTTCATAGAGAATACGCATGAAATTCATTACCGCATAAAAGCCCTCTTTCTGGGAAGCAAGTTCATCCAGCCAATTATATACTTTCATTATAGCTTGTATCGGGAAACTCAGTCCGCACTGTGCACGTTCCAGCATCCGGTGAATACTATCGAACTGGTTTTTGTTGACCAAACTTCCTGAAAACAAGTCAGGTGAGAACTGGATAGTAATTTCCCGAATGTCCTTGGAAGTGCATTCATGCTGTTCCCAAACATGTTCCAGCTCCTTGCCCGTAATCAATACCAGATCATAATCACCGATTATTTCAGAAGAATCGCCCACTATACGGCGCACCCCGGAGGAATGTTCGGTAAAGTTCAGTTCATATTCGGCATGGCAGTGAATGGGATAAGTAAACTCTGTTTTGTGGCGATCGGCAATATAGAAGCAATCACGATCCGACAAAGGGGTTATCTCCCTCATTATATATTTATTGTTCTCCATGGTAATTGGTTAAGAAAGTATCATGTCGCAAATATAGCCATTCTTTTTAATCCCGACATGGTACCATTTGTTTCTATTAAGGGTAACAATTGTCACCTATATGATTCTCCTACGGCAAAGGGATTACTACCTAAGAGATAGATCCCTTCTTCTTAGCGGCAGAAGCACTTCTTGATACTGTGCACAAGATGGCATCTCATGCTACACAAGATGGCATCTTGTACAACATAAGATGCCATCTTGTGCATGCTCACTTACCGACCTTCAGATGATAGGTAGTAGGGGGCAAGGTATCAGCCCCTATTGTTAGAGTTGCTTCACCTACTTCTCCATTACTTTGAAGCAAGACTTGGGCAAGACCATTGAAAGCCTTCACCCGGTAAGTACGAGTATGGGTATCAGTAGGACGTTCAGTAGCCTGATAAGCCGGATCACCGTTTCCTACACCAAGAATACGGACGGGACCGGAAACGGTTAACGTTAAGTCATTACAAGCAGTAGGTACAAAACGCTTCTTCTTATCTTGCAATTCTACGCGCACAACGGCGACATCACGATGATCCGCCTGAATAGTGGAGCGATCTCCGGTAAGGGAAATCAAAGCAGGCGCACCGGTTGTTTCCACAGTCTGCGTAAGAGCGCGCTTTCCATTCTTATAACCTACGGCTTTCACTGCACCGGGCTGATAAACGGTTTCCCAAGAGAGGTGTCCGTTATGAGGCATCGGTTTGCGTCCCAGATTCTTTCCATTGACGGTTAGTTCCACTTCATCGCAGTTACTATATACCCAAACGCTGACGCTATCTCCTTCGTGACCTTGCAGATTCCAATGAGGAAGGATGTGGAGAACAGGCTCGTTCGTCCACCAAGACTTCAGATAATAAGCCTCATCTTTGGGGAAACCGCAATAATCGAGAATACCGAATTGCGAACCGGTAGCGGGAAACTTCATCGGATTGGGTTCGCCGCGGTAGTCGAAACCGGTCCAGTAGAAAAGTCCGGCAAGGTAAGGACGTTCATCGTAGAACTTCCACCCACGCTCAATGCAGTTCAGCAGACTGTCCGGACCGTTCGGTTTACGGTTATGCGCCACCATGTGTCCTAGGTTGGTAGCGTCGAAATAAACGCCCCGAGTTCCACAACCTGTAGTTTCTTCCGAACCCAGCGCACAGCGTTGCGGATAATCTTTGCGATGTTTCTCCACGGGGTTTTGAAGAATGTAATTATAGCCGGCCACGTCTGCCGGAATCAAGATAGCAGGTCCACCGCTCGAAGCAACGCTCATCGGGCGGGTGGGGTCGTAGCGATGGCAATAATCGCGCATGGTAGCAGCAATACGAGTTCCGCTTTCACTCCATTCTATTCCCCACTCTTCGTTGCCGGCACTCCAAAGGATGACGGAAGGGTGGTTACGATCACGTTTTATCATGCGGTTCAACAGTTCCATGTGTTCACGGTTAACTCCTGTCAGGCGGTTTTCTTCGATAACAAGGATACCTTCACGGTCGCAGGCATCGAGCATTTCAGGGGTCATGGGATTGTGGGAAGAACGGTAGGCATTGCAACCGAAAGATTTCAACTGTTTCAGACGATATACCTGTAGGGCATCGGGAATACCGGCACCCACACCGGGATGATCTTGGTGCATATTAACGCCTTTCAGTTTCAGGGGTTTCCCGTTAAGGAAGAAGCCCTTGTCGGCATCGAAGCGGATGTGCCGAATTCCAATCGGAGTTGTCACAACATCCACCTGCTTGCCGTTCTGCCGGATACTTGTCTCCATTTTATAAAGATAAGGGGTTTCCGGACTCCAAAGATGCGGATTCAGAAGCTTGGTATGAACCTTTACCGTACGCGATTCCTGAGGGAGCAAGTCTATAGGCTCTGTTGACTTATCCTCCATTTGCACTTGTCCGGATGCATCCAGCAAGCGACACCATACTTCACCGGAAACAGGTTCATTCCCCGAGTTCTTCATCTCAACTTCGGTCACCAGCAACACCTTTTCAAAAGGTTCTTCCATACGAGAAGAAACAAAGACGCCGAAAGGAGCCACATGCAACGGAGCCATCTTGTTCAGCCAGACGTGGCGATAAATACCGGCACCTTCGTAAAACCAGCCTTCTTCCAGTGTAGCATCCGCACGGACGGTTATCAGATTCTCGCCGCCATAGTTCAGATATTCGGAAATGTCATACACTTGGGTGGCATAACCGCTGGGCTCATGCCCCAAATAGAAACCGTTTACCCAAATACGGGCATCGCGGAAGATGCCATCAAACTGAAGGGATAAGTGTTTGCCTGCATCTTCCTGAGGAAGAGTGAAAGTCTTTCTATACCACCCTACACTGGTTTCAGGATACTGATAACCTACTGTTTTATAGCCATGGCTATGGCTCGCCTTGGCATCAAAAGGCAAATCCACTACCCAGTCGTGAGGCAGATTCACTCTTTTCCAACCAGAAGCGTCAAACTTCATAGAGTAAGGGCCGGTATTATGCACAGAGGCGGCTTTGGTCAGATAATTGAAGTATTCCGTACCGCAACCAAAGTCTTTTTCGGGTGAAGAGGCATTGCCGAAAGCGAACTGCCAGTCATCGTCAAACAAGATTCGTTCCCGGACTGATTGTCCTAGAGAAGGAAGCAGCACCCCTAGGAGTGCTGCACATATCAATACCAATCTTTTCATTTTACGGTGAAAGTTTCTTTCAGTAAATCCTTATCGTCCGAAGAGGCACCCACCATAACGATGAACTCACCCGGTTCCACAATCTTCTTCATCTTGATATCGTAGAAGGCCAGCTTGTCGGGAGTAATCCTGAAGTTTACAACCTTGCTTTCACCGGCCTTCAAAGGTACACGGGCAAAGTCTTTCAACTCTTTCACCGGTCGGGTGACGCAACTGAATTTATCGCGGATGTAGAGCTGTACAATCTCCACTCCGTCACGTTCACCTGTATTCGTCACTTTTACACTGACGTCTACCGTTCCATCTTTATTAATTTCTTTCTGAGCCAACTTCAGGTCTTCATACTTATAGGTCGTATAAGAGAGTCCATGACCGAAGGGATAAAGGGGCGTACTGGGTTTGCCCGCTACGTATGGATGGAAGTATTGCGAAGGTTTATGATTATAAATCATCTGAAGCTGACCTACACTGTGAGGAATCGTAATAGCCAGTTTTGCCGACGGATTCACTTTACCATACAATATCTCGGCCACAGCCTGACCACCCTGCATACCCGGTGCCCATGCTTCCACAATTGCCGGAAGGTTCTCGGCAGCCCAACGTACACTTAACGGACGACCGTTAACCAGTACCAGAATTGTGGGCTTGCCACTGGCAGCTACTTTTTCAATCAACTCTTGCTGCAAACCTACCAAGTCGAGGTCGCTACGGTCTGTATCTTCACCATCGGTACGATCCTCCCAGCGGAAGCGCATCATATATTCACCGGCTACCACAATATTCAAATCCGCATTCTTGGCGCGGGCGGCAGCTTCGGCCACCTGCTTGGGATCCATATTGCGCGGGTCCCAACCTTGGTCTACAAAATCGAACTGAGTATCGGGAGCCACCATCTTCAAGCCTTCGAGTATAGTAGTGACGTTCTCGTCTTTCTCGGGGGCGCTCCAATCACCGAGGATATTTTGGTCGTCGGCATTGATACCTGTCACCATCACCTTTTTATATTTAGAAGCATCCAACGGCAACACACCTGTATTCTTGAGCAGGACAATACCGTTGCGGGCAGCTTCGAGAGCGGTTGCACGGTGCTCGTCACAAAGGCGTATCTTCATGGTTTCAGCCTCATCGGCGTATGGTTTCTCAAACAAGCCGAGGCGGAACTTGATATCGAGAATACGGCGCACAGACTCATCGATCCGTGATTCAGGGATGCGACCTTCTTTTACCAGTTCCACTACCATTTCGTTCCAGTGAATGCCGTGCATGTGCATATCCATACCGGACATGATGGACTGGTAGTAGGCTTCTTTCAAATTCTCCGCCGTAGCGTGCAGGTCGTGGATATGTTCGATATCCATCCAGTCGCTCACCACGAAACCGGGGAAGTTCCATTCGCCACGAAGTACATCCGTCATCAGCCATTCGTTGCTGTGGCAAGGCACACCGTTCAGTTCGTTGTGTGCAGTCATCAAGGACATGGCACCCGCTTTCACACCGGCTTCAAACGGCGGGAAGAAAACTTCACGCAAAGTACGTTCCGATAAATCAGTCGGAGAACCGTTTGTTCCGTTGATGGGTTCGCTACCGCCTACAAAGTGCTTGATGCAGGCCAGCACATCTTCACCGCTATTCAGATTGCCCTGATAACCTTTTACAGACTGCACGCCCAGCAATGTTACCAAATAAGGATCTTCGCCGTAGGTCTCGCCTACACGTCCCCAACGGGCATCGCGGGCTACTTCCACGTTCGGATTAAACGTCCAATGCATATTCATGGCACGCATCTCTTTGGCTGTTTCGCGGGCTATCCTGTAAGCCATCAAGGTATCGAAAGAACAAGCAAGATTTATATTCGTGGGATACACCGTATTATCCGGCGCATTGGCATTGCCATGGATGGCGTCTATACCGAAGATGATCGGTATTTGCAGGCGGCTCTTCATAGCGAGTGCTTGCAGTTCATTGGCTTCTTTCAGAGTAAGCACATGCAGGAAAGAACCAATCAAGCCCTGTTCGGTCCATGTTGCCACATCTTTCTCCGTAACTCCGGGATAGAAGGCATTTGCTGTATTATTTTTCAACTGGTCGGCAGTCATCACGGCACTGTTTGCCTTGATATGCTCCAAGCCGACAAATTGATTCATCTGACCGACTTTTTCTTCCAAGGTCATTCGTCCGAGTAAATCTTCCACCCTACTCTCTACGGGAGCTGTAGGATCTTTATACACTTCTTTCTGGCTTCCGCCACAAGATGTCAAGCAGGTTGCTATTGCCATAACGATTAGTTTGTTTTTCATTGAACTATTATATATTTAAGATACTATATTTCCGAGAATTCTTCATTCTTCATTCTTAGTTCTTCATTTAAGAAGTTCTCTTTTGCAAAGATAGTGGCTTCGGCACATATCCGGTAGTACTATCTTATCCAATTGTAGCATCATTTGTTTCCAGCTATGGCATTGGTTGTTATCTATCAGTTTTGGATAAATAAAAAGGAGTCGTTTTTTAAAGAATTTGCTTATTTTTGTAGGGATATGAACTAACCCCTTAATACTAACAGATATGATAAATCCTATTTATTCTCCCGCGCCTACCCGCTATGACAGCGGCATGAAGTTCCGTCGTTGCGGAAAGAGCGGTATCCTGCTACCCGAAGTCTCCTTGGGCTTATGGCACAACTTCGGCGATGTAAACACCTTCGCCAATTCTCAGGCAATGGCACACTATGCCTTTGACCGGGGCATCACTCATTTCGATCTTGCCAATAATTACGGTCCTTCCTACGGTTCGGCGGAAGAGACTTTCGGCGAGATAATGAAGAAATCATTTATGCCGTATCGTGATGAGTTGTTCATCTCTACCAAAGCGGGACATGACATGTGGCCCGGACCTTACGGTGAATGGGGCTCTCGCAAATACCTGATGAACAGTCTTCATCAAAGTCTGAAGCGGATGAATCTGGATTATGTGGATATCTTCTACTCTCATCGCTATGACCCTGACACTCCGCTTGAAGAGACGCTTCAAACTCTGGTCGACATTGTTCGCCAAGGAAAAGCACTCTATGTAGGCATCTCCAAATATCCGTTAGAAGCAGCTGAATTTGCTTATAAATATTTGGAAGAAAGGGATGTGCATTGTCTTCTTTACCAAGGCAGATACAACATTTTCAATCGTGAACCCGAAGAAGAAGGAATCTTGCAACAGGCTAAAGAAAACGGAACGGGATTTATTGCTTTCTCACCCCTCGCCCAAGGTCTGCTGACCAACCGCTACTTGAACGGCGTACCCGAAGACTCACGTATGGCAAAAGATCATTTCCTAAAGAAAGAAGCCTTGACGGGAGAAGTTCATCACAAGATCAAAATGTTGAATGATATCGCTGCGCGCCGCAATCAGACCCTTGCCGAAATGGCATTGGCTTGGTTGTTGAAAGATGAGTTGGTTACTTCCGTTATTATCGGCGCAAGCTCCGTAGCCCAGTTGGCAGATAATTTAAAAGCCATTGAGAATACAAATTTCTCAGCCGAAGAGTTGAAAGAAATTAATCAAATCTCAATATAAAAGATTAAATTTATAAAAGTGATTTGTTTGCAGTCCAATACGCCGCCAGAGCGCATGGAAACTCAAACAAATCACTAATAACTAATCAATCATCACTTCTCCTCCCTCTCTCACTTCTGTTTTTTAACATACTTCTTTGTGAACCTTTTATATCCTATCTTGTTTTTTCCTGCAAAAGCCTAAGGTACCATAGGGCAGGAATTATATTTTAACCTAAACAATTATAGAAGTATGAAGAAATTTATTCCCCTATTATTAGCGGTCTTCGCAGTTGCACTAGCATCTTGCGAAAAAGACCCTGACATGAATAAGCTGGACAATAACTATCTGGTTTATACCAATTATGACAAGAAGGCGAATTTTAAAGCCTTCGAGACTTACTACTTGCCGGATAGCATTCTCGTCATCGGCGACAGCAAAGATGCCGAATATTGGAAAGATGAAAGCGCTCAGGAAATTCTCAAAGCTTATGCAACCAATATGAACAATCGTGGTTACGTGCGTACGGACAACCGCGAGGAAGCTAATCTCGGTCTGCAAGTAAGTTACGTTAGAAGCACTTATTATTTCACCGACTACGGTCGTCCCGAATGGTGGTGGAATTATCCGGGTTACTGGGATGCTCCTTACTGGGGTAACTGGGGCGGATGGTACTATCCATACGCTGTGAACTACTCTTACAGTACCGGTTCATTCATTACCGAATTACTGAACTTGGAAGCTCCACAAGGTCAAAGCCAAAAACTACCTGTTCTGTGGACCAGCTACATGAGTGGATTATTGAGCGGTTCGACTGCTGTTAACACCAAACTTGCCGTACAAGGTGTAAACCAAGCTTTCACCCAATCAACTTATCTGACTAGCAAGTAAAAGCGGTAATATAATATGAGTTAAAGGCTATTTCTCTTCCGGACAGAGAAACTGCCACTAAACCTAAAAACAAGAACAAAGTATGAAAACAATAAAATATCTTTCACTGAGAGTAGTTGCGGTTGTCGCTCTTGCTCTCGTCTTTGCCCTACCGGCAAAGGCACAGATGACCGATAACGGTTATGCCAATATCGACTGGCAATACAATTTCCCCCTTAGCAATAACTTCGCCGACAAATCAAGCGGTTGGGGTATGAACTTCGAAGGTGGATATTTCCTGTCAGACAACTTTGCACTGGGTGCTTTCCTGGCCTATCACAGCAATCATGAATACTTCGGACGCCAGACTCTCCCCGTAGGTGAGGGCGGTAGTCTGAATACTGACCAGCAGCACACTGTATTTCAGTTGCCTTTCGGTTTAGCTTCACGCTATGTATGGAACCGTGGTGGTTCATTCCAACCCTATTTTGGTGTTAAAGTCGGTGCGCAATATGCACAGTTGAAATCTACTTTCAACGTATTCGAAGCACATGACAATACTTGGGGTTTCTATGTATCTCCTGAACTAGGTTTCAATGTGTATCCTTGGGCTTACGGACCGGGCTTGCATTTTGCAGCATACTATAGCTACGGTTCAAATAAAGGCAGCGTCTTCACTTACAGTGCAGATGGCTTGAGCAATTTCGGTCTTCGTGTCGGTATTGCATTCTAATAGACTATCTAGACTATCCTAGAGCTTAACAGATAGAATTTAATTGTTTCAAAGAAAGAAGGGAGCTTCGCTGCGTGAGCAGAGGGCTCCCTTTTTAATTATAAGTTATGAGTTATAAGTTATTTGTTTGTGACAGGTTTATCATTACGCCGTAGGAAGCATAAGCAAATAACTTATAACTAATAACTAATAACTTATAACTGCATTATACACAGTCTCCTGAATCTTCGAACGAATATCCAACCGTTGTAGTTTATTGTTCCATACATCCGGATAGATGCGATTGCTTAGGAAGACATAAACTAAGCCATTCTCGGGGTCGACCCACGCACAGGTTCCGGTGAAACCGGTATGTCCATATACAGAAGCGGGGGCAGATGCTGCACAAGGGCTACTATGCGGATTTCGGGTATCCGGTTTGTCAAATCCCAAACCACGACGGCTGATTTTGGAAACGGTTGTGGTAAATAGTCTGCATGTTTCTTTGCTCAGATAACGTTTTCCATCCAGTTCACCGCCATTCAATAGCATCTGATAGATACGGGCTACTTCTTCGGCAGTAGAGAATAAACCGGCATTACCGGAAACACCTCCCTGGAAAGCGGCCGATTCATCGTGTACAAAACCTTGCAGAACAGTTTTACGCAGGAAGGGGTCGATAGAAGAGGGTATTATCTCATCTTTCTTCAGGAAACGTAGAGGCAAATATCCTGTACGTTTCAGTCCCATCGGGGTATAATATTCTTTGGCAAGAAACTCATCCATCGGCATTCCGGCACGTGCTTCCACCAATTGTTGCAAGACGATAAAGCCAACGCAACTATATCGGTAGCGCTTGTCCTTGAGTGGGGCATCTGCAATCATTTGCAGATATTCTTTTTTGAATGAACGGTTCAGCCATAAGCTGTCCGTTACTTGCATTGTATATTCCGCCGAAGGGGTTATGGATGTCAACCCTTTACGGAAATGGAAATTCGGATTAGCCCATGTCTGAGCTCCAATACGTGCGGGATGGGTTTTATCGTACTTTGCTTTAAATAAAGATCCTGTGTAGCTCTTCTTATCAATTGCATCCTGATAGAACAAGATAGTGGAAGGTAGTCCTGATTCATGCATCAACAACTCACGCACCGTAATATTTTTCTTGTCCGTATTTTGCAGGAAAGGCAGATAATCGGATGCCCGGTCGGTAAGGTTGAGAAGCCCCTTATCATACAGTTTCATTACAGCCAGTAAGGTTGCGGTAGTCTTGGTCAGTGAGGCCAGGTCATATACCGATTGAGTAGTTGCAGTGCCAAACGCTTTGTTATACATCTCCTTGCCATCCTTCAGTACTACGACCTGACAACCGGGATAAGCCCCTTCACGGATACCATTTTCGGCTATCGTATCAATTTTAGCCAATATACGGGAGTTCATTCCATGTTCTTCCGGTACAAAATGGGGTACGGTTTGTCTACCCAAAGTCATTCCGGTACCGGTTACAAACAGTCCGCCGATACTCGCAGAAAGACGTCCGTCCACTTCTGCTTTACCATATAACATATCAGCCACTTGTTTCTGCACATCATCATCAGAAGAATGTGCCAGCACCATAGCCTCGGCAGCCGAAATGCCTCTATGTATTTGCAGGGTGTGTTTTCCGGGAATAAAGCACAAATATACAACCGGCACCTCCGGAGCAAATTTGGCAAAAAATGCTTGGTAGGAAGCGAGCCGCTGTTCGGTGACACACACCAAGATACGTTTGTAGTGTGCCAAGGTATCCCGCAATTGTTCACATTGTAGCTCGGATAGATTGGCAGCTAACTGAAACTCTACAGGACGGGTGTACTGAGACAGTGCTTTCAAAAAAGGTTGAATCTCTTTGGAATCGCCCACATTCAGCACTGCCACCTCTTTGATAGCAGGATCTAAGGGAAGCACTTTAGATTCATTACCCAGTACGGTAATAGCAGCCAGGTTCAAACGTCGTATCAAATTACGTGTTTCAGGGGTATTGATACGGGTACCCAAACCGGAAAGGCGTATAGTAGGCTTCTTTTCCAGACCAAGTGCATACTTATAGGTTAATACCTTCCGGCACTTTTCATTCACCTCTTCTTCGCTCAACTCACCACGTTTCACGGCATCCATTACGGCTTCCACCTCTTCCTTGATGCGACGGGGAACAAGCAACAAATCATTACCGGCCTTTAGTGCCTGCAAGCAAACCGAAGAGTTAGTCGCTACTCCCTTCATGGCAAGGGCATCGGTAAAAATAAGCCCTTTGAATTTCAGTTCACGCACCAACAGGTCATAAACTACATTACGGGAAAGCGAAGAAGGCAATCCACCATGTTCCTCAAAGACCGGAACTTCAAGATGTCCCACCATAATGCCCCCCAGTCCGGCATGAATTGCTTTTCTAAAAGGATATAGCTCAACACTGTCCAATCGTTCGCGAGAGAAAGGCAGGGTAGGCAATGCTTTATGCGAATCTACGTCTGTATCGCCATGTCCGGGAAAGTGTTTGCTGACGGAGAGCACTCCTCCATCTTCCAGCCCCTTGGCGTAGGCAATCACTTTGTTTGCCACATTCACAGGACTCTCACCAAACGAACGGGTATTGATAACCGGATTCTGAGGATTGATATTCACATCGGCAACCGGCGCAAAGTTTACTTGTACTCCCAACTCACGGCATTGGCGCGCCACTTCCCTTCCATATTCATAAATCAGGCTATCATCCTGAATACAGCCAAGCACCATGTTACGAGGAAAGACCGGTGTCCCACGTAACCGCATGGACAACCCCCATTCTCCATCGAAAGTGATCATCAGAGGAACTTCTGCCATGCGTTGGGCCTCATTTGTCAACGTTGCCTGATTCTGCATCAAGCCACCCGAAAAGAGCAAACCACCTACTTTATAGTCTTGTACGACCTTACGCAGCAATTCCTTATTAGCCTTATTTATCTGAGGGGCAATCGTGTAGATAAAAAGTTGTCCAACACGTTCTTTCAAAGACAATCGCTGCATAACAGAATCTACCCACTGCCGGCACCGGATGTCGTCTTGCAATCCGCTCACTAACAAAGGCTCCACTGCCGGAGCAGGAGCAGGCGGAACAAGAGCATGCCTTGCATCTAAAGCCAAATGGCCGCTACAAACTACAAAAATCAACACAAGCAGGAACAATCGTCTCATCTTTCTCTTCATTTCATCCTTTTAAAAAACATCCTATTTCAGACTCTTAAAAATCAGTTCTTGTATATCCGTCCGTATTTTCATATCGCCCAACTTGGTATTCCACACATTCGGATTTAAAGCATTACTCAGGAATACATATACCGTCCTGCTCGTCGGGTCCACCCAAGCACAGGTTCCGGTAGCCCCGGTATGACCATATACACTTTCAGGAGCAGAAGCCGAACATGGGCTACGGAGTATTATCGACACATCCGGTTTATCAAAACCCAACCCTCGACGACTGATTACCGATTTCTCTGTTGTAAACAAACGGCAAGTAGCTTCGCTGAGATAACGTTTGCCATTCCATTCACCACCGTTCAGCAGCATTTGATAAATCTTAGCTACCTCTTCGGCGGTAGAGAACAAACCGGCATTACCCGAAAGACCGCCCATACAGGAAGCAGTCTCATCGTGCACATATCCGCAAATATCTTGACGGCGCAGATAGTCATTCTCTGCCGTCGGCATAATCTCAGCCTTCGTAAACTTGCGCAAGGGTAAGAACATAGTTCTTTGCAATCCCATCGGTGCATAGAATTCTTTGGCTAGATACAAGTCCATCGGAAGTTTTACAATGGATTCTACAATCTCTTGCAAAAGAACAAAGCCGAGGTCACTATATACATAACGTTTGCTATCAAGCTCCGACTTGGCGATGGATTGAAGAAGCGTATTCTTGAAACTCTTGTTCAACCATAAGCCGTCAGCCATTTGCAGGGTATACACCGAACTTTGCTTTTCAGAAGTCAGTCCTTTCTTGAATTTGAAGTCAGAGCAGAAATAGCTATGCTCGCTTACTTGCGTATGATGCCACTTATCCACCCAGCTTTGCGAATAAGGTCCTTGCACGGAGTTTGGATCAATAATATTCAGATAAACACGCATGTAAGGTTGCAAACCCGATTCATGAAGCAGCAAGTCGCGAATCGAAATATTCTTCTTATTGCCTGCACGCAATAAAGGAAGATATTTAGAAGCCTTATCATCCAGTTTCAGTTTACCTTCATCATACAGTTTCATAACAGCCAATAGGGTGGCAGTAGTCGTTGTCAACGAAGATAAATCAAACATATCGGTAGAACGGACCGCGGTCGTATCTTTTGCCGAATGGGTACCGAAGCCTTTATCATAGATCGTTTGTCCATCTTTCAGGATCAAGATACGGCAACCCGGATATGCGCTCGCATCCAATCCTTTTTGAGCTACGGCATCCACACTTTGCAATATATATGATTTCATACCATAATCTTCCGGTATAGCTGCTCCCGGCTTCATCCCCGGTTCTATCACGCAACCGGTTCCGGCAGGGAAGAGCTTGCCTATACTCATGGATATCTTTCCATGGGCGGGTGCTTTCGCAAAAAGTACATCAGCTACATGTTGTTGCAGGTCAGCCTCATCAGAATGGGCCAGTACCACCGCGCTCGACTTTGCCAATGCCGGTGCTAAAGGCTGTAAAGTGCGGTAGGAAGTAAAGAAGGTATAAACCAAAGGAGCCTGCAAATCAAGGTTAGCCAGGAACGCTACATCCCCATCACTAACATAACCGGAGCCGGTAATGCTAATAACCACACGGCGGTAAGTGGCAAGTTTGCGTTTCACATCTTCACGGGTTGCTTCATCAGCATTCCAAGGCAGATAGAAACAACTGATATCCGTTTGTTTCTTCATTGCCTCCACAAAAGCAACATCCTTATCTTTCTCGCCCACACTAAGCAATGCAATGCCGCCCTCTGCGGGTGCCAAAGGAAGGATTCCAAAATAATTGTTCAGTACCGTGACTGCCGAGTTACGCAATTTAGCAGCCAAAGCCTGTGCTCCCTCCGTATTGATGCGGAAGCTCATGCCACTCACTTGCAGTTTAGGCTGGGGAGTTCTCACTCCTAGCATATACTTGTACGTCAATACTTTGCGGCATCTGGCATCCAGTTCTTCTTTACTGATTGCACCGGAGTGTACTGCATTCATCAGTTCTTCCACAGCATTCTTGGTATTGAATTGTACCAATAACATATCATTTCCTGCCAGGAAAGCCTTGGTTGTAACTTGAGGCACTTCCGATACTCCTTTCATATCCAAAGCATCTGTAAATACCAATCCTTTAAAGCCCATCTCCCCTTTCAGCAAGTCGGTGACAACCTTTTTTGAAAGAGAAGAAGCTGTAACGCCATCCGGTTCCAATACCGGTACTTGCAAATGTCCTACCATCACACCACCAAGTCCGGCACGTACCATATCTTTAAAAGGATAAAGTTCGATGCTATCCAAACGGGCACGGTTGTAATATAATGAAGGCAGCTCTTTATGCGAGTCCGAATCGGTATCGCCATGTCCGGGGAAATGTTTGCAGACGGATAAAACTCCTCCGCTTTCCAGCCCATTGCTATAGGCTATTACCTTTTCCGCCACCTTCTTGGGATCTTCCCCAAAAGAGCGTACATGAATCACCGGGTTCAATGGATTGGTATTCACATCGGCATCCGGCGCAAAATTAACGTGCACACCGAGTTCACGGAATTGGCGCGCCACTTCACGCCCGTATTCTTCAATCAAGGCATTGTCTTGAATACATCCCAAAGCAGCATTGCGAGGATAATTGGGGGTACCTTTCAGGCGCATGGCAAGTCCCCATTCGCCATCGAAAGTAATCATGAGGGGAGTTTTAGCACTCTTTTGTGCCAAATTTGTCAGAATAGCCTGTTCTTCTGCTGTTCCTTCCGAAAAGAGCAAGCCGCCTACTTTATATTTTTTCGCTAAGTCACGAACCAACTTTTTATTCTTTCCATCTACTTTTGCCGGAATGGTAGCCACAATCAACTGACCAACCTTTTCCTGAAGGCTTAACCGGGAAAAAACAGAATCTACCCATTGCCGGCAACGCGTATCGGCGGCAGAAGGTATAAATGGAGAAGTCTGTGCCTGGAGTGGGGCAATTCCTAAAAGAATTCCTGCCATCCACAGAAGGAGAATATATTTTTTCATGTACATATTGATGATTGAATAATTACTGTTTCTTTGTTAACGTCAACACTTGTTCTCCTACAAAGATTCCACTCCTACCCGTATGAGAAACAGGGATGTTTCGTCCGTCCGCGTTTAAATAGTTTACGGATTTTTCCATAAATGTATGGGAGTGTCCGCCCAAGATCACATCTATGTTGTTTGTTTTGGCAACCAAATCTTCGTCAGAATCTCCATTGGAATTACGGATTCCCAAATGTGACAGACAAATAACGACATCACAACCTTTCTCCTGTTTCAGAAGATCCGCCATCTCCTGCCCTGCTTTTATCGGGTCATGATAAACAACACCTTCACATTTGTCGGCTTGTACCAAACCTTCCATCTTCGGACTTAACCCGAATACTCCTATTTTCAGTCCTGCACGTTCTAAAATAATGTATGGCTTCACCAAACCCTCGAGTACCGTCCCCGTCACATCATAGTTGGCACAAACCACCGGGAAGTTGGCCATGCGGAACAAACGAGCCAAGTTATCCATTCCAAAGTCAAATTCATGATTGCCTATCGTCATCGCATCGTATTTCATCAGGTTCATCATTTTGACTTCCACCTCTCCTTTAGAGAAGTTATAATAAGGTGTACCTTGGGAAATATCGCCGCAATCAAAAAGTAGCATATCAGGATGTTCACTACGATACTGCTTGATGAAAGAGGTCCGGCGTACCGTCCCCCCCATCCCGGCATACATATCAGCAACGTCTTTCCCTATCGGCTCTATGCGGCTGTGGGTATCGCTGGTCTGCAAAATAAACAATTGTTTTTCTTGCTGCGCTGATGCAGAAAATACGGAGAGCAGTAAAACTGCAAAAAGGTATATATGTTTCATTTTTGTTACGGATTATCAATTTTCAACTGTGATTCGCCCCTCTATCCGGGATGCAATCTTTTTACCTGCGGCCGTCTGTTGCTCTACATACTTCATAAACAAATCGCGTAAGACAAGCATGTCAGGACATTCTCTCTTTTCGGCTTGTGGCAAAGCGGTCATTCCGTCGTTACCGTCCGCTAGATAATCAATCGTAGCAACCGTATAGAGTTGATCGTCGAGCACCTCATTACCACCGACGGTACCTTGCAGCAACTTTCCGCCATTATCTATCTTCAGTTGAATGCCACTTACGCCTTCCCCCATTCTACCTGCAATATTCTCGAATAATATTTTCAGTACCGAGCCTTTCATCGTCAGCACACAAAGGGAATTTTCAAACGGCAATATCTCATAAATCTGTTCTACCGTAATGGGACCTTCGGTCAGCATGCTACGGATGCCACCAACATTTACCAATCCTACATCAGCCGGTTTGCCAATTACCTCAACTGCCGATTCACGCAATACGTCCGCCACCAAGTTACCCAGCGGGCTCTCCGGTCTGAACCGGTCCATCGACATCTCAGCCGTACCTACCACATGATACATGATACTATCCATTTGAGCTTTGTATGGTGCAAGCAGGGCAACAGCCTCTGCATCCGGTTTTGCATCCCAGGTCGAGTCTATCGGTATGCGGTTACCTGTAACATTCGTTACTTCATAAGCCGAATGACAAGATGTTAACAAAAGTAGTAGTGTCAGTGCCGCCGACGAGAAGAATTTCAAATAAGGTCTATTCATTTTTATTGTTTTTTTATTGCTACAAATATACCTTTTCTTTCTTTGCTCCCAAAGAAGGGGAGTACTTTTCTTTTGCCTTGATGCAAAAGAAAAGATACCAAAAGAAAAAATCAAGGCTGCACTTTCAGAGCTACTCCGGTAGTATCAGAAGAGGACGGGGCGAAAACTTGCGCTTCGCGCTTCGGACAAACGCCCCTTAAACCTATTCTGACGCTACCTGCGCTTGACGCTCCTACAGTGAGGCCGGGAAGCCATGCGGAATGAAAATGCTATATATCAGCCGAAATGTCGCATTTATAACTTGAACTCAGGCTCAGGGGTTACTACTAAGTTACTCCTGAAATTCATCGAACTCACGTAGAGTTAATCACACATTTTGCCAGCACGCAGCACTAATCAATTTAATGAATAGATTATCTGAGCTTTAGCCCGTGCTGGCAACTGTGCTGGCAGCGTGTTGGCAAATGATTGCCAGCACGCTTTTTAATAAAATCGCCCTACATATTTCTCGCCTAACTTACTCATATACAGCTATTATATTCTCTTTACATAAGCTTTTTTCAAATATAACAAAATAACATCTATTAACTCGATATTTGAGGATATTCGGCCTTTATCCCAGTGTTTATGAACCGAAACAAAGGAAAGAAACATGTATTTGCTTTGTTTTTCTTGTGCTTTTGCACCATATATAACCTCCATTTGCCTTATCTATTTCTTCGTCCTTCAACCATAGGCCCTTCGGGGGACAATTGTGGGCTGTACAGCCCCCGCATGTAAACCGTTAGGCCCACAACTGAGGGACGAAGAAATAGATAAGGCAAAGCAACAAAACAGATGATACAATCCAACATTCAAGACGTTACATTTCCCTATTACCCTTTTGTATTTCAACCGTTTACCTCACACATTCCACTTTCATTCCTCTATATTATCAAAGAACACACCCCAATAAACGCCCAACACCACACCTCCACTGCGCAGCCTTCGGGCATAGGCGGAGGTGCGTCAGCGGAGGCGCTGTCAGGCGCAGTTAGGGGCGTTTGTCCGAAGCGCGAAGCGCAAGTTTTCGCCCCATCTGTGCCTGACAGTGTCGGAGTAGCACCGTAGCCGAAGCCCTTGATTTTTTCTTTTTGGTATCTTTTTCTTTTGCATCAAGGCAAAAGAAAAAGTACACAAACTCTTGTGGGTGTGGCAAATAATTCGTTACTTTGCACCGCTTTCGCGCAATCGCTGTCAGGAGATACAGAGAGAAGCCTGGTATGTTGCGTTGTAACGATCAAACAATTTAAGTAATAAAACAATGGATTTAATTAAAATTGCAGAAGAAGCATTTGCTACCGGTAAACAACACCCGAGCTTCAAAGCAGGT
>JAEXAJ010000130.1 GCA_023458215.1 Bacteroidota bacterium
ACAAAAATTTGTCGGAACTTCAATCTATTGCCCAAGAACTGGGTATTAAAAAGACAGACTCACTAAAAAAAGAAGAACTTGTTTACAAGATACTTGATGAACAAGCCATCGCAGGTGCTACCAAAAAAGTTGCTGCTGAAAAGCTGAAAGAAGAGCGTAAAGTGGACAGACAACAGAAACGTACCCGCGTAACCGTAAAAAAAGAGAGTACTGACAAAGTCTTTACCGCCAACAAAAACGGCGATCTCACTAAGGCAAAAGCTGAAGCTTCAGTAGCAGTCGCTAAAGTACAACCGGTAGCAGAAGCAGTAAAAACACCGGTAGCAGAGGCACCTAAAGCGCCGGTAGCGGAAAAAGAAGTAGCTGTAGCAGCTACAGCAGCTCCTGAAAATACTGAAACGCCTAACTCAACAAAGCGTAAACCAGGACGTCCGCGTAAAGCTAAGGTAGAAGAAAAAACTCCCATACCCGCACCCGTACCTGTTGCAAAGAAGGAAGAACCTAAGAAAGCTGAGCCCGAATTGAATTTTGAAACAGAAGTGCCTAAAGTTATCAAGAAAGTCGTAGTGGAAGACAGCCCTATCCTGTCAGAACCCGAAGATGACTTCATCCCTATCGAAGACCTTCCGACCGAAAAAGTAGAACTGCCTTCTGAACTTCTCGGTAAGTTTGAAGCAACTAAAGCTGAAACACCCGCAGTTCCTGTAGTTGAATCTATTCCTGCTAATCAACGTCCACGCCTTCGTCCCCGAGACAACAATAATAATACTCCTTACAATAATAACAACAATAATAATAACCGGAACAACAACCCACGTCCCGTACAACAGCAGCGTCCGGCACAACCGAATGCCAACAATGAGAATTATTCTCCTGTCCCCGAACGCAGACCTGTAATTGAACGTGAAAAAGTATACGAATTCGACGATATCCTGACCGGTACAGGCGTACTGGAAATCATGCAGGATGGTTACGGATTCCTTCGTTCTTCCGACTATAATTACCTTTCTTCACCAGATGATATTTATGTATCGCAATCTCAAATCAAACTGTTTGGCCTGAAAACCGGTGATGTTGTAGAAGGTGTAATCCGTCCTCCTAAAGAAGGTGAGAAATATTTCCCACTAGTAAAAGTGGAAAAAATCAATGGACGTGACCCGGCTTTCGTACGTGACCGCGTACCATTTGAGCATCTCACACCATTATTCCCCGACGAAAAATTCAGATTGTGCAAAGGTGGCTATTCAGACTCTATGTCAGCTCGTGTAGTAGACCTTTTCGCTCCTATCGGTAAAGGCCAGCGTGCATTGATCGTGGCACAACCTAAAACCGGTAAGACCATCTTGATGAAAGATATAGCCAATGCCATCGCAGCAAATCATCCGGAAGTCTACATGATTATGTTACTTATCGACGAACGCCCGGAAGAAGTAACTGACATGGCACGCACCGTAAATGCAGAAGTCATTGCTTCTACTTTTGACGAACCTGCCGAACGCCATGTGAAAATCGCCGGTATTGTGCTGGAAAAAGCCAAGAGACTGGTAGAATGCGGTCATGACGTAGTGATCTTCCTGGACTCAATTACACGTTTGGCACGTGCTTACAATACAGTATCTCCGGCTTCCGGTAAAGTACTTTCCGGTGGTGTGGACGCAAATGCACTTCATAAGCCCAAACGTTTCTTCGGAGCTGCCCGTAATATTGAAAACGGTGGTTCGCTCACTATTCTTGCTACTGCCTTGATTGATACAGGTTCCAAGATGGATGAAGTTATCTTCGAAGAATTCAAGGGTACAGGTAACATGGAATTGCAGCTCGACCGCAACCTGTCTAACAAACGTATCTTCCCAGCTGTCAATATTGTTGCTTCCAGCACCCGTCGTGACGACTTGCTGCAAGACAAGCAAACTTTGGATCGTATGTGGATACTCCGCAAATATCTGGCTGACATGAATCCGATTGAAGCTATGGATTTTGTGAAAGACCGCATGGAAAAAACCAAAGATAACGATGAGTTCCTAATGAGCATGAATAGCTAAAACCATAGCTAAAAAGACAAAATCAACAATAAATAGGATTATATATACAAAAAGGGCGGGACATTTTCGGATATCTCGCCCTTTTTATTTATTTTTGTCGCAAGTAATCAGATTTCATTATATAAACATTTAATTAATCAGGTGAGGCTCAGTAAAACGATCATACTATTTTTGTTGATGCTATTTTACAGTACTTCCTACATCCAATCGACAAATCTGGATTTGGTAAATGAGCGTATACACCTAATAGAGTATCTGATGGATAACAATCTGGCCTATTCTCAAGAAGTCAGATTGCATGATATCGCCCAGTGGGAAGATGAGCTTGTTGACGCATTTCGTAATAAGAAGGATTATAAACACATGTTCCTTATGCAGCAAATGGCTGCTTATGCACTTGTATCTGATGGACACATCAATGAAGCATTGGAAAAAGCAAATGCCATGCTACAGCAAGCCACCTTAATGAAATATGATATAGGAATAGCCATATCACACTATGCCATTGGCGATACTTACCTCAATGCCAACATGACTAATGAAGCTATCGAGGAATATGAAATAGCCATGCAGAAGCTATATAAAATTGCAGATTCCGAAAAATTACAGGAAAAAGTACTTATCCAATTAATCCCCACACTTATCAAACTGGGACGATTAAATGAAGCTAAAGACTATTTGGAACAGATAGAACAAGTAAAAGACTATCGACATAGCCGCTTCATAGAAAATATCTTTCAAGCCTACTATTATCTTCATACTAATAACCTGGAACAAGCCCGGGAATATATTCAGGAAGCAGAAGAATGGTATGAGTATTATCCTTTCTTTTTTCACAGTTCTATTTTGAAATATATCCAAGCCGAATATGCCAAGCAAGTCGAAGATGACGAGCAAGCCATAAAATTATATAATGAACTGACCGTTAGCACCAGTAGCGCCAATGTCTACAATAGATATCTGAAAATGAAGAATTCATTGGCACGGCTGTATACCAAACGTGGAAGAGCCAAAGAGGCATGCGAAATATTTCAAGATATCAATGCTGCACGAGATTCTATCAATGCACGCAACTACTCCTCGCAAATTAATCTGCTGCGAACCATATATCAGGTAGACCGCCTTGAAATGGATAATCAAAATGAACGTAACCGATTATTGTTTTATTCTATCATGGGGTGCATCCTTATTTTAAGCATATCCATTGCATCGGTACTCTATATCCGTAAGATCAATAAACGACTGATAGCATCCAGGCTAAAACTGGAAAAAGCACGGCAAATTGCAGAAAATTCCATCCGTACCAAGAGCATTTTTCTATCGAATATGAGTCATGAAATACGCACGCCTCTAAATGCCTTGTCCGGTTTCTCTGCTATTCTGACGGATGCAAATATTGATATCAGCACCCGGCAACAATGCAATGAAATCATTCAGCAGAATTCAGATTTACTGTTGAAACTCATAGATGATGTCGTAGATCTTTCTAGTCTGGAAATCGGCAAAATGCAATTTCTTTTCGCTAACAATAATGCTGTGGCTATATGCCGGAATGTAGTGGATACGGTAGAAAAGATAAAACAAACATCCGCTTCTGTACTGTTCCAAACTTCTTTAGAGAACTTGGAAATCTATACAGATGAAGCACGTCTTCAACAATTACTAATCAACTTACTGATTAATGCCACTAAATTTACCACAGAAGGAAGTATTACTCTTTCATTAGAAAAACAGTCAGAAGGAGTTGCTCTGTTTGCTGTATCAGATACAGGTTGTGGCATAGCCCCAGAAAAGCAGGGTACAATATTTAATCGTTTCGAAAAGCTGAATGAAAATGCACAAGGTAGTGGATTGGGACTTTCCATTTGCCAACTGATTGTGGAACGTTTCGGTGGAAAAATATGGATTGACCCCGAATACAAGAATGGTTCCCGTTTCCTGTTTACCCATCCTATTGTCTCAACTAGCAGAAAGGAGGTATCAGAATGAAACGTCTCTTATTTATAGTAGTTCTTTTACTTCAAATCTTTTTCATATTTGCAAACAGACCCATCAAACGGTCACCTGTTACCGATAGTCTTATAACAGAGTTGCAAACACTTCCACATGACACCACCAGACTAAAACTACTCGAAAAGCTTGTGCTTACGGAGCAGAATTCTCCGCATTACATAGAATATGCAGAAGAAATGTTCAACGAAGCTCAGCGTCAAAAAAATGCTAAATACATCTGCAGCAGTACCTATTTTAAAATTCTATATTACTATAATAAAGAAAAAATAGACAGTGTCAGTAAATTGGTTGATTATGTAAAACCCATTGCTGAACGCATGAAATACTACCGTTTGTACTTCAACGTACAAAAACTGCTCATATATACCTATATTTATAGCGAAAAATATGAATATGCCATCAATGAAGCATTGGAAATGCTCAAGATAGCAGAAGAGTTGGATAATGTAGATGGATGCATAGCTGCATATTCATGCCTGGCAAGTGCCTATCATGAAACCAATCGCAAGAAAGAAGAAGGAGAAGCGCTACGTAAGGCCCATGAATATACTTCCGAGCAAAAGACAAGCAGTACGCAAGTCAATGTTTTGGAACAACTGATTATGTTCAGCAATGACCAAAATGATTATAAAAACTTGAAAGTATATTTAGATGAAAATAAGCAGCTGATGGAAGAAATGTTAGCCTGGGATCCTGACATGTATGAGTCTTATTTCAACCTCTACCTATTTTCAACAGTATTCCAGTCCTACTACTATACAGGTATAGGAAAAACCGACTCTGCACAATATTATATAGAGAAGGCACAAGATTTCATAACTCCGCAAAGTTATCTCCCTTACATCACCATGTATCATGATGCCTATGCCAAATACTATCACCACACAAAAAATTATCAGAATGCATTAGTACACATGGATTCTGCCCTGATATATATGCAACAATCTAAGTCAGCATTAACGGAGTACGCCAAACAATTATCCCGCAAAGCTGACATCCTGCTGGAAATTGGTCAATATGCAGAAGCATTACCACTATACGAAAAATCTAATCACATTCAAGATTCATTGACTGCTGCCATATCAGCCAAACAATTGGAAGAAATCAAAGAAATATACCATCTTAATCAGCTAGTATGGGAACGCGGGAAACTCAGGAATCGTGTACAAACCAGTATTCTCCTGAGCCTTGGAATCATACTAGTGCTATGTATCACTTATATGCTTCGCATCAACCGGATACGAAAAGCATTGAAAATTTCAAAAAAAGAGACCCAGAAAGCTACTCGTCAAACAGAGCGGGCCAATGAAATGAAAAACCGTTTCTTGTCCAACATGAGTCATGCCATCCGGGTTCCTCTGAACGGAGTATTAGGTTTCTCACAAATCATAGCAAACGAAGTGGAAATTGACGAACCTACTCGCAAAGAGTATGCAGACATCATTCAACAAAACACTGAACAATTAATGCGCTTGGTAAACAATGTCCTTGATCTATCCCGTCTGGAGGCTGGTATGATGAAGTTCCAATTAAGTGACTATGACATTGTACAACTTTGCAAAGATGCCGTAGGAATGGCACAAATGCAGAATCCAACCTTGCATATTCATTTCTACAGTGACATTGACGAGTATATTGTTTATACTGATACAAACCGGATGATGCAACTCATCGTCAGTATTCTTACTTGCCCCTCTCCATCTTTCAAAGAAGAACGTGATCTCCAATTCACTTTAGATAAAAATGGAGAAATATTATGCTTCAAAGTTACGAACTCTCCATTGGCAGACCTCAATTATGCTAATCAGGACTCTGCTTTGCGTAACGATGTCAACCTTTTATTACTAAAACACTTCGGCGGTACTTATCAGGTAATTCATGACGGTAAGGAAGGACCGACTATTCTTTTCACTTATCCTGCTACCTCAACTGAATAATATTCTTGCCTCAAAAGAAGGTAGATACAGGGATTTTTTGTACTTTTGCGCCTCAATAAGAGTAATTTGTAATTTATGCGAATCAGTATTTGATTCCTTAGTTAAAAATTAGAGTAATTAATGCGATGGCAATTTTTCCCATCGTATGTACCAGAAGTCCAGATGTAGATCTGACCTTCATCGCTCTTTGAATATTTGTTT
>JAEXAJ010000131.1 GCA_023458215.1 Bacteroidota bacterium
AATAAACTATGGCAGACAGTAAAGAAAAACTCTTCTCAGGCTTTGCACCCGCTACAACCGAACAGTGGATGGACAAAGTAACAGCCGACCTTAAAGGCGCTGACTATGAGAAGAAACTCGTTTGGAAAACAAACGAAGGATTCAAGGTGAAACCTTTCTATCGCATGGAAGACCTCGAAGGATTGGCCACTACCAATGCACTTCCCGGTGAGTTCCCTTACCTGAGAGGTACTAAGAAAGACAACAACGAATGGTTGGTTCGTCAGGAAATCAAAGTAGAATGCCCTAAAGAAGCTAATGCAAAAGCATTGGATATTCTGAATAAAGGTATTGATTCGCTTTCTTTCCATGTAAAAGCCAAAGAACTTGATGCAGCTTACATTGAAACTCTGCTCGAAGGCATTTGTGCTGAATGTATAGAACTAAACTTCTCCACATGCCAAGGTCATGTAGTGGAGTTGGCGGAGATTCTTGTTTCCTACTTCCAAAAGAAGGATTATGACTTGACCAAACTTCAGGGTTCTATCGGTTATGACTACTTCAACAAGATGCTGGCTAAAGGCAAAGAAAAAGGTGATATGGTAGCTACTGCCAAAGCTTTGATCGAAGCTACTGCCGCACTTCCCAAGTATCGTGTACTGAATGTAACCGCTTTGACATTGAACAATGCCGGTGCTTATATTTCTCAAGAACTGGGTTATGCTTTGGCTTGGGGTAATGAATATATGAATCAACTGACTGACGCCGGTCTTCCTGCAGCCCTTGTTGCCAAGAAGATTAAATTCAACTTCGGTATCAGTTCAAACTACTTCATTGAAATTGCCAAGTTCCGTGCTGCCCGTATGCTGTGGGCTAACATTGTGGCTTCTTATAGCCCCGAATGTTTGCGTGATTGCGATAACAAAGGTCCGAAAGGTGAATGTCGTTGTGCTGCCAAGATGAAAATTCATGCAGAGACTTCTACATTCAACTTGACTTTGTTCGATGCTCATGTAAACTTGCTCCGTACACAGACCGAAGCCATGAGTGCCGCTCTTGCCGGTGTTGACTCAATGACGGTTACTCCGTTTGACAAAACTTACACTACTCCTGACGACTTCTCTGAACGTTTGGCACGTAATCAACAATTACTGTTGAAGGAAGAATCTCATTTTGACAAGGTAATTGACCCGGCTGCCGGTTCTTATTATATTGAAAATCTTACAGTATCTATCGCTAAGCAAGCTTGGGAATTATTCCTGGCTATTGAAGAAGAAGGTGGCTTTTATGCTGCTGTAAAAGCTGGTAAAGTACAGGCTGCAGTTAATGAAAGTAACACAGCTCGTCATAAAGCTGTAGCTCAACGTCGCGAAGTACTGCTGGGTACTAACCAGTTCCCCAACTTCAATGAAAAGGCTGGTGATAAGAAACCTTTTGAAGCTGCTTGTTGCTGTGGTGGTCATGACACTTGTGAAAAAGATGTGGCTACATTGAACTTTGACCGTGCTGCCAGCCAGTTCGAAGCTTTACGCCTTCAGACGGAAGCTGCTGCTCATCGTCCCAAAGCATTTATGCTGACTATCGGTAACTTGGCTATGCGTCAGGCACGTGCACAGTATTCTTGCAACTTCTTGGCTTGTGCCGGATATGAGGTTGTTGATAACCTCGGCTTTGCCACTATAGAAGAAGGTGTAGAAGCTGCTATGGCTGCTAAGGCTGACATCGTGGTACTTTGTTCCAGTGATGATGAATATGCAGAATATGCTGTTCCTGCCTTCAAGGCTGTAAATGGTCGCGCTATGTTTATCGTAGCCGGTGCTCCTGCTTGTATGGACGACTTGAAAGCCGAAGGTATTGAGAATTTCATTCACGTCCGTGTCAATGTACTTGATACATTGAAAGAGTTCAACGCTAAATTATTGAAGTAAGATGAGAAAAGATTTTAAAAACTTAGATATATATGCTGCTTTTCAGCCGGTTAATGGCGCTGAGTGGCAAAAGGCTAACGGTATCCACGCTGATTGGAAAACGCCGGAACACATTGAAGTGAAGCCTGTTTATACAAAAGAAGACCTCGAAGGAATGGAGCACCTTGGCTTTGCTGCAGGTCTTCCTCCTTATTTGCGTGGTCCGTACTCAGTGATGTACACCCTTCGTCCTTGGACTATCCGCCAATATGCCGGATTCTCTACAGCCGAAGAATCCAATGCTTTCTATCGTCGTAACCTGGCTGCCGGACAAAAAGGTTTGTCTGTAGCATTTGACTTGGCTACCCACCGTGGTTATGACCCTGACCACGAACGTGTAGTAGGTGACGTAGGTAAGGCTGGTGTATCTATCTGTTCGTTGGAGAACATGAAGGTGTTGTTTGATGGTATTCCATTGAGCAAGATGTCTGTTTCTATGACTATGAATGGTGCGGTACTTCCTATTCTTGCATTCTATATCAATGCAGGTTTGGAACAAGGTGCCAAATTGGAAGAAATGGCAGGTACTATCCAGAACGATATCTTGAAAGAATTCATGGTGCGTAATACCTATATTTACCCGCCTGCATTCTCAATGAAGATTATCTCTGATATCTTTGAATATACATCTCAAAAGATGCCTAAGTTCAACTCTATTTCTATCTCGGGTTACCATATGCAAGAAGCAGGTGCTACGGCTGATATCGAGTTGGCATACACCCTGGCTGACGGTCTCGAATATCTCCGTGCCGGAACAGCAGCAGGTATTGACATCGACGCATTTGCACCTCGTTTGTCTTTCTTCTGGGCAATCGGTACCAATCACTTCATGGAAATTGCCAAGATGCGTGCTGCACGTATGCTGTGGGCTAAGATCGTGAAAGAGTTCAACCCGAAGAATCCGAAATCATTGGCATTGCGTACTCACTCTCAGACTTCCGGTTGGTCGCTCACCGAGCAAGATCCCTTCAATAACGTAGGACGTACTTGTATCGAGGCTATGGCAGCTGCACTGGGTCATACTCAGTCTCTGCATACCAATGCATTGGATGAGGCTATCGCATTGCCTACCGACTTTTCTGCACGTATTGCTCGTAACACTCAGATTTATATTCAGGAAGAAACTAACATTTGCAAGAACGTTGACCCATGGGGTGGCTCTTACTATGTTGAAACTTTGACTAACGAACTGGCTCACAAAGCTTGGGAGTTGATCCAAGAAGTAGAAAAACTGGGTGGTATGGCTAAAGCTATTGAAACCGGTATTCCTAAGATGCGTATTGAAGAAGCTGCAGCCCGTACACAAGCTCGTATCGACAGCGGTTCTCAGACTATCGTAGGTGTGAATAAGTATCGTTTGGAGAAAGAAGATCCGATTGATATTCTGGAAGTAGACAACACTGCTGTTCGTAAACAACAGATCGAAAACCTGAAGACTTTGAAAGAAGGTCGTGACGAGGCTGCTGTTAAGAAAGCCTTGGAGGCTATCACCAAGTGCGTAGAAACTAAGGAAGGCAACTTGCTGGAATTGGCAGTGGAAGCTGCTCGCGTTCGCGCTACTTTGGGCGAGATCTCTTATGCTTGCGAGCAGATAGTAGGACGTTATAAAGCTGTAATCAGAACTATATCAGGCGTGTATTCATCAGAAAGTAAAAATGATAGCGACTTCAAGCGTGCTTGTGAACTGGCCGAGAAGTTTGCTAAGAAAGAAGGACGTCAACCACGTATCATGGTTGCCAAGATGGGACAAGACGGTCACGACCGTGGTGCTAAGGTAGTTGCAACAGGTTATGCAGACTGTGGTTTCGACGTAGATATGGGACCGTTGTTCCAGACTCCGGCCGAAGCTGCCCGCGAAGCTGTTGAAAATGACGTTCACGTAGTAGGTGTGTCTTCATTGGCTGCCGGACACAAGACATTGGTTCCTCAGATTATTGAAGAACTTAAGAAACTGGGTCGTGAAGATATCGTAGTAATCGCTGGTGGTGTAATCCCCGCGCAAGACTATGACTACCTGTACAAAGCAGGTGTAGCTGCTATTTTTGGTCCCGGAACTCCGGTTGCCAAAGCTGCGGGTCAGATACTGGAAATCCTGATGGACGAAGAATAAGAAACATTGTTTTCTTAAATAATAGCGGGAGAGGTCTTTTCTGAGGATTAGACCTCTCTTACTATTTTATATAAGTAGAATATGTAAGTTCTTCTTTTTTTTTATCTTTGCATACAAAATTCAGATAGACAATATAATAGAGAAGGAAGTTGGTATGTTGCGATATTTAATGATGATGGGTTTTATCTTGTTGATTCATTTGAATGCCTATTCAAATGCGGATAAAGTATTGGTGATTAGTTCATACGGTACCGACTACCAATGGAGTAATTCAATAATGGATGCAATCAAGAATCGATTGAAAGAATCATATCCATCCATAGAATTCAGCCGTGAGTTTCTTTCGTCCGAAATGCAGTCCGATTCAGACAGTTGGGGTGATAAGATGAGTGTTTTGCTGAGCAACTATCACAAGAAACTACCTTTGGCTATTGTCCTTGTATCCGACGAAGCATGGATGGGGTATCGGGATGCGGATATCAGTGCTTTCAAGGATGTGCCTGTTATTTTATGTGCAGTCAAACCTCTTTCTATATCTACGGATGATTTTATGATGAAGAAAGACAGTCTCCGTTTATCCGACTTTACCTCTACAGTTGAACTGATGAAAAAATATAATGCTACGGGGGTTCTGAGAGAGATGAATGTATCGGGTTATCTATCACTCATGTCTAATCTGATAGCCGGATTGAATCGTTTTGCCTTTATTACTGACAGTCGTTTTTATGGGGTCTACACCCGCCTTTTGTTACAAGAAGAAACAGCGCTGAGCTACCCACAAATACCAGTTGAATATCTTGATGGCCGGTTTGTAAAGACCGATTCGTTGTTGGCTCTTTTGCCCGCTATTCCATCAACTACCGGAGTGCTACTCACTTCTTGGCTGACCGGTGAGTATGGATTTGAATATTCAAAAGATTATTTATACAGCCAGATGGAGAATAGGTTGAATGCTCCGATCTTTATAACCAATAATATCGGCCTGGAAAAAGAGTATTTTGTGGGAGGGTATTTTAATGACGCTTCTTTTTGGGGAAACAAGACGGCGGATATGTTACTTTCTATTATAGGTGGGGCAGCTCTCGACAAGACGATACCTAAAATCTTGCACGACGACCAATGCTATATATCCTGGAAGGTTTTTCATCGCTATAACTTAGATTCGAACAAACTTCCTGCTAATGTAAACTACATCAATGCCCCCAAAACATTCTGGTCTGAGTATAAATACTACATTGTGTCTGTGGGTATTGTCTTCATTATCTTTCTGCTGTTCTATTTTTATACATTAAGAAGCAATTTCAAGTTGCACCATGCTCAACGGCTGTTGTTGAATGCGATTGATGAAGCCCAGACTGCCAATGACAAACTTAAGAAAACTCAGGAAGAGCTTATTGTTGCCCTCCATAAAGCCGAAGAGTCCGACCGGTTGAAGTCAGCCTTCCTTGCCAATATGAGCCATGAGATACGCACACCGCTCAATGCCATAGTGGGATTTTCGGGCGTACTCGATGAAGTAGAAAAAGAAGAGCGCGACGAATACGTCGAACTTATCCGGCGAAACAGCGACTTGCTGTTACAGCTACTTTCGGATATCCTTGATTTGTCACGTATAGAGGCCGGCGTACTCGAATTTACCTTTGGCGAGACCGACGCCTATAAGGTTTGTAATAATGTAGTAACTTCTCTTGCCAATAAATGCCGTTCGGGAGTAGAACTTTATTTGAATCCTTCGGTTACCTCTATGCCACTTTCCACCGATGTCAATCGCTTGATGCAGGTACTTATCAACTTAGTGAACAATGCGATTAAATTTACTTCAAAGGGAAGCATTGAAGTAGGATATGATTTGTATAATGACGAGTTGGTTGAATTTTATGTAAAGGATACCGGCATTGGCATAGCTGCCGATAAACAAAGTGCGGTGTTCGACCGCTTTACGAAACTGAATATTTATGTAGAGGGCACCGGATTGGGGCTTTCTATCTGCCAAACTATAGTTTGCATGCTGGGCGGCGAAATGGGAGTGGAGTCGGAAGAAGGAGTTGGTTCCCGCTTCTGGTTCAGGATAAGGAAGAACCAAACGGCTGTGGATATTAAATAAGCGTTGGCTCTAAACATTGGGGTCTTATAAAAAAATCTATTGCTTTAAAACAAAATAGTACTGTTTGGCGTTAACCCCGTATCATTTAAAACCTAAGCCAAGACAGTAATGAAAACATTTAAACTCTTATTTGTGGCAGGTTTCCTGTTGGTCTTTGCCACTTGTGTTTATGCGCAAGAACAACCGGGTACCAAAACTTACCTGCCTAAGTTCGCCCTAAAGACAAATGCTCTTTATTGGGCTACAACTACCCCTAACTTGGGATTTGAAGTCGCGTTAGCTCCCAAAATGACACTGGATGTATCGGGAAATTATAACCCGTGGGAGTTTTCGGACAACCGCCAACTAAAGCACTGGCTCGTGCAGCCCGAATTGCGTTATTGGCTCTGCGAACGTTTCAATGGTAGTTTCTTCGGATTGCACGGTCATTATGGAGAAATGAATGTAAGCAACCTCGACATCTTCGGTATGGGAGATTATCGTTACGACGGTAAAGTGTATGGTGGTGGTATCTCTTACGGTTATCAGTGGATATTAGGTAGACGTTGGAGTATGGAAGCTGAAATAGGTGTTGGCTATGCCCGCCTCGACTACGACAAATATAAATGTGGTAAGTGTGGTGAGAAACTTGGACATAACACCAAGAATTATTTCGGACCTACCAAAGTAGCACTGAGTTTCATATATGTAATCAAGTAAGTAAAACCTGCCTAAACCCAAAATTAGAATGAAAAAGTTTTTATTTCCTATATTGTTAACTTTGCTCACTGTGCTTCCTGCAAGTGCGCAGAGTCTGCTGAACAATACCTTGAATTTGTCCGATGTCTCTTTGTGGCAACAAGGTAATACATTGTCCGTCACTATGAAGATTGACATGCAGAATTTGACGATCAGTCCGCAACGTTCCCTGACCTTGACTCCTTTGTTGACGGATGGTGAACACAATGTGGCTCTTCAGGATATTATTATCAATGGCCACCGCCGTCAGAAAGCTTATCTCCGCGGACTTGCCATTGAACGTCAAGCTCCCGATGCTATTGTAGTTCCTTACGAAAAACGGGGAGTGCTGACCTATACCCAAGTCATTCCCTACGAACCGTGGATGGCGAATGCCGCATTCAATTTAGTAGAAAACCTTTGTGGTTGCGGTAATGCGAACGAAATGATTGCCCAGGAACTCATAACGAATGATGTTTCTACAGAAGCCAAACGTTTGGCTGCCATGATGCCAATAGTAGCTTTTATCCAACCCGAAGTAGAAATGGTGAAGATGCGTAGTGACCAGTACGAAGCTCATTTGGATTTCCCGGTGAACAAGTTTGTTATTCTGCCCGAATTTATGAATAACAAGAAAGAACTGACAAGCATTCATGCCATGTTCGATAAGATTCAGAATGACCGCAATCTGACTGTCACTCAAATCAGCATCGAAGGTTTTGCTTCACCCGAAGGTCCGTTGAAGTTCAACGAACAACTTTCTCAGAAGCGTGCCGATGCTCTCAAGACTTACCTGGCAACTAACGAAAAAGTTCCGGCCAATCTTTATAAAGTAACCTTTGGCGGTGAAAACTGGGATGGTCTTGTAAAAGCTCTTGAAGCTTCATCCATGAAGGATAAAGAAACCTTCCTGAACATTATTCAAAAAACCACAGACGACGTGCGTCGTAAGAAAGAGATTATGAGCGTAGGAGGTGGTGCACCTTATCGTATGATGCTGAAAGAAATTTATCCGGGACTTCGTAAAGTGAACTGTAAAATAGATTATAGTGTCGTGAACTTTGATGTAACACAAGGACGTACTATCATTCTGACTGATCCGAAATATCTGAGCTTGAACGAAATGTATCAAGTGGCCAATAGTTATCCGGCAGGTAGCAATGACTTTATCAATGTATTCGATATTGCTGTTCGCATGTATCCGGATGATCAAGTCGCCAATCTGAATGCAGGTGCCGTGGCACTGAGCCGTAAAGACATACGTTCTGCCATGAAGTTTATGGAGAAAGCCAATAAAGAGTCTGCCGAATACATCAATAACCTGGGTGTTTATAATTTTCTGAATGGAAATGTGCAGCAAGCTATCGCCAACTTCAATCAAGCAGCCCAAATGGGAAACAAGGAAGCAAAGAGCAATATGAAGCGTTTACAAGAGATATTGAATATGCAGCCGAAATAATCTCTCTTATTCCTTATAACAAAATCCGTTACCTCTGCATCAAGCAGGAGTAACGGATTTACCTATTAAAAACAATCTTATTTAGTTAAGTCCCGGTACCTTTTCAAAGCTTCCAGATAATAGTAGTCTGCATAGTTTAACGGCACATCTATCTCTGACCCATGTGGCAGAGAACCGGTAGAGTGCATCAATACGAATCCCTGGTTACTACCTTTTACAGCCAGATACTTGTCGCCGGAAAGATTCTTCAGAATGGTTTCTGCATAGTCAAAATACTTCTTTCCATCCGGAATCAAAGTACTTAATTCAAGCATTGCAGAAGCGGTAACTGCTGCTGCCGAAGCATCTCTCGGAGTGGTTTCTCCTGCAGGTGCATCGAAATCCCAATAAGGGATACAATCATCGGTCTTAACGCGTTGCATGATCATATCTGCTATGTTTATAGCTTCTTGAAGGAACGCTGTGTCTTTGGTTTCACGGTAACATGCCGTATAGCCATAAATTCCCCACGATTGTCCGCGTGACCAGGCCGATTCATCATTCTTTCCCTGATGTGTCTGTTTCTTTTCTACGGTTCCATCGTTGTTATAGCTTACTAAATGGTAGGAAGTATAGTCCTGACGGAAATGATTTTTCATCGTAGTTTGTGCGTGTTTTACAGCTGCATCATAGTACTTGGAATCACCTGACAATTTAGAAGCGGTGAATAATAAATCCAGGTTCATCATATTGTCGATGATGACAGGGAAATTCCATTCGCCGAAATCCCAGGAACGAATACAGCCGATTTCAGGATTGAAACGAGAATAGAGATTGTCCGCAGTTTCTATAATGACAGCTTTAATCGTATCATTAGGTGCAAGACGCAAAGCATTACCATAACTGCAATTGATCATGAAACCTACATCATGCGTATTCTTTAAATAGCGCACTGTATTCAACATATTCGTGTATTGAATAGCGCGGGTTTTCAGTTCTTCATCACCTGTCATCTCATAGGCATACCACAGGCTACCGGGGAAGAAACCGCTGGTCCAGTCTTCAATGCCGCAAATGTATCTTTGCTTTAAGTCTTTGGCAGGCGGATTGGGGCGTAAAGAGTCGATGTATGACTTGTTTTCCCGCTGCAACTGGCTATCGAGGAAATTCAGATCATACCCCGCATGTATGGAACGGGGTATCTGATTGGTACCTGTCAGTTCATCGGCAGTCTGTTTCAGTTGGGCCGAAGTGACATCAAGTGCACGATCTATCCAAGGATTCTCCGGTTGGGGGCTTTTGCAGGCTGTCAGGCATAGGATGAAGGCAGCCGTAAGGATAAAGTTTTTTTTCATACTCATCTGAATGATTTATTTGATAAGGACAGTTACAAAATAGTTTTCTGACATAGCGCGTACTTCATATTCATTGGTCTTAATGATGGAAGTAGTGCTGACATCTGTTACATCCATTTTCTTGGTCGGATCAAAAGTCAATACCCGTAAAGAACCTTTCTTGCCGTTCAAGGTTTTGATATAGATGTTCTGTACACCTTTCACGGCATTGGGCCATATCATTTTGTAGGCACCCGATGCGTCGGGAGTCAAGGTGTTTCCTTCTTTATCTACTACTACATAGTCGATGCCACAAACTAAATCTACTACTACCTCATCTTTTTTGGGAGGAATTGTCGAAGTATAGTAATATACCTCCGGACTGTATTTGCGTGTGAAACTACTATAGAATTGAGTAGGGATCGCAATCGTCTCACCTTGCTTCACTGAATAAGTGATATCATTTCCTCCGGGAATACCTCCCCATTGCTCGAAGCAATAGTAGTAAACGTGAGCCAATGCCGGGTCACCGTCTTCCCATTCGTCATGGTCATTGCTACATCCTGCAAGCAGGCAGCTTAAGGCAAACACACTCAGGAGTGTCAATTTATTGAATATAGTTTTCATATTATCTTGTTTTTTAGTTAGTTCCATTTCGGATTTTGTTTGATATTGCCACCTGAAGTCGAAATCTCGTAAGAAGGTATCGGGTAGAGATAATCGCGTTCGGGGTTGAAGTTACGGCTAGAGGCTTCTTCTATAATGTACACATTGGCTTGGTTGTAAACCTTCACCCCATTATAGAACCCATTGGCATCGGTGAATCTGTACTCCAACTCCTTGTCGGTCTTGGTGCTCTCGTCGGCATTGAAAACGATACCTAGCATCGTTTGTGGCAATACCAGCTCGGCTGTTTTCCATCGGATGATGTCGTCATAATGCATGTTCTCGTCGATGAACTCTATGGCACGTTCCCGGCGGATCTCTTCGAGCATATCCAACTGATGATCTTTGACAAACTGATTGCTGAGTGCTACCTCGAAACCCGAACGCTTACGAATGAGATTCACTGTTTCATTCAGTTTGGTATCGCTGATTTCACCATTGTATTCATACAAGGCTTCAGCATACGAGATAAGCACTTCGGCATAACGCAGAATCATTCGGTCTACAGTCTCCAGAGCATTTGTATTGAACTCACTGTTCATATATCCTTTCTTTATCGGATATCCCGAACCGTTATGATTCACCTGGTCGAAGGGGCGGTATTCGGCACCTTTGTACGACACCTCTTTGTAAGCAAATACCGTCATAGCCATACGTGGGTCACGATTTGCGAAGATATCATCATGATTGACGTCTACCTTATTAAAAGGTGATTTAGCTTTCGGCAATCCGTCGGCATACAGAAAGTTATCTATCATTTGGCGGGTGATGGTGGCCTGGGTAGCTTTGGTAGCCGACTGATTATGGTAAACAATAGCGTTTGAAGCTCCGTTGGGGCCATACACCTTCACTAAGATATTCTCTTTGTTCTGACGTCCTTCACCATCAAAATAGAACAAGTTTTGGAAGTTAGGATAAAGCGTATGTTTCTTCTCTGTATAAATCATTGTTTCGGCAGCATCAATCGCTTTCTTCAGATGTGCCTGACTGTCGCCCTCGGTCAGCTTATGATATTTGATGAAGGTACCTTCATACAGACCGATACGGGTAGTCATGGCAAGTGCAGCCGAACGTGATACGCGTCCCCAGTTAGCGGCATCCGATACCTCATCGATCTCGGGTAACCATTGGGCGGCGAATTCCAAATCCTTGTAACATTGCTGTATTACAGTTTCACGGGGATCTCTTCCTTTCTTTATCTCAGGATCCGTAGTATTGTTGAATACTTTCAGCACCAATGGCACATCACCGTATTTCTTTACTAACTCAAAGTAATGGTAAGCACGGAAGAAACGGGCTTCGGCTATCCAGCGATTCTTGCCGGCCTCGGCAATGGTCATCTTCTCACCTTTCACTACAATGTTATTGCAAACACCGATGTAGTTGTAGGGTTGTGTCCAGTCTTCTGCCTTTTCGGGAACGCTGCGATTGCCCGAAGAAATCAGGTCGGGTGTGTTTCCTATTAATTCTTCCGAACGTAAGTCGTGTCCACGTCCATCCAGAAAACCGGGTAAGTCGATGTACAGACGATTACAAGCACCTCGCAGGTCGGATTCTGTTCTCCAAAAGGTAGGGTCGGTCAATGTTGTTTCCGGTTCTCTGTCTAACGAGCAACTGCTGGCCAAGACGGCACAGATAAGCAGTGAATATATTTTCTTTATCATGGTCTTATTATCTCTTTTTAGAATGTAACATTTACTCCCACTGTCCAACTACGGAAGAAGGGATAGAGTGCTCTGGTTGCATTGTTATCAGCTTCGGGGTCAATTACTGAAAGCATGCCGGTGAATTCAAACAAGTCTTGCCCCGTAACGTACACCCTCAGTTTCTCCATATATTTTTTAGAGACGGGCACTGTGTAACCTAAAGTCAGATTCTTCAGTCGAAAGTACGATGCATCCTGCATCCATCTGTCTGCAGAGCGGCTGTTGAACGTATCACCTTTGTATTGATACAAACGGGGCCAGAATGCATCTTGGTTATCTTCTGTCCAATAATCGCGGTGGATAGTCCACGGCATTTCTTCAGCTTTGAATAACGGGAACATCGAACCATTGAGCATAACATCACGTTTGCCTACGCCTTGAAACATCACAGCCAGGTCGAAACCTCTCCACTGAGCACTGAGGCTGATGCCATATAGATAGCGGGGAGTGGTGTTACCCAAGCATACAAGGTCACCTGAATCGCCCGGTTTACCACCGCCAATACCAATTTCGTGATCAGCCTTGCCTTGTGCCACGTATTTCACGTCACCACCGGTAACAATACCATCGTTGAATGACTTATAACCCGGATTATCTTTCTTGTATTGCAGATACTCCTCACGGCTCGACCAGAAGCCATCGGTCTTATAACCCCAAATGGTGTTCATGGCATGACCTTCGAGCAAAGTAACCAATCCCTCTTTTACCACACTTGCACCATCGTATTGCATCAGTTTGTTCTTGCTGTCTGATATATTGAAGCCTACTTGATAGCTGAAGTCATCAATCTGGTCTTTCCAGTTGATGTTGAAATCCCATCCCCATGTCTTAAGTTTACCTACATTCATATTGGGCACGCGGATACCGATTTGCGAAGGTAGTTGTAGGGCGGCCAACATATCGTTGTTATATTTCCAGTAGTATTCAAAGCTACCGGTCAAGCGGTTGTTCAAGAAACCGAAGTCCACACCCAAGTTGGTGGTTTCAATAATTTCCCAAGTCTTGTCTTCCGAGGCCAGACTTGCTTGATAGAACCATTTCTCTCCTTGATAGGTGGCAGGAGTATTATTTTGTGCATATTCGATCAGAGGCAGATAGTCGTACATACCTAATACGGCACCATTACCAAGCTGTCCCCATGAAGCGCGTAGCTTCAAGCTGTTTATCCATCCCAGTTTAAACCACTTCTCTTCGCTGACGCGCCAGGCGGCCGAAACCGATGGGAATGCTTTCCAACGCTTGGTAGGAGCCAGGCGTGAACTTCCGTCGTAACGTACATTCGCTTCGAAGAGGTATCTCTCCATAAAGTTATAGTTGATACGACCAAAATAGGACATCATAGCCCAGGTGCCTATCTCATCTTCCAGTATGCTGTTGGTAGCGACAGAAGTATCGTAATAATTGAACGAGAAGAAATCGTTGGATATCAAATTCTTGGCGGTACCGTTTATCTTGTCCATGCGATAGTTCTCGTACGAAGTACCTGCCAGCAAGGTGAAGTTGTGCGCTTCCTTTAAGCTGAAGGTATAGTTGGCGGTTGCTTCGAGTATGTCGTGGGTATCGGAGTATTTCTCCTTGAACAGTGAGTTGGCGGCATTGGCGGTGCGCTGAATTCCACCTTTCCAGTTATACCAGTTCAGCGTGCGCATATTCTTTTCTTGCGCGGCATAGCCTGCACGGCGGGACGCACTCAGGTTGATGCGCAGGTTCTTCACGAAGTCTTTGATTGTGATTTGTCCCTTGCCGATGTACGATTCACGCTTATAAGTTCTCTCGCCGCCATTCTTCATCAGGTCAATGGGATTCAACTGTAAGTCGCCATTGTAAGGATTGTCATAATTTTCGGCTTCGGGTTGCATAATAGGTTGACGGCCACGGTTCTCGTACAGAAGCTTAAAGATATTCTTGGAGCCATAGGAACTTTCGGCTGTATTATTGGCCTGATACTGTATGTTGACATTAAGGTCTACATATTTATTAATCTTAGCGTTTACTTTACCCATTAGGTTATAGCGGTCGTAATTATCGGGACCATATTGCAACAAACCATTCTTGTAGAAGTAGTTGGCAGAGAATAGATAACTCATCTTGTCGGTACCACCGCTTACTGATACAGCATGATTGTGTTGCAAAGTGAAGTTTTTGGTACCTTCACCCAACCAATCCACACTGTCGAACAAATCCCAACGGCCGTTCTTCAAAGGGCGGTAGTTGAAATTAGGATTTCCCACCCATGATGATTTTTCAGCATTCCATTCAGGTCCTCCGATAGCCAGGCGTGAATTATTGATGAAGTCTTGTTCTTCACAAGCAGGGATACGTTCCGGCATATTACCGGGGACATTGAATGATACATAACCGTTATACGAAACTTTAGCTTTGCCTTCTGTACCGTTTTTAGTGGTAACCAATACCACACCGGCAGCGGCACGTGCGCCATAGATGGCACAAGATGCAGCATCTTTCAGTACAGAGATAGAGGCGATATCTTCCGCATTTACTTGAGACAGGCTACCTTCTACACCATCAATCAATACTAATGTCTGGGTAGTGTTGGCAGAGGTAGCTCCACGTATCTGCAAGCCCGATTCAGATCCTGGCTGACCGCTACTGCGAGTAATGGTTACACCTGGTAATTCGCCTTGCAGGGCAGATAGTACATCGGTCGATGGCTTGGCAGCAATTTGTTCACCCTCGATGGCTGATACCGAACCGGACAGATTGACTTTCTTCTGTACGCCATAACCTACTACTACTACTTCTTGCAGCATTTTTGAATCTTCGGAAAGTTTTATGGTTGCTCCGTTGCAATCGGCAGCTTTTTTCTCAAGGGTGGAATAGCCGATGTACGAAAGTACAAGGATGGCTTCCGGGCTTGTCTGGATGCTGAAGTTTCCGTCAATATCTGTTATAACTCCGTTGGTAGTGCCTTTTTCCAAAATGGAAACACCGATTAACGGTTCATTGGTAGTTGCATCGATCACTTTGCCCTTATAGGGAGTGCTTTGTGCGATTATCCCTGTGTTGCAGAGGAATAACATGCAACAAACCAACAGGAGCGATATAAAACTCCTTTGAGATGTTTTTCTAGTCATGATAAATTCGTTTTAGCGTTTTTAAATATGATAATTAAGTTTCAGTTTATTCTGTTTTCCCGGTAAAAAGTTTATTTCTATCGTTCATTTCTTGTATTTGCCACTCCCCATCTATCTCGTCGTAGAGTATAGAAGAGAACTTGTTCTTATTCGGATAAACTTCTCCATTGATGACAGGAGCCTTCTTTCCATAGCTGAATGTTGCCTTTGATTGCTTGCTATATATGTACAGGCTTGCCGGTTTCTTTGAGCTTAATTCAGCTTCAATCGTCCAGTCTCCACATTGGAAGCTATTATTGGTACGGCTGATCTTTGCTACTTTGTTATCATCAGTTTCTACCTGAATGACGGTTAATATCCGGTTCCCTTTACCGGGGCCGAAGCTGGCGGTCAATGACCACGGATTGGTAAAGTCTTCTCCGCGTTCGGCTATCTTTTCGTTGGGGGCGACTACATATTTGTCAGTTTGAGTAATGCTGCAAGTCTGTTCACTGAATAGCCGGGCTACAGAATAGATACCTTTCTCTTTATCTTCAGTCAAGAGGGTAGAAGTTGACTCATCAATGTTGAACTTGATAGGGCTATGTAACAACCAATCCCAACGCACGCTCTTTTCTGCTTCCAATTCATCGTAGATAACGATGATGTTAGGGTGCAGCATGAAGATATGTCTGCGGTATTTTGTCAGCGGTGTTTCGCCGAAACCATTCTCGGGAGATTGTTCCAGTTTATGGGTAGCGAAGACGTTTTGCCACATCGGGTATTCACTGATTCCGCAATACGCATTGGAAGCGTCGCCCAAGGCATAAGAGATATGATCCCCATTAAACATACGTGTAATATAGCCATAGGCTCTTGTGGTGAATGGTTGTCCGATGCCATCTACCAATAGCGTGTTGTGGGCACGGGTATGGCGGTAAGACAATAAGTTGTGCGGATCGGCAAAATTCATATAATGACCTACTGCATAGTAAATAGCATTTCCACCATATTGCAGGTTGAAGGCATTCTGATTGGAATGCGTATGGCTACCCGAACCGTAAGGGCTTGAGTGAAAGCTTAAACTTACATTCTTCTTCTGATTGCTCATGTTACTGCTGGCTATCATTTCGCCGCAATCTTTGAACCATACGGCTTTGGGGACATCGGCTGGTAACTGTGTTATGGAAGGGCGTTGCTTGCCACTTGCCATGCGGTATAGACGTGTCTCGGATTCGGCTTTGTACCGGTCGTTTATGGATGAATACCAGGTAGCATAAGCATCACCGGTAGTGCGGGCGATAAAGTCGGCAAAAGCACTGCGGATGCGTAAGGGCTTGGCATTACTTTTTTCAAAACCATCTCCGAAACCGGCACTGAGAGACTCAGGTTGCCAGCTATAGGTCATGGCCCGACCTACATTCTTGTACCATGGATGTTGCAGGAAGTCAGTTCCCGTCAGATAACTGAACAAAGTAGGCACATAGCATAAGCTGACAGCATTGGCGCTGAAGTAATTGCTGCCATTATGCCAGGCACCGTCACGGTTGAAACCGGAAGCCGGAGCACGTGCAGTCCATAGTTCATAACTATACTCCAGATACTCTTTAGCCAAGGGATATTTGTCATAAAGCACTAAAGCGGCCTGCATCAGATGGCGGAAAGTGAATTGCCAGAAGTGATTGTCGAAGATATGAGTTTCTTCATGTCCCAATATGCGTTTACTGTAATATTGCGAAAGTATACCTAGCATCATCTCTTCCATCTGTTTCAACTCCTGGCTCGTGAAGCGGTCACGGCAATTATCATAAGTGCATGCCAGTGTGTAGGCCAATTCTCCGGCATTGAAGTCGTTGTTGATAACTTTAGAATCAGTCTCCGCCGTAAGCAGACAGCGTATATTCTCCACCATCTTGTCGGCATAGAGATCCCGTTGTAACAGTTGGTAGGCTGTATTCAGTTTATCGCAACTTGCAGACATCCGGGTGATTTTACGGTAAGGCTTGGTATCATTCCTGTAGTCTATGCTGAGTGCTTCCCGTCCATCGTCAATCATGTTTTCAAATTCGGGGTGAGAGCGTACATTCTTGCGAGCCTGTTCCATACTTTCATTTAAGAAACAGTAGATACGTGGATATCCTTTAGGAATATTCGTTAGAAATGTGTTGAAGGGGGGAGTTACAAATTGTGGAATATCCTCTGTAACCGTAAAACTAAAAATCTTGCTCCAAGGCATCTCTTCGCCTGACTTGCTAACGGAGCGTACACGCCAGTACCAGGTTCCCGAACTCAGAATCTGATGAGGATTGAACATGCACCAGGGTGCAGGCTCGGACAAGATGCTGCACTCATCTTTAAAGTTCTTGTCGGTAGACAGATTGAATTGCAGGTAGTCCGACTGCTTCATTTCCAGCGGCACTAGCAGAGGCGAAGGATTGAGGTAGAGTGTATGCTCTTTTTGCGGATAAGGAGTTTCACGTACATTCTCATGAATGCGTCCGGGGACGTTGGCATGCAGAGATGAAAGTACCATACATAGTACGGTGATCGTTATTAGAAATGTCTTCATAATACTATTTCGCTATTATTGTTCATTGGCAAAGATAGCGAAGCAGGAAGTGCAAGGCTTTCGGACTTGTGCAATCGAACTTTCATAAAACACAAAAGGATTTCAATCGTGTTGAAATCCCTTGCAATCATGTTCTATTTACGTTGGAGAGGAGCGTTTAGGAGGGTTGTCCCCCATTTTTTCCATATTCCGAAGGAAGACAGCCAAAGTATTTCTTGAAGCTGGTAGCAAAATACGAAGGTGTATTAAACCCTACCATCGTACTGATTTCGGCTACCGTATAACGTCCCTCTTTCAATAATTTGCATGCCTTGTTGAAGCGTATCTTGCGGATAAACTCGTTGGTCGATTCTCCGGTAAGCGCTTTCATCTTGAGGTGCAGATTAGAACGGCTCATATACATTTCACGGGCAAACTCATCGGTAGAGAACTCTACGTTGTCCAAATGCTTCTCCACAATTTCTACGGCACGTTTCAATAAATCCTCGTCTATGGGGTTGAGAGCTACTTTCTCCGGTTCAATCTCCAGTGAGTTGGAGTAATGCTCGATGGCACGATGCCGTGTGCGGAACAGGTTCTTGATCTTGGTCGTGACCAAGGTCATTGAGAACGGTTTAGGAATGTAATCGTCGGCACCTACTTGCAGCCCTTCCAGTTGTTCTTTCAAATCTGTCTTGGCCGAGAGCATAATTACCGGAATATGGCAAGTATATAAGTTCTGTTTAATGTGCTTGCACAATTTGATACCGTCCATTACGGGCATCATCACGTCAGTCAGAATCAAGTCTGCTTCCTGCTCTTTCAGCAAGTTCAGTGCTTCTTCTCCATTTTCAGCTTCCAGAATGCGGAAGGACCGGCCTAATTCACTCTTGAGATAATTGCGGATTTCGAGGTTGTCTTCTACAATAAGAATGGTTTCACGCTTCGGCGCTTCTGTTTCCTTGGTAGCTTCTGTTTCGGTTTCCGTAACCTCAAGATCTATCAGGAACATATCGGCACTATTGGTAGAGTAGATGGGGCTGTCGTTCGGGGCTTCTTCGCCAGAAACTCTTTCTTCGGAGGTATAAGCTTCCTCGGCTATGGGTAGGCAGATGGTAAAGGTACTGCCTTTCCCTTCAGTGCTTTCCAGTTTTATTTCGCCGTGGTGCAATTCTACTAAGCGATGTACCAGTGACAGACCGATTCCGCTGCCAATGTGTTCATTGTCTATCTGATAGAAACGTTCGAAAATTTTGTCCTGCTTGCCGGCGGGAATGCCGATTCCGGTATCTTTCACTTGCAATATCAGGAAGCTGTTCTCCTCTTTGAGCGATACAGTGATGGATTGTCCTTCGCCGGTATATTTAAAGGCGTTGGATAAGAGATTGTTCATGGCAAGTTCCAGGTAATTGGGGTCACACCATACCTCTTTGTCTTCCACTTCGGAGTGGAAGTTATAAATTATCTTCTTCTGTTGCGCCACACGATCATAGAGCAGGAAGTTCTTTTTGACTACCTCGTGGATCGGGTTACGTTTTACTTTGAGATGGAAAATACCCAGTTCGGCCCGGCGGTAATCCATCAACTGATTTACCAGATGCAGCAGGCGGTTGGTATTCTTCTGTACATGTTCCAGTTGCCGTTGAATCCAGCGGTCGCTTACTTTGTCGAACAATTCTTGAAGAGGGGCGAGTATCATGGTGAGCGGCGTGCGCAGTTCATGTGAGATATTGATAAAGAACTGTAGCTTCATCTCATTCATCTGCTTCTGCCGTTCCTTGTCGGCAAGTTCCATCTGTATTTGCGCTTTCATGCTCTTTCGTATCCAGAAGTAGTAGAAAATGAACACGGTGGCGGCAATGAAAAGGGCGATGAAGAGCAGGATGGCCCACCACGATTTATACCATACGGGCAGAACCACGATTTCCAGTTCGGTAGGCGACTCATTCCATTTACCGTCACTGTTGGCTGCTTTGGCTAAAAAACGATAAGTGCCTTGAGGCAGGTTGGAGTAAGAAACCATGCGGGTGGTGTTGGAGTAATACCACTCTTTGTCATAGCCTTCGAGTTTATAGGCGAAGGTGTTATGACTGCCCGATATGTAATTGGAAACTACGAATTTCAATGAGAACATGGATTGACCGGCAGCCAGCGTAATGCTTTGTGTCTGACTGATGTTTTGCTCCAGTATCCCCGTTTCATCTCCCGGTAGTACGGTTTTGTTGAAAAGTGTCAGCTCGGTGATAACTACCGATGGGGTGTAAGGGTTATCGGGCAACTGTTCGGGTTTGAAAGAAGTAATCCCGTTGATACCGCCAAAGTACATCAAACCGTCCCGGGTATGGCAATAGGCGTTATTCGTGAATTGGTTACTTTGTATCCCATCTGTATCGGCATAATTTCTGAATTGGCCCGTTTGGGGATGGAAGCGGCTCAGCCCCTTGCCCGTACTGAACCAAAGGTTACCATACGAATCTTCCATAATGCCATGAATTACATTATTGGGTAATCCTTCAATGGTGGTATATTGCTTGATCTCTTTGGACTTCTCGTCAAAGCAATAGACACCGCTACGTGTACCAATCCAAAAGATGCCATTTTGTTTGGACTCATATACGCAATTGGTCATTTTATTGGCAAAAGGTGTTTCAGGCGGTAGTAAGGGGCAATGTAGCAACTGCCCGTTCATCTCGGTATAAATGCCCAATCCTTTCTCACCTATCAGCCAAAGGCGGTGTTTGCTGTCGCGCATGATTGAGGTGATTTGCTGGTGTAGGATTGGCTCGCCGTTGGCTTGCTTGTCTATGTCGGTAAACGTTTTGTTCTTCGGATTGAAGCGTGCCAACGAGCTTATCCCGCTTACCCAAAATTCTCCATCCCCGGTGGGTTCAAGCGTATAGATATTGCTTATTTGGCTGTTTCGTACTACTTCGATGCGGCCTGATTTACGGTGCAGAATGTTAAGTCCACCGGTATGTGTACCGATATACACCAGATCGTTGGCTTCGTCTACATAGATTACTTTTACGTCGTTCGATCCCAGGCCATCCTTTTGCGTATAATGCTTGAAGACTCGTGTGCGGGGATTATAGTAGTTCACTCCACCACTATTGGTGCCTATCCATAGGTTATTTTGCGCATCTTCCTGTATACATCCTATGATGTTGCAATTTAATGAATTACCTTGGGAGGTAGACTGGATGTTGTAGAAACGGTCTTTAAACGGGTGGTAGTAATTCAGTCCTCCGAAGTAAGTGCCCAGCCACATGCCCCCTTGCGAGTCCATGAAGATGTCGCGCACGGATGTTTGCGACAATCTGCCGCTCTCCAACGGATCACTGGTATAAATGCTGAAATTGTCTTCTTCTTGATTGTAGATGTTTAGTGAATTCAGAGTTCCTATCCACAGAAGGTTTTGTGAGTCGAGTGTAAGCGAACGGATGTAATTGGAACTGATGGAATGGGCGATTTTGGGGTCATGAGTGTAATTGCTCACTTTCATGGTTTGAGGATTGAGGCAGAACAGACCGTTTCCCTCCGTACCTATCCACAAACGGACGGGTGACTGTAGCAGAATGCTGTATATTTCTTTGCCTTGCAATTGATCGCACCCAATGTTTGCCAGCGTGTTCTTCCCGATGGAGTAATCGAACAGTCCTTGATAGCTGCCGATGTAGATATGGTCGTCTTGTTTATAGATAGCTGTAGGCACTATGGTAGAAAGAGAGGGAGCTAATCGGTTATCCGTGAATTGCATGCTCTCCGTATCGAACAGTAATAGTTTCTTTTTCCGTGCACAAAGTAATAACAGTTTGTCACTGACTTGTACAATGCCGTTAATCGGGAGTTTCTTTCCGTTCTGCTGAAATGCAAAGTTCTCGAAACGGTCTGACCGGGCGTTATAAAGTGAGATTCCTTCATCGGTTCCTATCCAAAGCCTTCCTTGCCGGTCTACGGTACATGTCCGGATGATATCGCTTGAGATGCTGTGAGGGTTTTGATCATTATGTTGGTAAACGGTGAATTCGTATCCATCGTACTTGTTTAGTCCGTTGTGGGTGGCAAACCATAGGTTGCCTTGTTTATCTTCTGTAATATCTACCACCGTACTTTGCGATAAACCGTCTTTAACTCCGATTTGTACGAAATTGATGGGGGGCGGTTCCTGTGCATAGGTGGTTAATAGTAAAAGGTTAGCCAGGAAATATAGAATGTATCTTGTCATATTCGGAGTGTTTATAAGGTTGTGGTACAAAGGTATAATTATTTTGTATAATCTATTAATAAGCAAAAGGATTTTATACTCAAATGGAACTGATTCATTACAGATGCATTCGGTGAGAGAGCGGATATTGATGAATGTGTGCTGTATTACTTCTCTTCGTCTTTGTCTTTACTCCCTACTATCTGTATGATTACTGCCTCTCATATTGAAGGCTTATTGTTATTATGCACAAGATGCCATCTTATGTAGCGCAAGATGCCATCTTATGCAACACAAGATGCCATCTTGTGCATCGTTCCTCTACGAGGGGAAGATGATAAGGTTATGGCATTAGCATGATATGAATAAGTGTCTCGTTTCCTTCGGGCTAATGCCTCACTTGTTTGGTTGCCCGTGTTGAGGCGGGCAGATAGTCCGTCTGTTCCGTTACGCGGTATTCCCCGTCTGTTTCATCGTAGAGCAAGGACGATTGAACCTGCTTTCGCGGATAGATTTCACCACCTAATAGAGGATTGCTGTCACCATAGCTGAAGACGGCTTGGTGCTTACGATTGCTGATAAACAGCGAGGCTGGCAGGGTTGTATTTAATTCAGCCTCTATGTTCCAGTCACCGCAATGAAAGCTATTCCCATTACGGCGGATGATATGTACCTGGCTATCTGCCGGAGAAACCTGAATGAGGGTGAGGATGCGTGTCTTGCTGTTACCGTCGAAGGTAGCCGTAAGGTGCCATTGGTTGGGATATTGAGGGTCGGGCACGGCAGTGGGAGGGACAACAAACTGATCGGTCTGTGCGAGGTTGAAGGGCTGTTCGCTGAACAACTGTGTGATGGCATTGAAATTCTTGTTAGAGTTGGTTGTAGTTACCATTTGCTGTGCGTGGTCGATATAGAATCGGGTAGGGCTGTGTAATAACCAGCCCCAGCGTACGGGTTCGGAAGCTTCCAGTTCGTCGTATAACAGGATGGTATTGGGATGCAACATGGCGATATGGCGGCGGTATTTGGTCAGTGGGGTGGTGCCGAAGCCATACTCGGGAGTTTGTTCGATGCCGGCGGCTTGAAAGGCGGTTGTCCATAGAGGGTCGTCGGTGATGCCGCTGTATGCTTTGGAAGCATCGCCCAGGCAGTAGGTGATGTGTTTGCCCCCCATTACGCGGGCAATGTTGCCGTACCCTTTGGTAGAGTAGGGTTGTCCGATGCCGTTGATAAGAATGGTGTTGTGGGCACGGGTGTGGCGGTAGGACATCAGGTTGTGTGCATCCGAGAAGTTCAGATAGTAACCACTGCTGCGGTAGACATCGGCACCCCGGTACAGCAGATTGAAAGCATTTTGATTGGACAAGGTGTGGCTGCCCGAACCGAAGATGCTGGAACGAAAACTTAGAGCGAGGTCATTTTTGGTATCAGCCAGTTGGCTGTGCATGACTACTTCGCCGGCATCTTTGTACCAAACGTATTTGGGATAATCCGCAGGTAGCTCGGTGGCATAGCTGTGCAGGCTTGCCATGCGGTAAAGCCGTAAGTCTATGTCTTGTTGCAAGGTGGCGCGGCACTGGTCGGCATACCAGCCTGCATAGGCGTTTCCCGTTTCGCGTGCCAGGAAATCGGCAAAGGCAACCCGCTGTCGGGCAGGGGCATCTCCTTTCTCGCTGCCATCGCCGAAGCTGCCGCTCTTGGACTCGGGTGCCCAGCTATAGACAAGGGATTGTCCGGCATGCTGATACCATGGATGTTGCAGAAAGTCTTTCCGGGAAATATAGGAGAATAGTAGGGGGATGTAGTAGAGTGTTTCTACGTTGTTAATGAAGTAACCGCTGCCATTGTGCCAAACTCCGTCACGGTTGAAGCCGGACGCAGGGGCACGGGCCGTCCACAGTTCATAGTAATACTTCATCATGGGGAGGGCTTCTTTAGAATAACTGTCCTTATCGTATAACAGGAAGGTGGCTTGAAATAGAACCCTCATGTTTTGTTGCCAGAAGTGATTATTGAATATATGGTTTTCTTCGGAGCCGCATTGTTGGGGGTAATAATAACGTAGTATGCGTAGCAACATCTCTTCCGTACCGGTTCTCTCATCGGCAGAGAGGGTGGAATAGAGTAAGTCGTAGGCGGTGATGAAGCAGTAGGCTATGTCGGTGCTTCCGAAGTTGGTGGCAAAAAGTTGCTTGTCGGTCACAGGGGTAGAGAGTAGGAGTTGCAGAAGCTCGTGCAGGCGGTTGGAATAGACGTATTGTTGTGTCAGGTAGTAGGCTTGAGAGAGGTAGAGCACATAGGCTTTTATCTCTTCGATGTGGTCGTAAGGGTTACCGAGCGTGCCGAGGTTTGCTGAGAGAGCGGTTGCGGCACGGCTGCGCAGGGATTTGTATTCGGGGTGTGAAGATATATTCTTACGGGCTTCGTCTATGCGTCCGTCGAGAAAACAATAGAGGCGGGGGTGCAGGCGGGGGGCATTGGTATAGAAGGTTTCAAAAGACGGGGTGACAAAACGGGGTGTTTCGTCTTTCAGTTCAAACTGATAGGTGTCGCTCCAGGCTTGTTGTTGTCCGTCGGCTGTGATGCTACGGAAGCGCCAGTACCAGATACCGGTCTCCATGGTCTGATGAAGATTGAACATACACCAGGCCCGTGGCTCGGAGAGCAGCGTTTCGGGACTACTGAAATCGGCACTGCGTGAGAGGGAGAATTGAAGAAGCTCTGCTGTTTTCATGGGTTGAGGAACGACAAGGGGGGTGGGGTTCAGATAAACCTCATTATCCGCTTTGGGGTAGGGCTGGGTACGAATCTTGTCGTGGTAGGAATCAAGCATCTCCGACGGAGTTTCGGGCTCTATTCCTTCATTGGGCTCGGGCAGATTGTCGGAGGTACAGGCAGATGTACTTAGCAGTGCGGTGGCAAGGCTGGTGATTATCCAGAGTCGGAAATGCTTTTTCATGGTAATGGTGTTTAAAGGAGAGGTTTAATGAGAAAAGAAAGGCAAGGCATAGGGGTGCCTTGCCTTTCTTGAAGTTGATGTAAGGTCGAATAATAGATGTAGTTTAGAAAGTGATAACAGCACGTATGCGTTGTGCAGAATTAGAACCACTGGCTTTGGTTGCATTTCCAGCTTCGCCTGTCACTGCAGGATCAAATTGTACACGGAAAGGTTTGCCGGATTCTGCAACGATGCAACCCCAGTAGATTGCCGACTGGAACTTGGCGGCAGCATCTCCCAATGCTTCAAACTTAGGATCGATAGTCGACAAATTATCATAAATGTCTTTCAGTTGGAAAGTAGTGGGCAGATACCAACCGCTGGTTTTGCTCTTGTCAACAGTTACATTGTAATCTAATGCAGTTTTTACGGGGGCAAACTGATTGAAGGCTGTACCATTTACATCGGTAGTGAGGTGACTGTAAGCATAGCCGTTGTAGTTCTCTTCGGTAGTCTGAGTCATTCCGGTGATGGTTGTAGGGTTGGCAAAGACTGCTTCATTCCATTTCACGCCCGCTTCTACTGCATCTTTCAAGGCTACAGCATAGCCATTAACACTATTCATGGTATAGCTTCCGTTATCGGCGGTGTGTTTTCCTACGTGGAACACTATTCCTACTGCTGGTGAACTACTTGTGCTTGTAGTAGTGGTACCCCATGTTCCGTCGGCATATAAATATTGTCCGATGGCGAGTGCGGGAACTTCAGGTTTATCAAACTCATTATCAAATCCTACTTCAACTTCTACATTATTACCTTCGGCAGCATCGAATTTTCCGTTAATCTCAAAGTTTTCAGTCAAAGGAACTTTGTCAGCTCCAATGGTCAGTGTCTTGGTTGCAACACCATTGTCACCTTCGAGTTTCATCGTGATGTCCGAATCCAGTTTGCTCATATTGGCTGCGGCGAAGATATAGCTGGTAAACCAGGCACCTTCAGCAGCTTTGAATGCCGTGTTGGTGTATGTCACTTTCTTAGAAGTGGAACTTACGGTTTTTGTTACCATATTAAATCCGCTGGGTGCATCGTAGGATACTGTTAGTTTATTGTAATCGGCATAGTTACTGGCACTGTTGGGAGTTACTGATACTTTAGCAAAAGGACGTTTCAGTTGAATGGTAGTCGTTCCATTAGATACATAACCACAGAAAGCATCGGCGGCAGCACTGAATACATCATTGCCGATTGCTTTGTATGTGATGTTGGTAAGATCGGTCGTTGTATAAATGTTATCAGTACCAATGGCAGTCACAAAGTCGGCCCAGAACAAGCATTTATAATCACCTTCGGGAGCTTTGAACGTAAAAGTCGCTTTATCCGTTTTGATTTCGAGAGTTTGTCTCATGCCTTCGCCTTCAATGGGAGTATTGTTGTTGTCTACTACCTGCATGATGCAACGCAGTATTTTCCCATCTACCGATGGTATTGCACGTGTTGTTGCTCCACTAGGTACACCTACAGTCATGTTTACGGTTTTCCCGCTTTGGCCTGCTTCAGGAATAATCTCTTCCTGGCTGCATGCTGCGAACAGGCAGATGTACAGTGCCATAAACGAATACAAAAAGTTCTTTTTCATGGTTTTAAGTTTTAAAGTGAATATTATTATTAAGTTCTTTTCTTTTATAAGTCACCGAAATCTACATCCAGACTTCCGTCATAACCCGGATCAATCCCTACTCCGCCATTCGGGTCTGCCGTGAGAAATGCACTACGAATTTGTGTCAGTTTACCTGCCTGAACGGGAACACTCAAGGAGGTACGTGCGATGGTTACACTTTTCTCATCTACAATCTCTATAGTCAGGGGAATCTTTTCGGGCTCAGTTCCTGTAAATACATAGTCGAAACCGAGGGCTAATTCTTTCTCTGTAGTTGCAGGCACACTGAAAGTGCGGGAGTACTGCATGTACATCAGTGCATGCTTGGGCAGATGGTCGAAGGCATTGAATCCTACCGGCAGGTAATAGTCATACTTTACACGGGCAGAGAATTTCTTTCCGGTCACTGTGCCTTGAGTGATGCGGCGCAGGAAGGTGGCTACATCGGTGGCTATCAGTTCGTAGCGAGCTACGGGGCGCTTCAACTCCATCTTTACGGGCACTTTTGCACTCCACTCGTCTCGCATTTCACTCAAGTCCAATTCCTTACTACCGCAAAATACATCTTTCCATCCGGTATTTCCCTGGTAAGGTTCGGTACCATAAACGGTCATTAAGTGCTCTTGCGTATTGTAGTAGAGATCGCTTTCGCTTCCAGTTTCTACGTAATCGGCCCATACCACCAATTGATAGTTGCGGGCATGTAGCTTCATACTGATTGGGATGGTAATGTTTGTACGTTCTGTCAGTTCCTCATACACCACTTGGCGGGCGGCTAATTCACGGTTCAGATAAGCCTCAACGATGAATCGGTGGCGATACGTGGTAGTGGTTGCTTCGGCACGGGTGCCTGGCGTTCCGCTTTCAGTCAACTTCAGATTGATATTGATATCTGCCGTGATGGTAACTTCGGTAGGGTCTACACCCGGTTGGCCGTCACTTGTCATTTCGGGTTCCTCGTAGAGGCAACTGCTGAATGTGAATAGAAGTAGCAACAGGCAGAACCATTTGCGGAAGGAGTGTGTATCTATCTTTTTCATAAGTGTCATGGTTTTAGAAACGGTAAACTAAGGAAAGGCCCAGGCGGGTAATGCCCCAATAGTTGCGGACGCGAGTGTCAATCTTCGCTCCATTCTCTATATTATAATAGGTGTCGTACTTCATGTTGGCATAACCGGCGCCCATATTGAATTCGGCTCCCCAGTGTTCGGAGATGGGTAGCTTGTAGCCGTAACTGATACCTGCACCCAGCAAAGGACGCTTTTGACTTTGGTAACGGTCTTCCTCCCACTTCAAGTTAAACCAAGCTACGTGGGCGTGCAGTCCGAAGAAATGTCCTTTGCCTACAGTTCCGCTCCACCAGCGACCTTCGGGTTGAAGGGCGAAGGTGCGAACTGCGTGTTTGGGATCAAGGTCACTGATGCTCCACATTACAGGGAAGTCTATAGATATGTGTTCGTGGCATTGCACTTCCAGTGCAAGATTCTGTATGGCGACGGCTGCAAAAGGAATATTGGCTTTCAAGACAATGTAGCGATCGGAAGAAGCTGCTGATTGGTTTTTGGCCACCTTGCGCTCATTCTTCTTATTATTATTATCTTTCTTCTTGTTCGCATCTCTTTTATCGGCAGCCTGGGCATTTGCGTCGGTTGCTGAATTCTCCTTTGTGGCTACATTGGAGTCCATCTGTATGATTCTCCCCCGTTTGGCAGCCGGGTAGGGTTTCTGTGCCGACTGTGCATAAGTGATAATAGCTACCACCATGCAGAGTATCAAGAGAATGCTTCGTCGTAAATAGATTTTTGATTCCATATATTGGGTGCTCTTCATTATATTCAGTTATTGAATGATCTCTGTCAGCAAATGTATCGCATTTACACAAGATGGTTGTTCTTGTTTGTTTTTACGATGTTCAATGCTGATGAAATGAGTTTTAAATCTGTATTGTCCACTTTCAGTTTTGTATAGAAAGTGCTGTTTATCAATATCCGGGATTGTTTTTCTTCTCCAGTTTGTAGTTAATCTGTATCTCATCTTCGGGTATGGGGAGCAATTCATGTTTCCCTTTCTGGAAGTTTGTACCGGCCGGATAAGTAACTCTTGTGGACGTATTCAGCTGCGTTTTCTCGCCGAAAAGCTGAACAGCCTCTTTCATAATTCCCCATCGGATCAGGTCGTACTTGCGTTGACTTTCGAATGCCAGTTCAAAACCACGTTCCCAGTAAAGGGCGGTGTGGAATTTGCCTTTTTCCTCTTCGTCATTAATGAAATCGAGATTGAAAACCTTAGGAGCTTTTAAGAGAGATGCATAGTTGGCGGAAGTTATTTCGGTGGCACCTGCACGGCGGCGGACGCTGTTCAACAATTCCCATGCTTTGGGCGTGTTTCCAATTTCATTATAAGCTTCTGCTGCCATAAGCACGACGTCGGCATAACGCAGAAGGCAGAAATTGACGTCCGTATAGTTGGGCTCTTTATAGCCGATAGGCATCCATTCGCGGCGCCACTTGCCCGGAGTCCAGTTGCTTGCACTGCTTTCTACCTTTTCGTGTGTTTGCAAGGCGGCGTTCCATTTCCAAGTATAGGTACAGATGGCAATATCCCGTCGTTCGTCTTTCTCATCAAAGAACTTTTTCCATTCGGGAATGACACGGAAGTTGACGGCAGCACGTCCCATCACACTGTTGGCATCTGCCGAAGTACTTGGCGCATCTACCAAGCCGCCGATATAGGTACCCCAGCAGCCGTTTGTACCGGGATAGTAGAAGGCTACTTCAAACAAGCTCTCTTTAGAGCCGAGTTTGCCCGCCGAGAAATCTTTGAAAAGTGCCGCATAACCTCCGTCATAGAAACCGTGATAACCGCCTTGGCTTTGAAAAGCTTCCCATTGTTTAATGACCGCTTTGTAATAGCTTTGGCGTTCGGATTCTTCGGGCTGTGTGATTTTACCATCCGGTTGTAAGCTGTAACCGGCACGGGTCAGCAATACACGCATCAGTAATGCACGGGCTGCACCTTGAGAGGCACGTTCGGGCGATGTTGAGACGGTAGCCCAAGGCATGTGTCCGCCGGCAAAAGTAAGGTCTTCTATAATTTGGTCATAGATCGTTTCACGGTCTGTACGGGGCTGGTAGGCGTCTTCGTACTTAGCAGAATAGGTGGTTTTGAAAGGTACATCCCCCCAGTATCGTACTAAGTCGAAAGCCGATTGTGCACGCAGAAACTTGGCTTCGGCTACAAGGGCTTGCAACTTATCATCTTTGGAGTAGCCTTTCATGCTTTCAATGCCGCTGATGCTGTAGTTTGCGCGGTTGATGCAGGTGTATTTCCCTTTCCAGACATCATTCACCCACTGGTTGGACGGGCGCACAGTGTAGTGGGCCAAGTCACGGCGGGTATTGTCGCTGCCTGTACCGTAGACGTAATACATATCGTCCGAGCAAGGTATTGCCATGCCGTCTTTGGAACCATAGAGGCTGGGTAGCACGTTGTAGATGCCTATTATAGCCATATCAGCCTTTTCGGCAGTGGTGAAGTAATCTTTGCGTTCATAATAAGAATCCGGTTGTTCGGTCAGTGTTTCTTCGCAGGCGGTGGTCATCAGTAGACTGGTTGCTAGAAACAGTATATGGAGGAATTGATTTCGTTTCATGGTTTCTATTATTTAAAAGGTGATGTTTAATCCGAAGATGAAGGAACGGCTGCGTGGACAGGCTCCATAGTCAACGCCTGGTGTCAGGTTGCTGCCCATGGTCGATACTTCGGGGTCGAATCCGCTGTAAGGAGTCCACACAAAGAGGTTGCTGCCTGTAGCATAGAGACGCAGTCCTTGGATGGACGCTTTGCGTAACATCTGCCGGGGAAAGGTATAACCGATGCTTACATTGCTCAGTCGCAGGAACGAGGCGTCTTCTACCGCCCAGGAGTGGATGTATTTGTCGCCCATCTCCATATCATAAATGCAAGCTACTGTTTTGCCGGCATTGAGGGCTGCCAGTTGTGCGGGGTCGGAAACCAAGGCACCCTTGTCATCGATAAGCATCCAGCGGTTGCTGCTGTTGGCATGATTGAGCACACTGTAGTTGGTGGTGGCGGTCTTGGTGTTTGTCAACTTGGTGGCATTCAATACTTCGCCTCCGTAACTGAAACTGAGAAACAGACTGAAATCCCATTGTTTGTATTTGATGGAGTTATTCAAACCGCCGTAGAAGTCGGGGTTGGCATTTCCGATGACGGTCATGTCGTCTTCGTTTATCACATCGTCTTTGTTGGTATTGGCAAACTTCCACATACCGGGCTTTACGCTGCTACGGTCGCCCATGCAAGGTATCCCTTTCTTTAAGGTATAGGTCTTGGTGGCTCCGTCATAATCGAAGTCATCCACTTGATATAATCCCGAAGTCTTATAACCGTAGAACTGCCCGATAGATTTGCCTACCTCTATCTTATGCGTCTTTTGGGTATAGCCGAAAGCTGCTTCTTCCAGAAAGAACTGTTCGCCGGAGAGGGCTTCAATCGTATTCCGGTTATGGGAGATGTTGAAGTTGGTAGTCCAGGTAAAGTCTTTCTTCTGGATGTTGATAGACGTAACGGTCAGGTCGAATCCCACATTGCGCGTCTTGCCGATGTTGCGCATCACATTGGTATAGCCCGACGAACTGGGTACGCGTGAATTGAGCAACAGATTGGTACTGTTATTAATGTAAAATTCGGGCGAGATAAGGAGGCGTTGTTCCAGAAAGCCTAAGTCCAACCCTATATTCAACGTCCGGTTCGATTCCCATTTCAAGTCTGCACTCGGAATACCGGCGGGTGCATATCCCGGCGTCATTGCATCGTTACTGGGATATCCGGCGGATGTGAGCAGGTCGAGCGACTGGTAGCTTCCCACGCGGTTGTTGCCCGCCATACCATACCCTATGCGTAGCTTCAAGTCGGAGAACAGGTTCATCTTCTTGATAAACTCCTCTTCACCCAATCGCCAGGCACCTGAGATCGAAGGGAAGAAGCCCCACTTATTGCTTTTACTGAATTTGGAAGAACCGTCGGCACGGACGGTAGCTGTCAGCAGATACTTTTCACCCAGATTATAGTTGGCACGGGTGAAGAAAGAGATCAGCTTATCGTCATAGTTTACGCCCGAACGGATTTCTTTCGGTGTACCGAGTCCCATGTCATCCAGTCCGATATCGTTGTTGGGAAAGTTGGTGGCTGCGGCTCTGAGGAACTTGGTCCAGCGTGAAACCCATTCTTGTCCTAACATCAGGGTTAGCTTATGTTTCTTGTTGTGGCTGCGGTAGTCGTAGTTCAGTACGTTGGAGGTCTGGAAACTGCCGCTTTCGTTATAGAGAATGAAACCGTTGATGCTCGAACGTTTCCCTTCTACAGATTTGGCTCCGAGGAAGTTATCCTGGCGGGAATTCTGATAACGCATACCGGTACTATTGCGGAAACTGAACTGCTTGGTGAAGTTGAACGTAAACCCGCCGTTTGCCTGGAACGTCTTGAGCAGGCGTACTTTCTTCTCCTCCTGGGCTGAGATGATGGGGCTTTGCATCGGGTTCGACTCGTCATCTTCCAGGAAGGGGTCTTCTCCTTTTATCAAGTCACGGTCGTTGCCGGTCAGTCCGATAACGGGACGGTATTGCAAGATATGTTCCATCTTGTTGAAGCGGTTGGTGCTTTCCGAAGTACCCATGCCGTATATGTTGCTTTGGTCGTAACTGATGCGTGCATTCGCCTGAAAGCGGTCGGACGCTTTGTGAGACAAATTGAGGGAGATGTTATGCTTGTTGTTGCCACTCTTGATCATGGCACCCATATCTTTGAAGTAGGCATAACTCAAGCCATACTTTAACTCCTTGTTGCCTCCCGAGATGCGTACACGGTAGTTTTGCGAGGTAGCTACACGTCCCAAGGCTTCTTCTTGCCAGTCAACGCCTTCACGGTTGCCATAATTCTCCTGTATCTCCATGAACGAACCGTAAAGAGACTGAAACCTTCTGACACCATTCTCTCCGTTCAAAGCAAGACTGCGCTCATAGTCCAGCAGTACAAACTCTTCGGGCGAGAGGACGGGCAGCTTACGGGCTATTTTCTTTATACCTATATAACTATCGAAATTGACGGTCATCTTGGAAGCGTCTTTTGTACCCTTCTTAGTAGTTATTACTACTACACCATTGGCGCCACGTGCACCGTAAATGGCAGTAGACGAAGCATCTTTCAAGATATCGATAGTTTCTATTTCGGCAGGGTCGAGGTTTGCCATACCGTCTTCACTGGGAAAACCGTCGATGACATACAGCGGTTCGTTGCTTTGCGTAATGGAGATACCTCCACGTACACGGATGGAGACGGATGCCCCCGGAGCACCTTCGCTCTGCACGACTTGTACACCGGCTACACGCCCCACCAATGCCTGGGCGGCATCCGAAGTAGGAGTTTGCATCAGATCTTCACTCTTTACAGAGACTACGGATCCGGTCAGGTCGCCACGTTTGGTATAACCGTAGCCTGTAACGACAACCTCGTCCAGCACTTTGGCATCATCTTTCAGGGTGATGTCGATCTTGTTTCGTTCTTTAACGGGAACTTCTACCGTTGCCATACCAATATACGAAAATACCAGTACATCCTTTTTAGCATCGCTTACGGTGAGTGAGTAATGGCCGTCTATATTTGTGATAGTACCTACGCCTGCTTTTCCTTTAATGGTTACGTTGGCGCCTATCACTTCCAGGCCGGTTCCGTCAATAACTTTACCGCTGACGGTGAGGCTCTGTGCATGGAGTTGCAGGCAGGATACAAACAGGCAGATTATAAATAGGATCTTCTTCATAATGAGTTTTTTTGTGGTTATGAATGAAATGACAGAGAGGTTTTAGACATAAGAACAAAAGAACAAATTAGGAAACATAGGTTATATCATTTAGTGAATATGTTCTTTTGTTCTTATGTCTAAAAAACAATATTCTTATTCCGGTTTTGCCCCTGTAAAGGAAGGTTCGAAACTCGGCATTTCGTACAACGACTGTTTGCCGTCTATTTCATCGTACAATACGGAAGCGCCTTTAGTATAAGCATATTTCTTGCCACCTATCTCTATCTCAGTACTGCCGAAGCTGAATTGTGCCCCGTTATCCGGATTGTTAATACTGATTGCAGCAGGTTTGCCCGGGTCCATTTCGGCTTTGATGTTCCATTTGCCACTGCGGAAGTGATTGCCGTTACGACTGAGCATCTTCCGGCTTCTTCCGTCGGGCAATATCTGAATAATGGTAAGTACACGGTTGGCACTGCTCGGAGTAAAGGCAGCGGTGAGGTGCCACTGATTGGGTATCTTGCGGTTGTGCTTGACGAGCTTCGCATTAGGGGCGGCTACAAACTGGTCTGTTTGAGACAACGTATAGTCACTGTTACTGAATATCTGGGCAAGCGAGGAGAATTTCTTCTCGTCATAGCGGGTAGTCAGCAACTTGCTTTGCTCGTCTATCTGGAATTGTACGGGGCTGTGGAGCAACCAATCCCAACGTACCGGCTTTTCGGCTTCCATTTCGTCATAGATCACTACGATATCGGGATGCAGCATGAAGAGATGGCGGCGATAGAGCTTCAGCGGTGTTTCTCCAAAACCGTTTTCTACCGATTGTTCTACTTTGCTGTCTGCGAAGAACTTCTCCCACATAGGATATTCGCTGATACCCGAATAGGCATTAGAGGCGTCTCCCAAGGCGTATGAGATATTCTTTCCGTTCAGTGCCCGTACTATTTTGCCGTAGCCTTTGGTAGAGAAGGGCTGCCCTATTCCATCTACCAAAATGGTGTTGTGGGCACGGGTATGGCGATAGGAGAGCAGGTTATGCGGGTCGCTGAAGTTAAGGTAGTATCCGGTGGAGCGATATACCGGAACACCCCGATAGTGCAGGTTGAAACCATTCTGATCGGCCAGTGTATGGCTTCCTGAACCGTAAGAACTGGAGCGGAAACTCAGGAATAGGTTGTTTCTATATCCGTTGAGGTCGGAGTGCATCATCATTTCGCCGGTATCTTCCAGCCAAAGGGCTTTGGGAGCATCTGCGGGAAGTGTTTCTACGGGGTCATAGTTCTTGGATGCCGAACGGGCAATGCGGTAAAGGCGTATGTCAAAGTCGCCCCCGGCATTCTTGCATTGGGTGGCATACCAGGCAGCATACGTATCTCCTGTTTCACGGGCTATGAAATCGGCAAAGGCAGTGCGTTGCTTCGGAGGGATTGCTTCGCCTTCATTACCATCGCCAAAACCGGCACTCATCGAACGGGGCGGCCATACGTAGGCCATTGTCCTTCCGGCATTCTGATACCAGGGGTGTTGCAGGAAGTCGGTCTTTGTTACATACGACATCAGGCTGGGGACGTAGAACAGGGTTTTCAGATTGGCATCGAAATAGCCGTGTCCGTTGTGCCACTCTCCGTCTCGGTTGAAGCCGCTGGCGGGGGCACGTGCCGTCCATAGTTCATAGCAATATTCCAGTATCTCTTTGCCTTGAGGATCTTTGTCGCCAAATAGCAGTCCTATCTGCAACATCTCGCGGAAGGCACGTTGCCAGTAGTGGTTGTCGAAAATGTGGTTTTCTACTTCGCCGGTGCGTTGGGTGTTATGATGTGCTTTGGCGGCTTTGAAGACGAGTTGTTTGAGTTGCTCGCGTTCGGTTTCGGAGAATTGGTTGTAGCAGAGGTCGTAGGTATGTGTCAATACATAGAGCAGGTCGCCGGCATAGAAGTCATTTTTCAATAGCTTTTCGTTGGGGGTGGCTTTCAGCAGTTGGCGCACAAAAGCTACCATTTTGTTGCCGTAGGCTTCATCGCCCGTCAGTGCAGAAGCGGTGTGCATATGGCAAAAGTAGAGGGCGGCTTTTCCGGCCACGTCAAAGGGGTTGGGGGCGGATTGGTAGTCAAAGTCGAGTCCCATCTTGGCTCTGCGAATCATATCCTGATATTCCGGGTGAGTTTGAATGCTCTTGTGTGCTTTCTCGATGTCTTCATTCAAGAAACAATAGAGACGTGGGCTTTCGGTGGGCATGTTCTTGAAGAACACTTCGAAGGAGGGTGTTACAAATTGGGGTATTTCGTCCGAGATAGTGAAATCGTATGTCTCGCTCCAAGGTAGGGATGTTCCGTCTTGGGTGACCGAACGGAAGCGCCAGTACCACGTACCGTTGCTTAATACTTGATGTGGGTTGAACATACACCACAGCAAGGGTTTTGAAGTAATAGTATGGCCTACAGGGAATGACTTGTCGGTAGAGAGTTCAAATTGGAGAAACTCCGCTTTGCGCATCCCTTTGGGAACCAACAAGGGAGTGGGGTTCAGGTAGGGAGTATGAAAAGATTGCGGATAAGGAATTTCGCGCATATTTTCGTGTACACGTACCAGAGATGTTTTTTGAGCAGTGGCATACCCTGTACCTATCAGCAATGACATGAGGGTTACAAATAGCAGTTGAAAGGACTTTGTTTTCATAATAGTATATTTTGTTCTTTTCGTATCGCTAAAGTAGCCCTTTTGCCGATAAATAGCTTTTGCGCCTGTTCCGGGTATTTGTAGTCCGGTTTATTTAGCTTTCAAGTCTGTGCAGCGGACTTTCATTTTTGTGCTAAAAACTGTTTTCCGGTGCTAGGAGGATCGTTAAAAGAACTTTTCCGGGCATCTTATTTCTCTTCTCTGTGTTCTTTCATTCTTCGAAGTACCATCTTTGGAGAGATATTCTATGACTTACTAAACAACTGTATGTTATGAAAAGGGAAAGAAAGAAAAAGGAAAAAGAAGAGGAGCCGATAGACTTTACCGACTTTATGCTTCGGGTAATTAATGAGTTGGAAGAGGAAGAGCGTTACAGCACGGCACATGTGTATTGGTATGCTTACCAAGCTTTCGCGGAGTTTGTAGGCGGTGGTAAGATCTTCTTCGGAGCCATCAATCGCTACTCGCTGAAACGTTTCGAGAAGTACGAGGGCGACCGGCAGAAGAAGTGGAACACGATTTCTACGTATGTCCGTGCCCTGCGGTCGGTGTATCACCGGGCGGTAGATGCAGAAGTGATTCCCGGCGAGTATCGCCTGTTCAGTGGTGTGTTTACGGGTACAAAGGTGGAGCAGAAGCGGGCATTGCAGGACGAAGAGATGCGACGGCTGCTGAAGGATGATGAGTTGTGCGAACCTTTGTGCCAAGCACGAGATTTGCTCTCGTTGATGTTCCGTCTGCAAGGCATGCCCCTGGTGGACTTGCTGCACCTGCACCGGGGCGACCTGCACACCGATGCCATCGGCCTCACCGTGCTGACTTGCCACCGCCAGAAGACGGGCACGCCGCTACGGGTAACCGTCACTGCCGAGGCATTGGCACTGATTGACCGCTATCGCAGCACCGATCCCGCCTCGCCCTACCTGCTATGCTTCTTCGACGGTATTACCGGAGCCAAAGACATCTACCATGAGTACTGCCGCCAACTGCGACTGCTCAACAGTAGATTGGCCAAGCTGGCTGCTTTCCATGGACTGACCGGCGTGCGGGTAAGCTCGTACACTGCCCGCCATACTTGGGCTACGGCTGCCAAATACTGTATGGTGCCCGAAAGCGTGATATCCGAAGGACTAGGACATTCATCGCTCGAAGTGACTCGCACGTACCTGAAAAGTTTTGAATGCGGAGAACTGGAATTGGCTAACAAACTTGTGATGGCACGTGTTCTTCTCGGAGAGGCAAGTTGTTGGAAATGAAACTTGTATAGTAGTTACTTGTTAGGTAACGGAAAGGCCTAAACCACGACAAAGATATAAAAAGAGTTTAAAACAGTGGTATATAACACTCTTTTATTTGTACATAAAGCACGATATTTCCTTTATAAGACTCTTGAACCCTAAAACCTACCTTATTTTTTCATTCTTTACGTGGAGTAAACCATGTGTCGTGCCACCTTGCGCTTTTGTCAAAAACGCGAGGTCGGATGCTTGTTGCCTTTACTGAACCTACAAATCGAAAATACGGGTGTCATGCCTCTGCAACGCCTTGCAGATTGGTGTATTTGTGGTTTCCGTTACCTAACAAGTAACTAAGCCCCCCAAAGCTAGAACATAAAGTATTAAATTACTACTTATGAAGAACAAACAAACATATAAAAAAGGTGATAAAGTATGGGTACAAATACCCACAGCAGGTAACAACCCTACCAAACACCTTGCATTGATTCTGGCAGTATTACTAACTCCAACTCATTATAACCGGGAACTTCACTTTGCAGTCCGCTATCTGGACAACACAGGCACAGCCGCTTATCAATGCATCCCCGAAAGCTGGATCGAAGGACTTGCCAATGATGAACAAGTAAACAATGTACGAACAACAATATATCATTAACCCTCTTCCCGCCTCGGGAGGACTTTAAAAACTCAATTTTATGATGAAAGCAATTAGATTCTATGCCATGCTCCTTGTAGCAGCAGTGGCAATGTGGAGTTGCGGTGACGATTATGACGACACCGCTTTGAGAAAAGACGTAAGCGATCTGCAATCGCGAGTAGAGAAACTGGAAGCGTGGAGCACCACCGTGAACGGGCAGATCAGTGCCCTGCAAGGATTGGTCACCGCTCTGCAAGAGAATGACTACGTGACAGGCGTATCGCCCATCACCGTAGACGGAAAAACCGGTTACACCATCACCTTCACCAAAAGTGACCCCATCACCATCTTCGACGGTCTGGACGGAAAGAACGGCGCTGACGGTACCACTCCCGTAATCGGTGTAGATAAATTCACCGACGGAGTTTACTACTGGACGGTGAAGACCGGTACAGCCGCTGCTATCTGGGTAAAGGATGCCGCCGGCAACAAAATACCCACTACCGGCGCTGTGGGCGCAACACCCCAGTTGGGCGTAGCCACCCACACAGATGGTAAAGTGTACTGGCAGTTGAACGGCACTTGGTTGAAAAACGGTCAGGACATGGTACCCGCCACAGGCGATAAAGGCGAAACCGGAGCAACAGGTGCCCAAGGCGACACTGTGTTCAAGAAAGACGGTGTGACAGTGAATGCTGACAATACCGTGACCTTCACCCTGGCGGGCGACAATGGAGCTACATTTACTTTGCCTATGGCCGATGCCATCAATATTTTCAGTGACTTCAGCACTATCACTACCGCCGCAGCAAAGGACATCACACTGGCACTGAACATAAAGGATGCTGATTATGCTGCCATCAAAGCCGAAGTGACCAACAACAAGGGACTGGGCGCAGCTGTTGCCACTCGCGCTGCCAGAACACCGTGGACGGTAGCTATCAAGCAAGTTCCGACCTTCAATGCCGATGGCAGCATCAAGGACCAAGCTATCGTTACCGTTACCCCTCCGACAATGGATGATGCGATAAAAGACACAGACACCGCTCTGCTGAAAGTAACAATCGTAGGCAAGGATGGAAAAGAGCACACCGCCACCCGTGTACTTTATTATAGCAATCAGATAGAGTGGGCAGAAGGTAACTTGATAGCCAACGCCGATAATAGCGGTTGCGAAATAGGTGCGCCAACCGATGCCGGTTTGTACTTCCAGTTCGGTTCGC
>JAEXAJ010000132.1 GCA_023458215.1 Bacteroidota bacterium
CCAGATTGTTTCCAGTTTTATAAATCATCTTTGGCGGTATGAAAATCCTGATTGTAGAAGATGAGCAAGACTTGCGGGAAACTATCCGTACTTCGCTCTTAAAAGAAAAATTTGTCGTAGAAACAGCCGCCGATTACTTCTCGGCACTCGATAAGATCAACGACTACGATTACGACTGTATTTTGCTGGATATCATGTTGCCCGGCGGAAGCGGTTTGGACTTGTTGCGTGAACTGAAACGGCTTCGTCGTAGTGATAGCGTACTTATCATTTCTGCCAAAGACTCTTTGGACGATAAGGTGGACGGACTGGAACTGGGAGCTGACGATTATCTGACGAAACCTTTCCATTTGGCTGAATTGAACGCCCGTATAAAATCGCTGATACGGCGCAGGCAGACCCAAGGTGATGTTACCGTTGCCATCGGTAATTTATTGTTATATCCCGATAAGCGCCAGGCTGAGGTGGGAGGAGTGTCTTTACAGCTGAACCGCAAAGAGTTTGATCTGCTATATTATTTTGTAGTCAACCCCAATCGCGTCATCAATAAAATGAGCCTTGCCGAGTCTGTTTGGGGAGACAATATCGATCAAGCCGACTCGCTGGATTTTATCTATTCGCAAGTAAAGAACCTGCGTAAGAAGTTGAAGCAAGCTGAAGCTACCGTAGAGCTGAAAGCTGTTTACGGTTTCGGCTATAAACTCTCTGAAGTATGAAACTCCTCCATTATACTTATCGTAAGCTGTCGCTGTTACTCTTCTTGCTGATGGCGGTGTGGGGAGTTCTGTTTTACTTTACCATCATCGATGAAGTTATAGATGAAACGGATGACACCTTGGAGAATCAGGCTGAGATCTTAATTAAAAAAGCTTTGCGGGATCCTTCGATACTTACCACGGAAGGAACTTTGATGTCTTTTTATAAGTTTCAACCTATATCAGAGGAAGAAGGGGTTTCCTATAACGCGGCATTCTATGATTCCACTGTTTACATTGAAATAGAAGATGAAGATGAGCCGGTGCGCGTTATGCGGACTGCTTTCCGCATGCCCGACGGGCAGTTCTATGAATTGACTTTGATGATTTCCACCTTGGAACGAGATGATATGGTAGAAGCGATGCTTTGGTATCTGGGAGCATTGTTCTTGCTTTTCCTGATATGTACATCAGTGGGTATCCGACTGGTATTGAAAGGAGTATTTCGTCCGTTGAATAAATTATTGGAATGGCTGCATACCATTCAGCCGGGCAAAGAAGTTCCATTATTGGATAATCCAACGAAAATAGGGGAGTTCCGCCAACTGAGCGAGGCTGCGGTGGATATGGGTAACCGTAGTTTCAAGGCATATCAAGATCAGAAGCAATTTATAGAGAACGCTTCACACGAGTTGCAAACACCCCTTGCCATTGTGCGTAGCAAAGTGGAGTTATTGGCCGAGAATGAAGGGTTGACTGAACAACAAATGAAAGAACTGGATGATATTTATTCCACTTTAGGCAGAGCTGTGAAGTTAAATAAATCATTGTTGTTGCTGTCTCGCATCGAGAATGGACAATACACTGAGCTGGACGATGTTTCGGTGGATGAAATACTCGATAATTTGTTGCCCGATTTGATGGATATTTATGAGGGAAAGCAAGTGAAACTGACTCGTAAACAAGGAGAACAACCGTTTGTTATCCGTTGCAATCATTCTTTGGCTCAAATAATGGTTTCTAATTTGGTGAAGAACTCCCTACTGCATAATAGGGAAAAAGGCCAACTGGAAATTAGTACGACTCCTCACTCTTTAGTGATAAAAAACACTGGTGATGAGCCTTTGGATGGTGATAAATTGTTCCGTCGTTTCTATCGTGGATCGGAAGGAAAGAAAGATTCCACCGGCCTGGGACTTGCTATAGCACATTCTGTTGCTCTTTCGGCTTCATTGAAGTTAATTTATGAATGGCGGGATGGTATGCATTGCTTTCGTCTTGTTAAAGAACCTAAAAATAACCGCTAACACCGATTATTCCCAAATCTTTCCCAATTCTCTGTCGTTATTTGCAGTGTGATTAAGACATGATATATTTAGTAACACTAAAAAATAACGATTATGAAAAAAGTATTATCTATTTTAGTTTTGGCTCTTGTAGCCGTGCAGTTCGCTTTTGCAGGTGACATTATCACTCAAGATGTGAAGCAGTTGCCTTTGGCAGCTCGTAACTTTATCAACCAATACTTCAGCAAACCGCAAATTTCGCATATCAAGATTGAGAGTGAGATTTTGCAAGGCAAGAAGTATGAAGTATTGCTGACCGACCGTACCGAAATTGATTTCGATAGCAAAGGTAACTGGGTGGAAGTGGACTGTCAGAAATCGGCTGTTCCCGCAGCATTGGTTCCGGCTTCCGTGAAAGAATACGTTAAGGCTAATTTCCCGAAAGAGATTATCACCAAGATTGACCGTAAAGGCAGTGGCGTAGAAGTTGAACTGGGTAATGACTACTCTTTGAAGTTCAATAAGAAAGGGAAGTTTGTCGGCATGGACGATTGATTTCAAGAGCGATTATCAGTAAATTACGATATTAAAATCTTATAATAAATTATGAAAGTAAAGATACAAATGTTGGCTATGATGTTCATTGCTGTGTTGGCATTCAGCGCATGCAGTGATGATGATAATAATGATGGCATAAAAGTTCCTGTAGCGATCTCAGATGCACTGAAAGCTAAATATCCGTCTGCAACCCATATTGAATGGGAACAGAAAGGTAAATATTATGTAGCTGATTGCAGGGTGGATGGCAAAGAAACATCTGTGTGGTACAATACCAATGCAGAATGGCAATTGACAGAAATTGATATTGCTTGGGCTGATCTCCCCGGAACTGTACAGACTACCTTTATGGAAAGTGAATATGCAACTTGGGAACGCGAAGATATTGATGTACTGGAATCTCCATTACAACCCACTGAGTATGTCATTGAAGTTGAGAAAGGAAATACGGAATATCAGTTGTTCTACTCCGAAGAAGGTAACTTATTGCAGGCTAAAGATGTAACGGGAAAGGACGATACACATTGGCCGAAATAAGATTGGGTTAGTTATAAGTTATTAGTTGGCTGCGCAATTATGTCACATGGTAATAACTTATAACTAATAACTTATAACTGTTTTTTACATTTGCTTAAAGTCCTTCGCCAATCCTCCCTCGCTCGTTTCTTTGTAAAGTGAAGGCAGGTCATTTCCGGTTTCTTTCATAACAGTTACTACTTTGTCGAAAGATACGCGGTGCATGCCGTCGGTGAAAGAGGAGTAAAGGTTAGCATCTAAGGCACGGGCAGCGGCGTATGCATTTCGTTCGATACAAGGGATTTGTACCAGGCCACATACAGGGTCGCAAGTCATACCGAGATGATGCTCCAGTCCCATTTCTGCTGCATATTCTATTTGTGCGGGGCTACCTCCGAATAATTGGTTGGCAGCGGCTGAAGCCATTGAACAAGCTACGCCGACTTCTGCCTGACATCCGGCTTCGGCACCCGAAATAGAGGCATTGGTCTTTACAATATTTCCTACCAGTCCGGCAGTGGCGAGTGCACGGAGGATGCGTGTATCGCTGAATTCGCGGCTTTTGGCCAGATGATAAAGAACAGCCGGCACAACTCCACAAGAACCACAGGTTGGTGCAGTGACAATTACACCTCCGGAAGCATTTTCTTCACTTACGGCCAAGGCGTATGAGAAAACCAGTCCGCGCGATTGAAGAGAAGCTTTGTAACCACTGGCGCGTATATAATAGGTAGAGGCTTTGCGACGTAGGTTCAACGGGCCGGGCAATACGCCTTCCTGCTCCAATCCGCGTTTTACCGCAGCTTGCATGGTTTTCCACACTTCTTGCAAGTAGTCCCATATATCACTGTTTTCGCATTCTTTTACGTACTCCCAGTAGCTTTTGCCGGTGCGTTCGCACCATTCGAGGATTTCGGTCATACTGTTCATCTCGTACACATCCGGGGTATTAACGGATGAATCTCCATTGTTTTCTTCGGCTAAGGCGCCGCCTCCAACGCTGAACACGAGCCATTGGTCTGTTTCTTTGCCCTCCGAGTCCAAAGAAACAAATCTCATTCCATTAGGGTGGAAGGGGAGAAATATCTTTGGCTCCCAGATAATCTCTACCGGGGCAGCGGGTTGCAGAGTTTCACTGATGGCAATATTAGTCATGTGACCTTTACCGGTTGCAGCAAGGCTTCCGTATAAAGTTACTTTGAATGCGGCTGCTTCCGGATGTCTTTCCAGAAAAATCTCAGCAGCTTTGCGCGGTCCCATCGTGTGACTACTTGACGGACCCGTGCCGATGCGGTAAAGTTCTTTGATTGATTTCATAAAGAGTGATTAATATTTAATGATTAATAGGTTTTGCAATAATATGATTTTTAATTCTCTATTAACTCAAGTCAACGACTGTAATGCCTGCACCGCCAAATTGGATATGTTCATCGGCAAAATGACGTATACCGGGCACTGTTTGTAGATATTGCCGTATAAGTGTTCGCAAGATTCCCGTACCGGTTCCGTGAAGAATACGTACGCGACCCATGCCTACGAGAATTGCATCGTCTATAAAGTAGGTTACGGCCTGCAAAGCTTCGTCTCCACGCATACCCCGGACATCGATGTCTTGCTTGAAGTTCAGCTTCTTTTCGTACATGCTGTCCTGCGTTTGAGTGCTGATGTAGGTACTCTTGGTCGATAGCTCCACTTGCTTGGGCTGGGCATTGGTGCGCTCCAGTCGATCCAGTTTAACGGTCGTTTTGATACTTCCAAAAGCAACTGTGGCGTTCTTTCCGCTTACTTCCAGCACTTCACCCACTGTGGTCTGACCTTTTATCTTGACATGGCAACCGGGTATGATTGCTGCCAGACGTTCGGCTTCTTTTCGTGCCTGCTGTTCTGCCAAAGCCTGTGCCGATTGGCCATTGTTTGGGTCTTTATTTGCTTTCTTCTCTTTTTTACGGTTTTGCTTTTCTTGTAGCTTTTCCATTTTCCTGACTATCTTTTCCTCTTGCTCTTTGCCGGCAAGAGTTTCCATAGACTCACGGAAATTGGCAAGTTCCTGACGTACCTGACGAGTTTTCTCCTTGTCGGCTTGGGCTTCCTTGATGACGCGTATGGTGTTTTCGATACGTGCATTCGCTTCTTGCATCAGTTGCTCCGCTTCTTCTTTTGCTTTGCGCAGAATTTCTTTGCGTGATTTCTGCAACTCTTCTACTTCGGCCTGGTAACGTTCAATCGTTTCTTCCATATGCTTCTCGCGCTGGCGGATGGTTTGACGTTTACCTTCCCAATACCGTTTATCGCGCACAATATCTTGCAGGTATTTGTCAGCATTGATATATTCGCTGCCCACAATTTCCGAGGCATCGGCAATCACGTCTTCCGGTAAACCTATTTTGCGGGCAATTTCTACGGCAAATGAACTTCCGGGATTACCTATTTGAAGTTGGAACAAAGCTTGCATCACGTGGCGGTCGTACAGCATGGCGCCATTTACCACTCCCTCATGATCTTCGGCAAAGTGCTTCAGGTTTTGGTAGTGGGTAGTAATAACGCCGAAGGTCAACTTTTGGTTGAAACGTTTCAGTACGGCTTCGGCAATGGCGCCACCGATCTGAGGCTCTGTTCCTCCCCCGAATTCGTCAATCAGGATAAGGCTGCGTTCATTGCAGTTCTTCATCATGATTTTCATATTCGTCAGGTGCGAAGAGTAGGTACTCAGATCATCTTCAATGGATTGTTCGTCGCCGATATCAATAAAGATACTGCTGAAAACTCCGGCATGGCTGCGTTCGTGCATGGGTGTGAGCAATCCGCATTGCAACATGTATTGCAGCAATCCCACTGTTTTCAGGCAGACGGATTTACCGCCGGCATTCGGACCGGAGATTATGAGGATACGTTGTTTTTCATTCAATTCAATATCCAGCGGCACTACTTTCTTACCATGTTTGGCTAGAGAAAGTTGTAGCAAAGGATGTACGGCCATGGTCCAATCTAATATCTGTTTGTCTTCAAAAGCCGGTTTCAGACCCGATATTTGTTCGGAGAACAGGGCTTTTGCACGTATGAAATCTATTTCGGAAAGAAATTCATACGATAGCAGCACTTCAGGGATAGAAGGACGTAGCTGGTTGGAGAAGTCGGTCAGGATGCGGATGATCTCCCGTCGCTCGTCACCTTCCAGTTCCCGGATGCGGTTGTTGGCTTCTACAACCTCGGCAGGTTCAATGAATACTGTTTTTCCACTGGCCGATTCGTCATGCACGATACCCTTTATTTTTCGTTTCAATGCCGGGGCAACGGGGATTACCAAACGACCGTCTCGCATGGTGGGTGTTACATCTTTATCTACTACTCCTTCGGACTGGGCATTACGCAAAATACTGTTCAAAGAACGGGAAATGCTGCTCATTGTACTTGCCAGTTCCCTGCGGATACGGGCTAATTCAGACGAAGCATTATCTTTGATCTTTCCGTAGGGAGAAAGAATTCCGTTTATTTTTGCAATGAGTTGCGGGAATACGGTGATATCTCCTGCCAGCCGTTTCAGGCAAGGGTAGGGGGAAGCGCCTTCTTCTCCGTCTTCTCCTTCTTTTTGCAGAAAGCGCACGATGTCCCGTATGGTTTCCAGGGAACGGCGTAAATCGAAAAGCTCCTGTTCGTCCAGATACATGCCTTCTACCCGTATTCTTTTCAGGGAAGGGCGGACATCAAAGAAATATTGTGCAGGGAAGTTATCTTCCTCTTGAATGATGCGTACAAATTCGGTGACCTGGTTCAGGCGTTCTTCTATTTCGCTGTAGCGGTCGGAAAAAGCCATATCCGTCACTCTTTCTTCGCCAAGAGTGCTGAGGCATTTCTCTCTGAGCAACTGGCGTATTTGGTCGAAACCTATCTTCTGTTCAAAGTTCTGAGGGTATATCATGGCACAAAAGTACGATTAATTCACGAAAAAAAAGAAAAGATGTTTGCAGATTTAAAAAAGAGTCGTATCTTTGCACCGCTTTCAACGGAAAGCACTTCTGAAAAGGAGTTTGGAGAGGTGGCAGAGTGGTCGATTGCGGCGGTCTTGAAAACCGTTGTACTGCAAGGTACCGGGGGTTCGAATCCCTCCCTCTCCGCAACAAACGCTGAAAATCAGCAGATTGCAAAACAAACACCCAGTTTTACACCCAAGAATGTAAAGTCGGTGTTTTTGTTTTATTTAAGATAATACAACCACTACATAATAAAAGAGTAGC
>JAEXAJ010000133.1 GCA_023458215.1 Bacteroidota bacterium
ACTATGATGATGACATCAAGCGTATCGATAACGAAATCGGCCAAATCAACAAAAGCCTCGATGAACTTAAAACCTCTATTGGCAACAATGGGATTAAAAGTGTAACCTATGATGCAGCTACAGGAAAACTGACTATCGTTGATGCTAACGATAAGAGTTCTTCTTGTACAATTGCTCAGAACTTGCCTGAATATAAAGTAGAAATTTCTGGCGGTAAGGTTGTATTGAAGAAGGATGGACAAGAAGTTTCTTCTGCAGACCTTCCAGCTGCAACTGCAGGTTTCGATCCTGCTAAATTGACTGTTAATTCTGCAGGTGAGGTATTGTATGATGGTACTAAGACTAATGTTAAAGTTCCGACTAGCAGCATTGCTGTAATAGAGAAAGACGGTGCAGTTGTTGGCTATACTTTTACTATCAATGGTGTAGAATATCCTTTCTATGTAGCTGATGCTCTGCCTTTGACAAGCTTGGTTTTCAAACCGGCTGCTTATCTGAGCGGTGTTGAGGCCATGAAGGCTGCTAACTTGACTTATACAAAGTGGGCAAAGAACGCATATACATTGAGTGCTGTTGGTGAAACTTGGCAAGCACCTGTTGCAGCTGCTAAGGCTAGCAACATTACTCCTGATATGGTTGCTTACTATCATGTAAGCCCAATTGGCGTTACTATGAAACAAATCTCAAAGTTAATATTAACAGCTGACGATAAAGACTTCGTTGGTACTCGTGCTGCTTTTGCTATCGGTGACGTAGATTTGAGCAAATGTTCCATAGAAGATGGTCTTTTGAGAGTTGTATTTAATGGTAATAGCGAAGCTATCCAAAAGATAGATGCTTCTAAAATTACTGTGATGAACTTGAAAGCTACTGTTAATGTAAATGGTGGTAGCAAGACTATTCATTCTGATTATGCTGCTATCTACAAAACAGTAATGAAAGACTTCGTTTTGGCTAATGCTAAATCAACTGCTACTCCTGATAAGGCACACTTGTATGGCGCAGACAACAAACGCAATCTGATTGGTAAGGCTGAAGATGCAATCAAGGCTGACCCTATGTGTGAAGTTGCTTATGACAATACTAAGGGTATTGATTTGAAGGACTATGTTGAAACTCATTATAAAGAGTTTACTGACACAGAAAATACTCCGAGTGAACAGATTGGTGCTGAAAAAGCGCTTTCTAACGCTCAGTTGGCTGACTACGGCTTGAAACTGGTTTACTCTTTATCTGATTACTATCAAGGTGAAGAAAACAAGACTAACCAAAGCTCATTCGCTAAGTTGAACGGTAGTGTATTGGTTGCAAGCATCGACGGTGTAACTGAAGCTCCTATCGCTGCTGTAGGTCGTATGCCTTTGGTTCGCGTAGAATTGCAAAGAATTTCTGACGGTGAAGTTGTAAATGTTGGTTGGATCAAGGTTAAGATCACAAGAGGTGATGTTGCCGGTCTTAACTGGACTAAGGATTGTGGTAACTTCAACTTGAGCTGCAACGATCAAACGTACTCTGTACAATACATGGAAATGAACGTTAATATCTATCAGAAGCTTGGTTTAACTAAGGCTGACTTCCATGCAATCTATGAATTGGATGTAAATGCAAGTGGAAATGCTAACCTGAAGACTACTGATGATGGTGTTGTTGCTCCGTTGACTGATGCTGATGCAGATCGTGAAACTATCTGTTTGAAGTGGACTTTGACTCCGTTTGATGCATTGAACGCAATCCAAAAGAAAGATGGTAAAGTAACTGCTACAGCTACTTACAAACCGAAGAATGATGATTCTCGTGGTAATGTAACTATTACATTCAATGCTGTTGTTAATGCTCCTTCTGCAAGCTTCGATGCTGGTAGCAAGATCGCTGAATACTGGTATAATACTATGACTGGCATCAGAATCAACACTGTAGTTCCTGGTACATTGACTAATGACTGTGCATTCGTTTCTGATATGGATAACGTATTCGTAGGTAACGAGCCTTCATTCAAGTTGAACAATACTGCAAGTGAAGACTTCCAAATTAAGAACGTAAGATACAAGTATATCTTTGCTAGCAAGAACGAAAAGGTTGAAGCTTTGGGTAATGACGGTGTGACTTATGTACTGCACGTTGCAAGTGAAACTTTACTGCAAGCTGCTCCGAAGGGTACAGTTGCTTATAAAGATGTAGCTAAGATTAATCAAGCTACTGGAGAAATAGCATACCAAGACAATGCTGTTGCTAAAGCTATCTTGAATACTTACTCTCATAGCGAGACTCCGTTCAGCGCTAAGGTTGATGTTATCTTGACTAACAAGTGTGAGATGAACTTACCGATGACTGATGGTGAATTCGATGCAGCATTCTTGCGTCCTGTTAACGTATTCCCGAACACTGGCAAGTATTTCGTGGATGGTAAAGATGCAGGTTCTTCAGTGAAGATGCTTGACTTGGTTTACCTGACTGACTGGAGAGATTACAAGTTCGAAAAGACTGCTGATTACGACGGAACTACTTACTATAATTATTATGGTGTACAATCTATCGCAATTGACAAGGCTAACATTACTTGTGACTTGAATAAGGGTGACTTGGAAACTCAGAAGTTAGCTAAAGTAACTGACCAGATCGTTATTGATCAGACAGGTGCTAATGCTCATCCTTACGGTACTATTACTTATACTAACAACACTAATAACGTTCAGGCATTCAAAGTTAAGATTCCTGTAATAGTTACTTATAAGTGGGGTACTGTGAAGACTGCAGTTTACATGGAAATCAAGAAAACTGAAGGAAACTAATTCTGGATCTCAATATAACCAGTAATATATAAAGAAAACTCGTCTGCGAAGATAGGTCTCACTTTCACAATCGTGAAAAGTAAAACATGTTATGATGGAGGATGTCCCAAGCGGGGGCATCCTCTTTTTTTCATGATTTTACTTTTTCAGACTACAGTTTCATTACTTATAAAAACAATTGATTATGAAATTCAAAAGAAATATTTTGCTTTTTGCTTTAAGCCTGAGTACACTGACTGCTTTGGGGCAAACAACTCCTTCAATACAGAAAAACGAAGGAGAAGGGACTGATTTTATTCCCCATTGGTATATGCAAGTTCAGGCAGGTGCTGCCCAGACAGTGGGCGAAACCGGACTAGAAAAACTGATCTCTCCAGCTGCAGCTCTTTCTGCCGGATACAAGTTTACCTCCTTGTGGGGAATACGTGCGGGTATAAGTGGATGGCAAGCAAAAGGCACATGGGCAGTTCTTCCGGATGCTTATAAGTTTAACTTTCTGCAAGGAAATATAGATGCGACGCTCGATTTGAGTAATCTGTTTTGCCATTATAACTCCAAACGATTTTTTAATGCGTATATGTTCGCGGGCGTAGGTGTTAACGGAGCATTCAATAACGACGATGCCATTGCATTAGATGATGCCGGTTATCATGGGGAGTATTTGTGGAAAGGTAAAAAAGTATTTTTAGCCGGTAGAGGCGGGCTGGGTGCAAACATGCGCTTAAGCAACCATGTCTTCTTCAACCTCGAAGTAAATGCAAACATCCTTTCTGATAAATTCAACTCTAAAAAAGCCGATAATGCGGATTGGCAGTTCAATGCGTTGGCCGGATTTACTTTTAAGTTCGGGAAAAACAGTAAAAAAGCAAATGTTGTGCGTTATGAAACAGCCCCGTTGCCTGTGGAAGTGGTGCAAGAGGTTGAAAAAGAAGTGATAGCACCGGTCGAGGAGAAGAAAACCGAAGTGAAGGAAGAGATAAAACCATGGACCGAGAATATCTTTTTCAAAATAAATTCTGCCGTCATCCGTCCGTCTGAAGAGAATAAACTATTGAATTTGATAGCTTACTTAAAGAAAAATACAGCCGTGAAAGTTTCTGTTTGCGGATATGCCGATAAGGCAACCGGTACGGCTGCCATTAACATGCGCTTATCCATGCAGCGTGCGCAAGCGGTGGCAAAAGCATTGAAGAATAATGGTATTGCCTCGGACAGAATCATACTCGATTATAAGGGAGATACAGTTCAACCTTTCTCGCTGAATGAAGAGAACCGCGTAGCCATCTGTGTCACCGATAAGATAAATTAATACCTTCATCCGTCCTACGTATGATATAAATCCCTATCTTTGTGGCGCTTTTTAGCTAAAAATAAGATTCAAATTAATTTAGATACAACAGAAAATGGCACAAGAAGACGTTTTTAAGAAACTCGTATCGCACTGCAAGGAATATGGTTTTGTATTCCCCAGCAGTGATATTTACGACGGACTGGGAGCCGTATATGACTACGGCCAGATGGGTGTGGAACTGAAAAATAACATCAAGCAATACTGGTGGCAAAGTATGGTGCTGCTGCATGAGAACATTGTCGGCATTGATTCAGCCATCTTTATGCACCCCACTATCTGGAAAGCCAGCGGACACGTGGACGCTTTCAATGATCCTTTGATTGACAATAAAGATTCCAAAAAACGCTATCGTGCCGATGTGTTGGTCGAAGATCAGCTTGCCAAGTATGACGACAAGATCAACAAGGAAGTAGCCAAAGCTGCCAAGAAGTTCGGTGATGCTTTTGATGAAGCACAGTTCCGCAATACGAACGGTCGTGTACTGGAGAATCAAGCCAAGCGTGACGCTCTGCACGAACGTTTTGCCAAAGCTTTGAATGATAATAACCTTGACGAACTTCGCCAGATTATTCTGGATGAAGAAATTGTTTGTCCTATCAGTGGAACAAAGAACTGGACAGAGGTACGTCAGTTTAACTTGATGTTCTCTACCGAAATGGGTTCTACCAGCGACGGCGCTATGAAGATCTATCTTCGTCCGGAGACGGCACAGGGTATTTTCGTAAACTACCTGAATGTACAGAAGACCGGTCGTATGAAGATACCTTTCGGTATTGCCCAGATTGGTAAAGCATTCCGTAACGAAATCGTGGCACGTCAGTTCATCTTCCGTATGCGTGAGTTCGAACAGATGGAAATGCAGTTCTTCGTAAAACCGGGAACAGAACTCGATTGGTTTGCCAAGTGGAAAGAAATCCGCTTGAAATGGCATAAAGCACTTGGTTTCGGTGATGACCATTACCGTTACCACGACCATGATAAGTTGGCTCACTATGCCAATGCGGCTACAGATATTGAGTTCCTGATGCCGTTCGGCTTCAAAGAAGTAGAAGGTGTTCATAGCCGCACGAACTTCGACTTGTCTCAACACGAGAAGTTCTCCGGAAAGAACATCAAGTATTTCGATCCCGAAACCAACGAAAGCTATGTACCTTACGTAATCGAAACCTCTATCGGTGTAGACCGTATGTTCCTCAGCATCATGTCCGCTTCTTATTGTGAAGAGCAACTGGAGAACGGTGAGTCTCGCGTTGTATTGAGATTGCCTGCTGCACTGGCACCGGTGAAACTGGCTGTTATGCCGTTGATCAAGAAAGACGGTCTGCCCGAGAAAGCACGCGAAATCATTGACGACCTGAAGTTCCACTTCCATTGCCAATACGATGAGAAAGACTCTATTGGTAAACGTTACCGTCGTCAAGACGCCATCGGTACCCCGTTCTGCGTAACGGTAGACCATCAGACTCTCGAAGATAACTGCGTGACTTTGCGTAACCGTGACACCATGGAGCAGGAACGCGTGGCTATTTCTGAACTGAACAATATCATTGCAGACCGTGTCAGCATCACATCGTTGCTGAAGACATTGCAATAATAAATAATTTCAAAATTAATAGTTAGATGAAGAAAACCATCCTTTTGTTTTTGCCTTTCTTGTTGTTTCTGGCAGGTGCATTTGTTTCTTGTGAGGAAGTGAAAGAAGCAGGTAAGTATGATAACTGGAAAGAACGTAATCAGGCATTTATTGACTCAATAAAGCGTGAGACAGGTGAGGTATACGTAGCTACAATGGAGGACTTAGAGAAGGTTCCCGAAGGCGATTTGTTTGCTATTGAAACCACAGCCGGTACTAGTAATGGGCGTCAATATGTCTATTGTAAGAAACTGGTGTCAAACACTACTGGCGAACTTCCTATTTTTACGAGTAATGTGACCACCTACTATTATGGTACTTACATTACAGGCGATGAATTTGATGGTTGCTTCAAAGGCTATGGCGCACTCGACCGGATTATTACAAAACCATTGGAGAAAAAGCCGACGGACTTTGATGCCACTTCTTCCTTTGCGGTTAGTGGTGTAGTTGCAGGTTGGACAGCTGCTTTGCAGTATATGCGTGTAGGTGAACGTTGGATGTTGTATATTCCATGGGAAAGTGGATATGGAACATCGGATTATACTCCGTATGGTTCCACTAAAACAATACCGGGCCATTCTGTATTAACGTTCGATTTGATATTGAAAAGCGTAAATTAAAAGTTGCGTCTTTATATGATACACAAAGTCAGTGTTCGGTTATCCTGAACACTGACTTTGTTTTTTTGTTTCAGTGCTTTCAGCCTTCTATATCCCCCTGATAGTGGTCTTTCTGACTGAAGGCGAAGCCTGAAAGGGCTTTTCCGGCTTTCAGTTTACATGTCTTTGTCAGCGCCGTACTACTTTATACACATTTCCATACTCAGTATGCTTGCGTACCATTCCTATCCCCGTCAGCATTTGTGCAAAACGATTAGGGCTATATCCGCGCATGGCGGCGGGGTTATGTTTTTGAAGCTCTTTGAAGATATCTGCTGCTGTCATGTCCATGCTTTTCTCAGTCGGTTCCGCAGCACGGAAGTAGCTGTGGAAGACATCTTCTGCTGGACAAGTGCGGTAGAATGCCGTGTTGTGCTGCTGCAAGGTTAGTTCTTCTTCTTTCGTATACCAATAACGCTCTCCTGCTGCTAGTTCCGCTTTTAACTGGGCAAATATCTGTGCATGGTCTATATTCGTGCAATCAATGCTACGCTTCACTTCGATGCAAAGGAAACGGCGGCTACCGGTAGGGTCAGTCAGCAGGTCGAAGCGGTTTGAAGTGCCGATGAACGATGCGATGCGGGGCAGGTTGCGGTAGTTATGCTGATAGGCTTTGCAGATATTCAAATTCGCCATCTGCATCAGGTTCTTGAGCATGGGCATCTTCTCTGAGGAATATTTGTCGAATTCATCCATATTGATAAGCCCCATCTCCGCTAGTAGGCGTTCTGCCTGTCCCTGCGAGGTAAGTTTCAGATTGTCTGTATAGTAACGTTGCAGCACTTCGGGCATCAATGCTTTACAGAAAGTGGATTTCAACCGTCCTTGTTCGCTGCTTACCAATATGGGTGCTACGCTATTGGCATGGATACCTGTTGTTCCCAGCCATTGGGCGGTAAGTCCCAGCATCCAACGATGAAAGCTTTGTACCCAAATCGGGGTGTCGGATACTCTGCGGGCAAGCTCTGCCAGGCGGTCAATGCCGTCCCATGCGGGCAGTTCTTCCATATACAGTTTGAAAGGGTGATACTCAGCTACACAGGTGGAGTAGATATACCGGCTCACGTCTTTGTCCCAACAGGCAATGCCTTGGGTGTGGGCTTCCATGCAGAAGGTGTTCAGTTCGCGCTTTCCGATGGGGCGGAAAGCACAGCCGTGACCGTTGGTTGGGCGAAATTCTGTTTCTTCGGTCAGCACATTGTACCGGAAGTCGTAATTGCCAAGTAGAAAGGTGTTGACTTTTTCCGTCAGACAAGTTACGGGTGTGTGTTGCTCTTTCCCGCACTTTTTCGACGGGACGTTTTCAAGTAGTCCGGCGGTTACAAAAAATCCGGTACTTGCATGTGGCTCTTGCGGCGGTGTGTTCGTTTCTTTTGCTGCATTTTCTGTGTGTAATCTCTGCTTTTGCCGGTTCAGTAACAGTCCGGCAAACATTTTTCTTAGTTTTTCTACCATAGTTTTTGTTGTTTTAGTGAATGTTTATGCCCCGAAGTTACTACATGCGGATAGCCGATTGCAAATAATCTATGAAGAAATAATTAATTATCTGCTGCTACGATAAACACATGCTTTTATGCTGTTATCCATTATCTTTTAGCTACTTTTGTACATGCATTTGTCGGCGACCGACCAAGGTCGAACGAATTTCCGACCTTGGTCGATGGATTGTTTAACCTTGGTCGGCAGATTGCTCGACCTTGGTCGGTCGATGATGATTGCTTATGTAAAACACGGTAATCCCATCTGTGTAACGGGATGATAGTATGTATCTTATAAACGAATAGAATATGGCTATACTTTTTGAATGGTATGAAAACCCGGTGGCACCGCATCAGCCGAAGAAGAAAAGACTCCATGCACGCATTATACTGAATGGGAAGGTGGAGACGAGAGAATTGAGGGCGATTATCCAAAAACGCAGTTCGCTGTCCGAGGCGGATGTATCGGCGGTGCTCGATGCGCTGAACGATGTAATGGGAGATGAACTTCGCGAAGGGAGGCAGGTGCATCTCGATGGCATCGGTTACTTCTATCCCTCGCTGGAATGTACCGAAGAGATAACCCCCGATACGCCACGACGTAACGAGAAGGTAAAGTTGAAAGCTATCCAGTTCCGTTCGGACCAGAAGTTGAAAGACTCCATCGGTCCGGTGAAGCTACAACATAGCAAGTACTCGCATCACTCCGGCAATTTGTCTGAAGTAGAGATAGATATGCGCCTTAAAGAGTACTTCACTACCCATCAGGTATTGACGAGAAGAAGTTTCCAGGGGCTTTGCGGGTTGACCAAGACCACGGCCACCGACCGTCTGCGCAAGTTGCGCGAAGCCGGAAAACTGAAGAATATCGGACTGAGGACACAACCCATTTATGTGCCGATGCCGGGATATTACGGTGTGTCGCGCGATACGGTTGCTACATCGCCCGAATGATGAGGGAATAATCGGGGTGTGTGGCCCCGGCTGAAAGCTGAAGATTTCACTGAATGTCCGCTTTCAGCCCGAACGCCTTCTACGAGGGACTTGCGCGAGGCTGAAGGTACTGAAGGCGAAAAACGGTGAAAGAACTTAATATATTTTATACGTATTATTATTAGGAGAGTAGATCCTTCGACTACGCTCAGGATGACAGATACCCCGCTAAATTTCCGTTTAGGCGATAGTGAATTAATTATGAGCACTTACTTACCTGATATAATCTTTTTTATACCTTTGCAATCACTTGAATGCATAATACTATGAAAGATGAAGTATCTCCTCGCTGTTCTTTTTCATTTCGTGCTTGTATGCTCGCTGCAAGCCGGTGATTCTTATTACTACTTCAAGCAGATTTCCATTAGAGAAGGGCTACCGTCGTCCGTGACGGCAATCCATGACGATGAAGGCGGTTTTCTGTGGATAGGGACTATCTATGGCGCCTATCGTTTTGACGGAGAGAAACTAAAGAAGTGTACTTTTCCGAGTGAACGGCAGGCATCACCCTACGTCTTCGAAATCTTGAATGACAACGAAAGACGTATCTGGACATTCACCAATCAAGGTGTCAATCTTTACAATCCAAGCGAAGATACCTTTGAACTATTTCCATCGAAAGGGAATCCTGTCAGTGCCTATACCCTTGTTGCCGATGGAGACCGGGTGGTGTTGCCCATAAAAGGCGAGCTGCTGAGTTATGACAAAGAGTTGAAAAACTGTATCCGCATTCCCGTTCGCTATCAAGGTGAGCCGGTACTCTTGCTTAAAGTCGCTATTTATGACCCGCAATACTACCTGGGCCTTACTTACGAACACACCTTGATACTTGTCGACCGCAAAACCGGAGAAACCCGAACGGCCCCTTTCGATGCCGGGAACCAAGTGTGGGACTTCTTCCGCGATTCCGAAAACCGATACTGGATTGCCATGTACGGCACGGGAATAGCCTGTTACTCCTTGTCCGGGAAACTGATAGACACCTATACCCCTGCAAACTCCGGCTTGAACAACACCGCCATTCTTGATATCGAAGAACGCAACCGACAGATTTGGCTGGCTACGGATGGAGGAGGAATCAATATCGTGAACCCTGCCAACCGGCAGATATCGACCCTTACCAACCAGGAAAACAGGCACTTCCCTGCCAATTCCGTAACCTGCCTCAATAATGGAAAGAATAATATGTGGGTGGGTATGGTGCGTGAAGGGGTGCTTGGAGCAAAAGAAAACTTCATTACGTCCTATTCCCGTTCGGCGGGTAAAGCATCCTTCGGATTATCCGAGAAGTGCCCGCTATGCCTCGTCGAAGATACGGACGGTACTATATGGATAGGTACCGACGGCGGAGGAGTAAACAGTTTCAATCCGCAAGCGGAGCAATTCACGCATTACCCTTCTACCGCCGGCGATAAAATTGTGTCCATGTGCCTTTTTTCCGAAGATGAACTGCTCATCTCCAACTACCTTACAGGCGTGCATCTTTTCAATAAGCGGACAGGCCACTGCCGCAAGTTTACGATAGTGGATTCCCGGACCGATAGCGAAATGGTCGGCTCGGGCACATCCATCAACCTGCGTGTCAACAGTCTGGGTGAAATAGAGTTGCATGGTGTAGGCTATTACCGTTATCTTAAGGCGCAGAACCGGTTCATCCCGCTCCGTGCGCCGCAACCCAAGTATAACGGGTCGTGGATACACATCGGAGATCATCAGTCCATGCCTTACTACTTCAATTCCGGCAACGTCTTCCGCTACAACTACCTCACCGACTGCGTGGAGTCAATCTATGAAAACAGCGTCCGGCACATCATTGCCGCCGTACTCGATAAAAATGATATGCTATGGGTGGCAGGGCACGACAACCTGACGACCTTCAACCTCCGGACCCGCGAACTGACTCCGGTGAAATTGCCCGACAACAACGACCTGGTAACTTCGCTCGTTGTCGACCGGCAGGGGACTGTATGGATGGGAACTCCCGGAGCTTTGTATGCTTATCATCCCGCGGAAAAGCACTTTGTCATTTATAGCGAGTCGGATGGAGTGATGCCTAACGACTTCCTGCCCAAGCCGGTACTGGTAACCCGTGATGACAATGTGTATATGGGCGGTGCCATGGGGCTGGTCAGAGTGAACAAAGCGTTCTATCATGGAGATGACCGGAACGACAATCTGCAACTGAACCTGCTCGATCTGCAACTGAACGGTACTTCTGTTTTACCCACTTATGAACAGGGTATATCCGAACTGGAGATTCCATCCAACTTTACTTCACTCGAAGTGCATCTCAAACTCGAAGGTGGAGACCTCTTTCGAAAGTGCATCTACCGTTATCAGATTGAAGGGCTGAATGAAGATTATGTAGAATCTTCCAAACCATACCTCAAACTCCAGACACTTCTTCCCGGCGAATATCGCATCCATGTGCAATGTACCATGAGCAACGGATTGTGGAGTCCGACGTTTACGTTGCTGCATCTTACCGTTCTTCCTCCCTGGTGGCAGCGTACGTGGTTCATTGCACTGGTTGCATTGCTGCTGGTGGCAGGAGCAGTTTATGTGATCCGCCTTCGTGAAGTGCGGATACAGCATGAGTTGCAGGAGAAGGAAAGGCAGATTTATAAAGACAAGGTGAAAGCCCTGATAAACATCAACCATGAGTTGCTAACCCCGCTCACGCTGATTTACTCTCCGTTGAAGCAACTGTTGAACAGCAGACAGATACCTTATGAACTGCGCGGCAAATTACAGGGTACCTTCAAGCAGGCGCGGCGGATGAAGAACGTCATCCAGATGATACTGAACATGCGGCGCATGGAGGTGGGGCAGAATGTACTCTCACTCACCTCCACCAAACTGAATGACTGGTTGCAGAATATCATCAGTGACTTCGATGCCGAGTTCCAAATGCGTAATATCAGCCTGCAATTTAATCCGGATACTCAGATAGACAGTATTTCGTTCGATGCCGGGCAGTGTGAGATTGTGGTTAATAATCTGCTGATGAATGCTTATAAGTTCAGCAGTCCCGATTCTGTCATTACCGTCTCCACCCATCTCGAAGGAAATGGAGAGTTTGTACGCATCGAAGTCTGTGACCAAGGCATCGGATTGGGTAATGAAGATCCTCAGAAACTCTTTGTCCGCTTCCAACGGGGCAATCATGGTATAGAGGGGAATGGAATCGGGCTATCTTACGCCAAGCAGTTGGTAGAGATGCATGGCGGACAAATCAATGCGAAAAATAATACGGAGCGCGGCGCTACTTTCTACTTTACGTTGCCGGTGCATCAGGAGGCTGGCCGTGTATCTTGTCCGGCAAAACCTTATCTTAATGAGTTTGTGCCCGAGGTGACCGCTCCTCAGGTACAAGAAGTGCAAGAGACAGCACAACTTGCCAAGTTCCACTCTATCCTGATCGTGGAGAGTGATCCGGACTTGTGCGACTTCATGGCTGCCAACCTGCAAGCTATCTTTGAGAAAACATACGTGGCTCATGATGGTATGGAAGCTTTGCCGGTTGTTGTTTCCCAATTACCGCAAATAATCATCTGTGATGTGAAGTTGCCCCGTATCAGCGGACTGGAGTTGTGCCGTAGAGTGAAGCAGAACCCGGAACTGAATTTTATCCCTGTCATCCTGCTTGCACCCGATATGGATGTGATGAATACCGACGGGTACAAAACCGGTGCCGATGCTTGTGTAGAAAAGCCGTTCGATATGGATTTGCTGATGACGCAGGTGCAGAATATGCTGAATAACCGCAATATTATTCGCAAGCGTTATCAGACTACTCCGAACACAGACAAACTCTCCGGTGTCAAAGCCGGAAATTATATCGAAGAGCAGTTTGTTATTCATCTGAATAAAGTGATTGCTGAAAACCTGTCCAATACGGAACTAGATGTAAATATGGTGGCAAAGCTGATGCGTATGAGCCGCGCTTCACTCTATAGCAAGATGAAAACGATTATGGGAGTCGGGGTTAATGAATATATAACTAAGCAACGCATCCGGTACACTGAAGAACAATTGATAACGACGGATTTGAGTATTCGTGAAATATCGGAACAGGCGGGATTCCTGCACCAACGTAATTTCAGTGCCACGTTCAAGGGTATCACGGGATATAGTCCTACGGATTATAGAAAAAACAAACTATCCCCCGAATCCTTAAAAGGAGACGAGGAATAGTTCATGTTGGAATGGTAATGAATCTCTTCTTTCGGCACTGATGTAATTATAATCTTTTAGTCTTTATAGACGTTCCGTATCGGATCGTCATACTGCTCCTGTAGTTTTAATAATTCTTTTTTCAAGTCCTTTGTAATCTGTTCAGTGCCCGGTTTGCCATAGATATTATTCATCTCGCTCGGATCGGTTTTCAAGTCATACAATTCCCAGCAATCAATGTCTCTATAGAAGTGTATCAGCTTGTAGCGGTCGGTACGTACACCATAATGGCGGCGAACGGCATGCTCAGCAGGATATTCGTAGAAGTGATAATACAGCGAAGTACGCCAGTCGGGCACCTTCTCGCCTTTCAATAGAGGCAGGAATGATACACCGTGCATGTCTTTGGGAACTTCTACACCAGCCAAGTCGAGGATGGTAGGCCCGTAATCGATATTCTGTACCATTTCGTCAATATCACCCTGCTTGCCACCGGGCATACGAACCAGCAACGGAGTGCGGAAAGACTCTTCGTACATGAAACGTTTGTCGAACCATCCATGTTCACCCATGTAGAAACCTTGGTCGGAGGTGTACACAATCATGGTATTCTCCAGCAGATTGTGTGCTTTCAAATAGTCCAGTACACGGCCTACATTGCGGTCTACTGAATGGATGACACGCATATAGTCGTGCATGTATTGCTGATACTTCCATTCGGCAAGCGCTTTGCCTGACAGCTTGTCCTTCTTGAATTTGGCGATAATGGGATCGTAATGCTTGTCCCATGCAGCTTTCTGTTCGGGGTTCATGGCATTGTAGATGCGACGTCCGGCAGCTTCAAGACCTGTAGTTGTATGAATCTCGTTCTCTTTGTCAGCCATCTTCAAGTCATAGACGATATCCATGTCTTCGATGATACTCATTTCTTGTTTGGAAGCTGGAATGCGACCTTCGTACTTGTCGTAGAAGTTATCAGGCATCGGGTACACTACATCGTCGTAGAGGTCAAGATCACAAAGGTCGGGCATCCAGGTACGGTGTGGAGCCTTGTGATGAATAAAGAGACAGAAAGGCTTGCTCTCGTCGCGGATGCTGTCCATCCAGTTGAGGGCAAGATCCGTGGTGATGTTGGTGGCATAGCCTTCGCGTACCAACTTCTCGCCATTCTTGATAAAGGTGGGGTTGTAGTAGTCGCCTTGTCCGGTGAGTATATCCCAGTAGTCAAATCCGGTAGGATCGGAAATGAGATGCCACTTGCCGATCATTGCCGTCTGGTAGCCTGCCGCCTGTAGTAGTTTAGGGAAGGTTTGCTGGCTGCCGTCAAAAGGTTTACCGCTCTCGTTGTCGGTGTATCCGTTTGCGTGGCTATGCTTGCCGGTAAGGATGCAGGCACGGCTGGGACCACTCAGCGAATTGGCTACGAAACTGTTCGTGAAACGTACTCCTTCTTTGGCGATGCGGTCAATGTTGGGTGTTTGTATGTAACGCTGGTCGTAGGCACTGATGGTCTGGAACGAGTGGTCGTCGCACATGATGTAGACGATGTTCATGGGCTTCTTGGGCTCATCTGCTTTCTTGGTTGCACAAGAGGAGAGCGACGTTACCGCCGCTGCTCCTGTGAGACCAAACAAGATTGTTGATGTAATTTTACTCATTTTTTTCTATTTAGTTAGTATTAAGGATTACCATCCGGGGTTCTGTTCCCATTTTTTGTTTGTTCTTTCAATCATTGCAGGCTGGATGGGCAACAGATAATCACGGTCTACGTTGAACTTCCATCCGTCTTTATAACCTGCCGGGCTGGTGGGGATAATATAGCGCAAGGCATCACCCGGATTTCCGGTGAGGAAGAGGTTGTTGCCCGAAGCTTGGTCGTAAATCAACTTGCCACCATACTTTGGATTATTTTCAAGATCACTGCCTGTAAATAGTGCACCTTTGGGCCATTGACCTACTATCAGCTCGCCGGCAGCAGCCCAACGGAGGATATCACTCAGACGGCGCCCTTCGCAGGCTTTCTCTATGCGGCGCTCGCGACGTACGGCTTGGATGTACTTATCCAGATTGCGGAAAGGATAGTCGGCGGCTGTATTATATTCCCGGTCAAAGTCGACGGCGGGCATACCTGCACGGTTGCGCAAGGGTTGCAAGGCATCGATAATCTTCTGTGCATTGGCTGCACCGTCCAACTCGGCAAGAGCTTCGGCATAGTTCAACAGAATATCGGCATAACGGAACTGAATGGCAGGAGTGGCACCTTTGAACTCTGCATCGAGGCTACCGGTATAGTCTATCTGTACATGTTTGAGCAGTGAGTAGCCGGTCATGTTCTGATTGTAGGCAGAAGAACCGATCAATGGAGGTACAGTATAAGGACCTTCGTCGGGGCGTAGAATTTGTCCCGGCATGCAGACGGTTTGGGCTAGACGTGGGTCACGCAAGCAGGGCTGCAATTCGTTACCGAATACTTTCTTTGCTTCTACTACGGCAGTACCTACAAACGGTTTGCCGTCGCGGGTGAGGTAATCATCTACCAGTGAAGCAGTCACTCCCACACTACCACCACCTTGATTCAGGTAGCGGTTTACATTATTACCTATTTGGTCGCCGTCATATTTCTTGAACCATAATACCTCCGGATTGTCGGACAGATCGGTGGTTTGGAACATCTTACGGTAGTCGTTCAGCGGATTGCCTGTGTTATAAATCCTCCATACGCCCTCGCGGTCCATCACCTCTTTGGCGGCAGCGGCAGCCTGGGTAAAGTAATTGCGTATCTTTTCATCAGTAACGGTAGGATCGAAGAACTTGTCATTTTTGGCTTTATGATACTTTTCCCAAGTACCTTCGAACAGGGCGACTTCGCTCTTCAATGCGCGGGCTACATCCTTGTGGATGCGCATGGTGGCACTGCTGTTCTGAAGGCTGAGGTACATTACGGCTTTATCCAGGTCGGCCAGGATGCTGTCGGCAATCACGGTGCGGTTGTCGCGCGGCAGGAACATTGCTTCTTTATTTGGGTCGAGCGGGGTGTTTATCCATGTCAATTGTCCGTAGTTTACGAACATCTGGTAGTAATACCAAGCCCGGAAGTAGTAGGCTTCGCCCACATATTGGTTGTAGGCTGCCGAACCTTTTTCTTGGCAATTTCCCAAGTTACACAACAGGAAGTTGAGGTTGCGTACGGCTGTATAATCCTGCAACTGAGCAGCATTTCCTAATGATTGTTCACCTGCTAACCGGGAATTTACCGAACTGGCTGCCATGTTGTCGCTCTGTACGTCAAGACCGGCAATACCACTGCCACCGCCGGCGGCAAAGTCTTGTACGCGCAGTCCGTCACCAAAATTCACTTTCGTATTTGTCGGATTTTCATATTTCGGATTGCCGGTTTGGTAGAACTGGTCGATGTAATTTCTTATTTCTCCCGTACTGGTAAAGGGAACCGTAGTAGAGAGCACACCTTCGGGTGATTTATCTAAATCGTAGCAGGCTGTCAGGCTCAGTACGAGTGTCATGCTTAGGAATATATTTCTTTTCTTCATAATATTCATTGAATTATAAGTTAACAACTAAACCAAAAGATACTACTTTATTCATCGGGTAATTCTTACCACCCTCAGCAGTGTAGCTTGTTTTTGCATAGATGGCTTCGGGATCGAACATTCCCTTCAAAGGGGTGAATGTAAGCAGATTCTCGCCTGAGAAGAATACCTGTACTTTTTGCAAGCCTACTTGGGTAGTCCATGCGGTAGGAATCTCATAACTTACGGTCAGATTCTTCAGACGGCAGTATGCCCCACTCTGCAAGTAACGATCGCTGGTGGTCATGGTCTTGTCGCGGAAAGGAACTACACCTCCCGCCGTATGGATGTAAGGTTTGGGGTAGTATGCGCCTTTGTTGTTTTCGGTCCAGTAGTCCAGGTGCTCCTTAAATACAGTCACTTGAGCATAAGGACCGCTTCCCCAGAAGTATGCTCCCGTACCCGGATCCCAGTCGCGCTTGCCCACACCTTGGAACATAGCACTTACTGTCACGCCTTTCCAACTAATAGAACCATTGATGGTGTATTGATAGCGTGGAGTCGTATTGCCAATGACAGTCATGTCGCCCATATCACCCAGTTTGTTGGTTCCTTTATTGACTTTCTTGTCATCGTTCAAGTCGAGGTATTTAACGTCACCCGGCTCCCAAGGTTTACCACTGATGAAGGACATATCGTAGGCTGCGTTATAAGCATCGGCTTCTTGTTGTGTCTGAATGAGGCCGGAGGCGCGATACCCCCATATTTCACCGGCTTTCTTGCCTTTGTACCAAGTATTGGCCGGGTCTGGGTAGGTCTCTTTCTTGGTAATAGGATCAATAGTGCCCGCATATTCTGTAACCACAGCAGTTGCATCAGAGAGTGAGCCACCAATGCTATAGTCGATGTCTTTGCCGATCTTGCCACGATAGTTCAATACAAGTTCCCATCCACGGTTGCGCATACGGGCATTATTGGTTTTGGGAGCGGCTGCACCGAAGAAGTCGGGGAATGCATCACCCGGGCCCAGCATGTCTTTTGTATCACGTTGGAATACATCGAATGAACCGGTGAGCGAGTTGTTGAAGAATCCGAAGTCCAGACCGATATTCTTGCTTTCTACCTTTTCCCAGGTAGTGTTCGGATTAACAACTAGCGGAGATTTAGTAAACATGTTGCGTCCGTCAGCGAAGATATAGTTGCCTAATGCATTGTTCAGGTCCATGGTGGCGGCAAATGTATACAGTCCTGCACCTGCCTGATTACCCAATAAACCGTAAGAACCCCGTAACTTCAGGTTAGAAACTACCTTTTCGAGCGACATCATAAACTTCTCACGGCTGATGTTCCATCCTAATGAGGCAGAGGGGAAGAAACCCCAACGGCTGTTTTTGGCAAAGCGTGAAGAACCGTCGTAACGTCCGTTCAATTCAATCAGGTAGCGACCTTCGTAATCGTAATTGACACGTCCGAAGAATCCGCGGGTAGCCCAGCCATTGCGGGTGTCGACTACTGTTTTGTCGCCTGTACCCATACCTACGTTCGGATTAGTGGTAGAATAAAGTCCGGTAATGGCGTTCTTCATATAGCTGTATCCCAGGTCTTCTTCCTGGTAACCTGCCATCAGGGTGAAGTTATGAGCATCTGCCACTGTAAAGAGGTAGTTGGTATAGAGATTGATAGACTGATAACGTTCACGTTCGTAGCTGCGGGTAAATTTACCGTCGGGCGACATACCCAATTCGTCACGTACACCTTTTGAAGTGCTAACGCCATCGGCACCATAGATAAGTGGACTTACGTTCAATGCTTCATATTCTTTATTATCCAGTTTATAAGTATAGTCAAAGAAGATGAACCAATTCTTGAGAGGCTGGATATCTGCTCCAATGGTGAAGTTCATGCGGTCGTTCTGAGTCTTGGTATAAGTACCGCTTTGTAGGTAAGGAATCATACTGAGTTCAGTAAAATGCCCGTTAGGGTCTACTGGTGAAACGGTAGGACGGAAACGTGCCAATGAATGATAGAAGCCTTCGCTGATACCACCGTCACCGAACGGAGTATTCTGGTCTGAATGCATGAACTTTGTATTGACCTTGATCTTCATCCACTTTGTAATCTGTGAAGTTACGTTTGTAGCAAAGTTATAACGGCTGTAGTCCATATCGGCATAACGCAGAATACCGTCTTCGGAATAATAACCACCGGAAATGTAATACTGGGCTATCTTACCACCGCCACTCATGCTGACGTTGTGATTCTGCTTGAATGCCCAGTCTTTATAATGAAGGTCGAAGTAGTTGGTATTGCCCACACCCGATTCGGAGTTCTCGAAAGCGGGATTCATATTTGAATTCTTGGGAAGTTCATACCAAGGGTCTACGCTGCTGGGATCTTTGATATATTGTTGCAACTTACTGATTTTTTCATCGCTGTACAGGCGGGGAGAACCGGCATTGACGCATCCGGCATTCCAGTACTTCGCAAATTCATAGGAATCTACCATGTCGGGCAATACGGTAGGAGCACTCCAACCCACTGTTCCCTGATAGTTAATACGCATCTTGCCTTCTTCACCTTTCTTGGTGGTAACAAGGATAACGCCGTAAGCGGCACGTGCACCGTAGATAGCACAGGCGGCAGCATCCTTCAGTACCGAAATATTCTCAATATCATTGGGGTTGACATCAGAAAGACTCATTTCGACACCGTCTACCAGAATATAAGGATTGGCGTTATTGTCGAGGTTACCTTGTCCGCGCAGGCTCAGCGTTCCACTTGAACCGGGGCGACCGGTATTGGAGTTACTTACTAACAATCCGGGTACCATACCCTGCAAACTCTGTGTGGCATCGGCTACCGGGCGACGTTCGAGCGCATCGCCTTTTACGGAAGATACAGAACCGGTGAGATTGACTTTCTTCTGTACGCCATAACCTACGACAACTACTTCATCAAGCACTTCCGAGTCGTCGGATAATACGATAATAAGACTTTGTTTTCCATTCACTGCTACATTCTCGGTCTTGTAGCCTACGAAAGATACTCTTAAAGTGGCGTTTGAGGGAACATTGCTCAAGACAAATTCTCCATCGATGTCGGTAACAGCGCCATTCGCTGTTCCTTGTACCAGTACACTGGCACCAATAACGGGCTCTCCTGTCTTGTCCGTTACTTTACCTTTAATAGATAAATCCTGAGCCATTGCCGATGTCGGGAAAAGAAACATCACAGCAGTTACCAGGCTGCAAAGAGCAAACAACAGTTTTCTTCTTTGTCTCATAAGTTTTCAATTTTAGGGTTAACATTAAATAAGGTATGATGTCTGCTTTGCAAACAATCATGAAGCAAAAGTAGAAATCGGTTAAAATATATGCATCTGCAATTGTCTAATTCTTATCTGCTAATGTCTAAAATCGGTTGGCTTATACAAAACAATACAGTCTGTAGATATAATAGGATGTGTTTCTTTCATAAAAGTGAAATCAGGAAAAAGTACGAGAAAAAGAAACTCTATCCTGATTCAGATAATCTTGTCCGAATCGGGATAGAGTTCTATGCTGCTATATGAATCAATTTAAATACTTAGGTGAATCCTATTATAGATGCTTCTTCAACCCCTTCGCCCAAATCTTATATCCGGCCTCATTCAGATGTAACCCTTCGCTGGTGAATTCGGAGCTAAGTACATTCGTTCCTTTTTCGGTGAAAAGCGGGAAAAGGTTAACGAAAGTGGCGCCTTTCTCACGGGCTAATGCCTCTAGTCCGGCATTGATCTCGGGTATCATAGTGGATTTGCCCTCCAGCTTCTTCCAGCGACCGAAGCTTTCGTTGATAGGCAGCAGGCTTTGCAGGTAGAGTTTGGTAGTGGGAGATTCCTTTTGAATGCGATCTACCACCTTGCTGATGTTGCCGATAATCCCGTTCGCAGTGGAGTCTTGCGAGAGATCGTTCACGCCGATAAGCAGGAAGAGTTTTGCGGGATGTCCGGGTAGTATCTGGTGAAGACGGTCGTAGACACCTATTACGTTGTCGCCGCTAATGCCACGATTGCGCACATTCTTGTTGCCGAGGCGTTCTGCCCAGTCTTTTCCACCTTCTGTCAGGCTATTGCCCAACATTACGATGTCTTTGCTCGTGATGGCAGGCTCGTCCATGAATTGAAGGAAGCGTTTATAATAATGATCGGTGTATGTGCGTGGAGTAGGGCAGATGGATGCGGCTACAGCATTGGCTACCAGTGAACGCAATCGTACGGTGCTGTGTCCGTCTTCGGGATGCACGGCATTAATAAGCAAGATTACTGAGGTGTTATTATCCGGATCGATGACGATGGAAGTTCCTGTATATCCCGTGTGGCTGTAAGTATTCGGACTGAATAGATCTCCGTTATTCGAAGCGTAGGCTGTGAAGTTGTCCCAGCCAAGAGTACGTCCAAGGGTTGCGGTAGCACGGGGGACGGTACGCATGGCTTTTACGCCGAGCGGGCTGAGAATACGACGACCATTCCACTCGCCACCGTTTTGCAGGGCGGCACAAAGAATTGCAATATCTTCGGCACAAGAGAATACACCGGCGTTACCGCTGATGCCACCGTTCAATATCCGTGCCAGCGGGTCGTGTACTTGTCCGCAAAGCACTTGTCCGTCGGGTTGTTTTTCAGTGGAGGCAACTTCTTTTAGTTGAAAGTTGAGAGTTGAAAGTTGAGAGTTGGCTGCGCTGTGAGGAGCGGTTTGGGCCCAGTGGGGGAGGGCGGTGTTGACCCACTTCCCGTTTTTGTCACGTTGGCAGGGCAGGTAGTCGGTGTGATCCATGCCAAGTACGTCGAAGAGGTTTTCGCGGGCAAATTCGCGTAAAGATTTTCCGCTGACGGTTTCGATGATGTGCTGCAGGGTGATAAAGTTCAAGCAACTGTACTGAAAGTCGGTCTGTGGTTCGAAGTCACGTTTGCAGGTGGCGATGTACTCCATCAGCCCGTCGGGATTGGGAGAACCGTATTGCTTCTCCAACTCTGCTGCGGGGGCGTATGGAGGTAAACCGGAGGTGTGTGTCATTAAGTCGGCAATGCGGATGGTCTTCTTGTCTTTTCCGTCTGGGCTCACCCAGTTTTTGAAGCTGGGAATGTAGAGGCTTACGGGATCGAGCATGCGTAGTTTGCCTTGTTCTGCCAGTATCATGGCGCAGATGGCAGTACTCATGGACTTACTGCACGAAGCCATGTCGAAGATGGTGTTGACGGTCATCGGCTCTACGTTGGGGTAGATGCGTTTGTTGCCGTAGGCTTTCAGATAAGCCATTTTACCATCGCGCACTACAGCTAATACGGCACCGGGAATGTTCTTGTCGGCAATTGCTTGCTCAATAGCTTGGTCGGCATACATCAGTTTACGTGAGTTCATACCTACTTGTTCGGGGGCTACCCGTTGCAAGGGTTGGGCACTGACCTGCAAGGTCAGCACCAGAAAACACAGAGCGGAAAGAAGGTGTTTACCCCCCGTCCCCCTGAAGGGGGAGGAGGAATGTTCGGTTAATATGAATCTCATAGGAATATATTGGGGTTAAATAGATATTTTTAATGAATAAAGAGCAAAACTATTCTCGTTCCCCTTTAGGGGAACGAGGGGTTCCTGTATTCATCGCACGCCTTCTTTACCGAGCCGTGCATCAATAACAGCGCTTTTGCTTTGCCGTAATCCAGTCCGAGTTCTTCGACGATCATGCGGGTACCACGGTCTACCAACTTTTGGTTGCTGAGTTGCATGTTCACCATTTTGTTGCCTTTTACACGTCCCAGCTGGATCATAACTGAAGTCGTAATCATGTTCAGAATCATCTTCTGACCTGTGCCGGACTTCATACGAGAGCTTCCGGTTACATACTCCGGTCCTACAATCATTTCGATAGCTACATCAGCCTCGGCAGCCATCGGAGAGTCAGGGTTGCTGGTGATGCAGCCGGTCAGGATGCCGTGTTCGCGGGCTTCGTGCATGGCTCCGATTACGTATGGAGTTGTGCCGGAAGCGGCGATGCCGATTACTGTATCTTTATTGGTGATGTTACGCTCTGTCAGTTCTTCCCATCCACGGGTGGCATTGTCCTCTGCATTCTCTACCGGATTGCGCAAGGCGGTATCTCCTCCTGCTATCAATCCGATAATCAAAGTGGGGGGCATGCCGAATGTAGGTGGTATTTCCGATGCGTCGAGCACGCCGAGGCGTCCGCTGGTGCCGGCACCCATATAAAAAATGCGTCCGCCCTGCTTCATGCGGGGAACGATTTGCGTTACCAACTTCTCTATCTGGGGGATTGCTTTCTGTACAGCAAGTGCCACCTTTTGGTCTTCCCTGTTGATGTCTTCCAGTATTTCACGGACTGACTTCTTTTCCAAGTCATTGTAGAGCGAAGGTTGCTCTGAGATTTTTTCGAATGCCATAGAATAATGATTAGTGATGAATGATTAAGTGATGAATGATTTGTAAGGCTTAGCTGTGATACTTTATCAAGCCTTCCATCGGGCTCTTGATGATGCTACCCAGTTGAATGCCCATTTCCCGTGCAGCTTCTTCCAACACTTCCTTGTAGTGGAAAGCCACTGAACCGATCATGTGTACCTGACTGTGCTGATAATCATATTGCATGACATTGCGTTTCAGAAAAGCCTTGAAACTATTCAGTACCAGCGTACGCACGCAAGCTTCATGCAAGTTCTGAACAAGAAAAGGAGATAGACTTGCCAGAAAACGGTTAGGGAACGGCTTACGATAAACGCGGTCGATAATATCGGCGGGAGTCAGATTAAACTGGGTCAGGAACTTCTCTTTCAGCTCCGGTGTCATCTGATTTTTAAGAATATCGCCCACCAATAACTTGCCCAGACAAGCGCCACTGCCTTCGTCTCCCAAAATGAAACCTAACGGGGAGACATTCGTTACAATTTTCCGGCCGTCATAATAACAAGAATTGGAACCGGTTCCCATGATGCAGGCAATACCGGCATTGTGCCCGCAAAGACCGCGTGCGGCAGCCAGCATATCGGTACTGACTTCCACCTCACCTGTGACATGGAGATGCTTGGTTATGGCACGATGCACCATCTCTATTTTATCGGGAAACCCACAGCCGGCTCCGTAAAAATAGACAGCATCCAATTCGTTTGATTTTAACTGGGGTAGAAGTGCGGTTGCTATCTCATTACTGATTTCCTCTTCCGACTGGAAGAATGGATTTGTTCCTTTTGTGAAAATCTGCTGGAGAAGTACTCCGTTTTCTACCAAACACCAATCGGTTTTTGTAGATCCACTGTCTGCTATTAGAATCATGATTAGTTATAAGTTATTAGTTATAAGTTATTTGTTATGAGTTGTTTGCTTGTAGTATGACTCTACTATCATCATGCCGAATGCAAAATACAAGCAAATAACTCATAACTAATAACTCATAACTAGTTATTATATTTTAATATATATTTTCCGTTTATATAGTTGATATCCGATGCACCAATTGATGGCGACGAACAGCAAGGCATAAGCCAGTGAACCGCCTGTTTCACCAAAGGCAGGTGCGAGGAGTATCTTGTATAAAAAGCCGTGTATGCTGATGCTGCCGTCCTGCCATGGGAAACTGATGCTGCCGAAGAGGATGCTCAGTACACCGCCCAGCACATACATAAACAGCGGGTTTACGCCGAATGACTCGAAGAAGGTGCACCACTTCTTATAGCCTTTTACGTCGATGATCCAAATGAGCAACGCCAGGAAGCTGGATGCAAGACCACAAGTGACGAGTACGAAGGTAGGCGACCATATCTTCTTACTGATGGGGCATCCGTAGCTCAGTAAAAAGCCGGAGAAAGTAAGGATGACACCTACCAGGAATAAGGTGATAAGTTGAGAGTTGAGGAAAGCGGCACGGTCTTCTGACTTATTGCCGTCCAGCATCAAGCGGCCTACGTAGAACCCTAGCAATACATGGGCAATGGCAGGAATAGTACTCAATACCCCTTCCGGGTCGATACCGTTGTCTTTATACATGTGTGCGGGGGTAAGGATGGCACGGTCTACAATAGAGAGGATGTTCGTTTCATTGTAGGCAAAGCCATTGCCGAATACCAGTAGGAGGAAGTAACCCAGCAACAAACTGACAATGAGGTAAGGGATGTATCGGTGCTTGAGGGTCAGTGCAATGATAGCGGTGGCTCCATAGCACAGTGCCAGACGTTGCATGACGCCTAATATACGCATGCGGTCGAAAGTCCATACGGATGCCCAAAGGTTTTCGCCGAAGCTAAGGTCTTCGGGGGCGGAGCTCCAATAGTAGCAGAACCGTGAGAACCAGCCGATAGCCATACCGATGATGAATATAACGATAGTGCGCTTCAGTATTTTCAAAGCGGCAGCATGGCTAAACTCGAAGTTATACTTCTTCAGAGAGATATAGGTAGAAATACCCATAATAAACATGAAGAAGGGGAAGACCAGATCGGTGGGGGTTAATCCGATCCATTCGGCATGTTCCAGAGGGGCGTAGATATGCCCCCATGAGCCCGGATTATTCACCAGAATCATGCCTGCAATGGTTACACCTCGAAGGATATCGAGGGCGAGTAGGCGTTTGCTCGTTTTTGGACTGTTCATGGTACTTTAGTATGTTAGTTAATAAGATTTTGCTACTGTGCATTGATCTACCAGATAGGCAATAGATACGTATGGAATACCCGAATGAGTAGTCAGGCCGATTTCACAAGTGCGGCTGTTAGAGTAACCGATGCTAATCCCGGCTGCTTCTATTTGCGGGCGTAGCTTGCGCAGGGCGTATGCGTTCAACTCAGGGTAGGTGAACCCACGGTCGCCGGCAAAGCCGCAACAACCCACTTCTTCGGGAATCACTACATGGTTGGAGCAGAGGCGTGCGAGGGCGATAAGGGTATCAGCCAGTCCCATTTTTCGCATGGAGCAGGTGATATGCACGGCGATGGGGCGGTCGGACGGCGTAAAGTCCAGTTTATCCCGCAAGAAGGTGTAGATAAATTCGGCGGGCTCATAGAGCTTCATCTTCTTGATAGTCTCACGCATGCGGTGAAGGCAGGGGCTTTGGTCGCATAACACGGGATATTTGCCTTGTTCGCTGGCTTCCCAAAGGGCGGTTTCGAGCTCTGCGGACTTGCGGTCGGCAATGTCGAGCATACCTTTGCTTTCCCAAATGGTGCCACAGCAGAGGTTCTCCATGTTTTGGGGGAAGATTACTTCATAGCCTGCTTTTTGTAACAACGAAATCATCTTGTTGACCAACGGTTGCTCCACAGGAGATTTTCGGGCGATGCCCATGGTCTGATTGATGCAGCTGGGGAAGTAAACAACCTTGTTTAATGAAGAATGAGGAATGAAGAATGAAGAATTGACTGCGCTGTGTTGGCTGGTACTACCTTCCTTAGTGCTCTCATTCTGCATAGAATTCTTCATTCTTAATTCTTCATTCTTCATTTTATAGGGTTTTGGCATGGCGGGCGTCCACAGTGGGATACCCAAAATTTTATGCATGCCTAGGGTGACGGTACTCATGGTTTTGGTGCCGAGGATGCTGTGCCCGAAGTCGGAGAGTGCTAGTATAGGGCGGAGTACACTCTTGATACCGGCAAAATGTCGGGCGGCGTAGTTTCCTGCCTTGTAGCCCGGGCTATTGGCAGGTAGGGATTCTTGGCGGATGATGTGTGTCAGGTCGCCTGTGTTGATATCCATAGGGCAGGACATGGAACACAATCCGTCTCCTGCACAAGTCTGGTTGCCGGGGTAGTTGTATTGCTTCTCCAATAGGGCAAGACGTTGCGGGTCTTCACCACTTTGTTTCAGGCGGGAAATTTCACGTTGCAATACGATGCGCTGGCGTGAAGAGAGTGTGAATCCGCAGGAAAGGCAGTTTACTTCGCAGAAACCGCATTCGATACACTTGTTCAATTGACAATTGACAGTTGACAATTGACAATTGGCTGCGCTGTTGTGCTGCATAGAATTGTCAATTGTCAATTGTGAATTGTCAATTAGTAGCGGCAACGGTTTGAAGTTCTTGATATGGCATTGGGGATCATCATTGAAAATAACTCCCGGGTTTAGCAATCCTTTCGGGTCGAAGAGTTCTTTGACTGCTTTCATTATATTGAAAGCGGCGTCTCCCCATTCATAACGGACGAATGGTGCCATATTACGGCCTGTGCCGTGTTCGGCTTTCAGGGAGCCGTCGTATTTGTCCACGACTAGGGTCTTGACGTCGTTCATCAAGTCTTCGTAGCGTTTTACTTCCGCTGGGCTGCTGAAAGACTGATTGATGATGAAGTGAAAATTGCCTTCCAGGGCATGTCCGTAGATGCAGGCATCGTGATAGCCATGGCGGGCAATGAGTTGTTGCAGTTCTGCCGTGGCTTCGGGCAGGTCTTCGATATGAAAGGCGACGTCTTCAATCAAACAGGTAGTTCCCGGTTGGCGGGTACCTCCCACGGAGGGGAAGATGCCGGAACGGATAGCCCAGTATTTGGAATATTCCTCCGGCTTGTCCGTGAAGTGTACGGGAATATAGGTCTCGAAAGCGCTTAATGTACTTTCTATGGCAGCGATATTCTGCTTTAGCTCTTCCGGTGTACAAGCCTTCGTCTCGGTCAGTATGGCAGTCAGTCCGGTTTCGTCGCCCGGTTCTACGCCGGGGAGGACGGAAGAGGCTACTTCACCTTTGTAACGCAGGAAGACGGGATCGTTAACAGAAGAAAGGCTTTTGTAATCGAGCAACTCAGCACCCTTTACCAATTGTGAATTGTCAATTGCTTTTAGGGCTACTACTGCGCGGCAGGCATCTTTGATGGTCTTGAAGTAGAGCATGGCGCTTGCTTTGCAGGGATAATCGTATTCGGTCTTCATGGTGACTTGCGACAGGAAGGCTAAGGTTCCTTCTGAGCCGACCATCAGGTGGGTGATGATGTCGAACGGGTCGTCGAAAGACACGAAGGGTAGCAAGTTCAGGCCGGTGACGTTCTTGATGGAGTATTTGTAACGGATACGCTCCGCTAGGTCCCGGTCGGCACGTACCTGGTCGCGCAGGTCACAGATACGGCGGATGAAGTCACGGTGGGTTACTTCGAAAGAAGCACGGCTGACGGGGTTGCCGGTATCCAGCAAGGTGCCGTCTGCCAGTACGATACGGGCCGAGAGGAGTACTTTGTCACTATTGGCATGTGTGCCGCAGTTCATGCCCGAGGCATTGTTCATGACGATGCCACCTACCATGGCGCTCTTTACGCTGGCAGGGTCGGGTGCAAACTTACGTCCGTAAGGTGCCAGCAGCTCGTTGACCCGTTGTCCGATAATACCCGGTTGGAGGGTGATTTCTTCGTGATTGTCCGAGATGGAGTATTTCTCCCAATGCTTGCCTGCTACGATCAGGATGGAATCACTGATGGCCTGACCGGACAAACTGGTTCCTGCTGCCCGGAAGGTGACGGGCAAGTGGTAGCGGTCGGCAAGTTTCAGCAGTTGTGAAACTTCGTCTTCTTCTTTCGAACGAATTACAATCTGTGGGATCAGACGGTAAAAACCGGCGTCCGTACCCCAAGCCAGCCGGCGCAGTTCGTCGGCGTAAATCCTTTCTTGCGGAATAAACTTACTTGCCTCTTGCAGGAAAGCCATGTAGTTACTCTTTTCCATCTGTGTATTCTCCTTTTTCTATAATACGTCCCTTCTTTGCGGGTAGTTGTATTGATCTTATTATTTGTATAGATAATACTTCTTTGATAGTTTGCGGAAGTTTTCGGCATCCTTGTACCAATAGTCACGTATGTCTTCCCAACGGTTGCGTGTTGAGAAGCGTTCGCGTATCTGCTTGGAACCGCTTACTTTGTCGAACATGGAGAAACGTCCCTTGTCCGCATGGTCGAAGACGCTGCGTTCCGGATAGAGTGCGGCCACTTCCTGCATTACCAGGAATTGGATATCACTCAGCGGCGCTTTGCCGAAGTCCATAATGTGCACTTGCACGCCTTGCAGCAGTTCTCCCTGACCTACGCTGTAGAAGGGCTTCAGGTACATCGGCCTGAATACCACTCCCGGAACGTGTAGTCCGTTCAGGTTCTTGGCGAGTTTTTCGGCTTCTACCCAAGGTGCGGCAAACATCTGGAACGGAATGGTATAGCCTACGCCGATAGACATGTATCCCAGTTCGCCCAATATGCCACTGACGGGATAGAAGAATGCTGAATGTGGATGAGGAATGTGAGGAGAGGAGGGAACCCATTGCAATCCGGTCTGAGTATAGTCCATCCGGCGTTTCCAGCCTTTCATCTTTACGACTTGTAGCCGGCATTGTTCTCCATCCTTCAACATCTTCTCGCCATTCAACATTAATGCCAACTCACCGCAAGTGAGGGCATAAAGGTACGGAATTTTAAATTGGCTGACAAAAGAAATGCAATCATCTTCCGTCAGGTTGCCTTCTATCTTCAATCCACCCACGGGGTTGGGGCGGTCCAATACGATGAACTCCTTGCCGTTTTCGGCGGCGGCTTCCATGGTCAAGCCCATCGTGCTGATGTAGGTGAAGGAGCGGCAACCGATGTCCTGGATATCATATACCAGTACATCGATGTCTTTCAACATCTCCGGTGTAGCCTTGCGCGTCTTTCCGTAGAGCGAATATACAGGAAGTCCGGTGGAGGCGTCACGGATATCTGTCACGTGGTCGCCCGCGTGTACATCGCCACGCACCCCATGTTCGGGGCCGTAGAGGGCTACAAGGTTCACATTCGGTGCTTCGTGCAAGATGTCAATCGTCGATTTCATGTGATTATCCACTCCCGTAGGATTGGTTATTAACCCTACCCGCTTACCTTCCAGGCACTTGAAGTTCTGTTCTTTCAGTACCTCTATACCCGTCTTGATTCTTATCTTTTGTGCCTGCGCTCCTAAACAGAACATGCCCAGCAACACTAATACTATATACTTCTTCATAACAAATAACTTATCACTCATAACTTATCACTACTTCTTCCCATATTCCGGATCTATCCTTCTGTCCGCAAAGATGGTAACGACTACTGTCGCCACACAACACGCTATGACGAGCCAAAAGAAGTTGATATATCCTATAGCCTCCTGAATGTATCCTGCAAACATACCCGGAATCATCATGCTCAGTGCCATGAAAGCTGTGCAGATGGCATAATGGGATGTCTTGAACTCCCCTTCGGAGAAGTACATCATGTAGAGCATATAGGCTGTGAACCCGAACCCGTAGCCGAATTGTTCGATGGCAATTGCCGTTGAGATGGCAAACAGGTTTTCGGGTTGACCGATAGCTAAGTAGACAAACGTCAGGCAGGGCAGCGTCATGCAGCCTGCCATCCACCAGATGGACTTTTTGAGTCCGATGCGTGAAGCAAACAGTCCGCCGAGAATGCCGCCTGCAGTAAGGAAGATCACTCCGATAGTACCATATACAATACCTACTTCGGCAGTAGAGAGTTCCAGTCCGCCGGATTCTTTACTTGCCACGAGGAAAGGCATGCACATCTTGATAAGGAAGGCTTCGGGCAAGCGATAGAGCAACATGAACACGATAGCCAGTATTGCTCCGGGCTTGGTGAAGTAGGTGGCAAACGTGCGGCCGAACTCTATAAAGATAGCTTTGGCACTGGCTGTGCCCGTTGCCAGGGTAGACTTATCCGCAGCAGGGCGAGGGATGGCAAAGAGGTGATAGAAGGTCACCGCACTGAACAGAACGGCTGTAACCAGCATTGTGATTGTCCATGACAAGGGGATATTGCTATACTTCAGTTCGATAGCACCGGCAATTGCCACGAGTACGCCTTGACCGAAAATGGATGCCAGTCGGTAGAAGGTGCTTCGGATGCCGACAAATGCCGCTTGGTCGCTCTGCTTCAATGCCAGCATGTAGAAACCATCGGCGGCAATATCATGCGTGGCCGAAGCGAATGCCGTGATGATAAACAGCAAGAGGGTGATGCTGAACAGGCTGATAGGTGTTTGTCCGGCTGCCATAGTAGCCTCGTCGGGGCGTGGAATAGACAACGTGAGCAGGATGAATGCAACGGACATCAGTATCTGCATGGAGAGAATCCACCATCTCTTGGTTTTGATGATATCTATGAAAGGACTCCAAAAGGGTTTGATGGCCCAAGGCAGGTACAGCAGGCTGGTAAACAGTGCCATCTCGCCATTGGGTACTCCCATCTTGGCGAACATCAGTACTGAAATGTTGTTGACGATGAAGTACGGAATACCTTGTGCAAAGTATAAGGTCGGTACCCATGCCCAGGGTGAACTGTTTTTTAGGTTGTTCATGATATGGATTGGTTTTTCTGTTTAATTATTCGTACGGCTTATCAATTATTCATACAGTTTATCAATGCTTGCATCAATATAGTAATGCAGAAGAATTGTATTATACGGATAGCCTTGTTCTCCCATTACTGCGGCGCCTATCTGGCACAGCCCTACGCCATGTCCCCAACCGGCTCCGGTGAGGATGAAGCGTCCGGGGATGCCTTGGGACGAGATGTCTTCTTTGTCCACTACAAAAGCGGAGCTATAAAGGTGTGAGGTAGAAAGCGTGCGACGGATTTCCAGTTCCTTGCCGATGGTGAGTGTCTGCTTTGTACCTACGATTTTCAGTTTCCAAAGGCGTCCGGAAGTACCGCGGGCTATGGGGATCAGGTCGATGATTTGCCCGTAGTCCACACCCGAACGTTTCAGGATGAGGGCTGAGAGTTCGTCTTGTGTGTACGTCACTTTCCAACGGTAGAAGTCGGTGGTTTCTTGATCGTAGTTGTTGAGAACTTGCGAAAGTATCTCTTTGTTGTTGGTGTTGCAGTAGGCGGGCGGGGTGCTTCGTATCCAGCTTTCGGCTTCCTGTTCGATGGTCAGGTCGGGCAATCCGCTGCCGGGGTGGGTGGCTTCGATGCTCAGGTCGCAGGTTTTGGGGTTGAAGATACGGAAGTCGCGTTGCTTACGGAGGTAAGAGTGGGGAGTATCTTCCCAGCAATATTGGAATTCTTCGAAAGCGCCGCCGCAGCATTTGGAGAAGCGGGCGTCGCAGATCTTTCCGTCGGCGGTCAGCACCTGGCCGCGGGTGGCGGCAATGGCTTGCTTCACGATCTCGGTAGAGGCTCGTGTGATGCCTTGGTAGCGCTGGCAATGGTCGTCGGCACAAACGTCGAAACGGGTGTGGTCTTCACGGTCATACCAACGAATGAGTTCTTCTTCGGTCTGTGTAAAGGCGGAATAGGTGGTTTGTGTCTCTGTCAGTTCTTTGTTTTTCTGCATCTGTGCAAGCAGCCAGCTGCGTGAGATGACGGCATGGGCTTTCAGCAGTTCCAACGAGGCGGTGGCGCTCATTTCGGAGGAGATGACGCTGGTGAGGTAGTCTTCTACGTGGATGACGTTAATGCCGGTGAGCTTGCCGTTTTCGGCAATGATTTTCAGGGCACCCGGGAAGCGTTGGTCTTCCTTGCGCTCCCAATGAAAATTGATGCCGATGGTGACGTCCAGTAGCTCAAAGGCATCGGTGGCTTCATGCAGGGGTTCGAACAGAAGTTCGTCATATCGGCGTCCGTTCCAGAGTATCTTGCCTTGATCGTAGGTCACGACTTGTTTGCCGCTGATTTCGGTGTCGTCTATGCGATACGGATTTAATAAGACAAACTCTATTTGGGGTTCGAATAGGATGCCTACATGTACTTTGGGCTCTTTCATACTGCGTTTTATTTAATGAGTTCTTTGATACGTTGTCTCAGTTGGTGGAAGTCGGCGGGCGACAGACAAACTTCACCAAGAATCTGCCCGATGTTTTGGGCGGTGATCTTGAGGAAGTCCTTTTCTACCGGAGTGATGAACACGCCGCCTAAATCAACGGAAGCGGGACTGCTCAGCAGATTGGCTTCGCCCTCGGCCGTGTAGCAGGCGGGGCGGTGTCGGGCGCGGGGGAAGATGAACACGGTCCACTTGTCTGCTTCGTACATGGCGAGTACATTCATCATCGGTTCTTCTTCGCCGGGCTTCAGGGGCATGGCACGGTAGATAATCTCGAACAAGTCCAAGGCGGCGTTCTTATCAGCGGATTCGATGACAAGGGTGGCACGGGGGGCGTCATTCAGATACCAAAGCGAGGCTTTTCCATAATCGGCAACTTTGCCTGCCACTTGTCCCCGCCAATCTTTCTCGATGGGCATAAAGCCTTTGTTACCTGCCTGGAAGTGGGCATGATCCGGGGCGGAAGCGCCACATCGAGGACCGTTATAGAACAGGGTATATTCGGACAATGCCTGTGCCAAGTCCAGCATATCGCCGAAGCGTACAGCGATGCGTTGGTCTACATGCTCCATCTCCGGTATCGTCAGGTGACGGGGGAAGATGGGAAAGGGGTTGACGAGGATATTGTAATGGCCTCCGAAAAGAATCCCTTTCTGTGCAGGCGGCAAGTTTGCCGGACACAGAAAACACTTTCTTTCCTGTATGGACTTGGCGTCTACTTTGGCTCCCGACGAGACAATGCGTGCCGGATTGAACTGTACTTTATAGGGAATACCGTTTACATTCAGTTCCTTTACCTGTACTCCTGAGAGGGCAGCGTAGTTATTGTGTGCTGTTTCCCAAGTAGACATTTGTTCGGTCAGAAGGTTGTTTATCGTTTGATTCATACTGTTGTTTTTATTACCTTACCGTCTACGTGTGTCGTAGCCGACCGTCTACGAGTGTCGTAGCTGACCGTCTACGGGTGTCGTAGCTGTTACTGCTTCTTTTTATTCATTGCCACGCGTGCTTGCAACTCCCAAGTGCGGATGCGGTCTTTGTACAAATTGTGTCCGTTCATCTTCACAATATCCAGTGACGCGTCGGAATTATCGTCCCAACGACGACAGTTATACACTACCTCGTACACTCGTCCTATCTGATACCGGCGGGAGAAGTTCAGTCCCAAGGCATAGTCTTCGCCATAGCTGGTATTGGGCACTTTGATGTCCCGCAATACCGGGGTGTAGAAGGCACGCGGAGCGCCCAGTCCGTTGATGCGCAGGGCGTTGTTGCGTCCGTTTTCCGGTGTCCATTCCTTGTGGTCGATGATGCCCGGAGCAATCATATTCATATTGAAATCCGTCATCATATAGGTACCCACCACCATGGCGCAATTCTGCTCGTAGAAGGCACGAACCATGATAGCCAGTGTTTGGTCGTGCGCATATACGTCGTCGCTGTCCAGCTGCACGGCAAACTTTCCGCACTTGGGATGGTGCACGCCCATGTTCCAGCAACCGCCTATGCCCAAGTCAGCCCGTTCGGGGATGATATGGATGAGTCTTTCATCTGCCTTGAATTCGTCGATGGCCTCGGTGGTGCCGTCCGTTGAGTGGTTGTCGATGACGATCAGATTAAACTTGAAATTCGTCTTCTGACTCAATACCGATTGGATGGCATCGCGAATCGTACGGATACGGTTGCGTACCGGAATGATGACCGATGCTTCATATTCAAAGTTACCGGCGGAGAATTCTATCTTCTCGAACTCAGGAGCCAGATAGCCGCCAATTTCTTTCAGGTGCTCGGTGCATGCCGCTTCCATCTCGATCTGGCGGTCACGGTTCTTCGGATCCACGTAGTCGAATATCTTCTCGCCGCTCTTGCGCGTGTCGTTCTCTACTTCGCTGTACAGATATTCGTTGATGTGTACCAAATCCGCTTTTTGGCTTAGTTTCAGGCGCAGGTCATAAAGGCCGGCGAAGTTGTAATCGGACTTCATGCGTCCGGCAGCTTCTTTGAACTTCTTGGCGTCGAACAACAGTACCGAACCGAAATTGAAATCATCTCTCAGCGAACCGAATTGATAATCGATCACCGGGGCGTTGGTTTGCTTGCCGTCCGCTATCTGATAATGGTCGGCATACACCATACCGGCTTTGGAATCTTCGAGAATATGTATCATACGTTCCAAGGCAAACAGACCCATTTCGAGAGTGGTCTCTTTGGTGTAGAGCAAGATGTAATCTCCTTTTGCCGTTGCTGCCACGGCATGCATGGTTGCGCTGCTGTTAGGCATGTCCACAAACAACACCTCGCAGTCCGGCAATTCCGATTTTAACGAAGCGTTGGTGGTTATTAAGCGGATCTCCCCTACAAGTCCCGTAGCTTGGAGTCCTTTTACTGTTTTCTCTACTTGGTCTTTTCCTGCGTAAGGAAGAAAGCAACTGATTGTCTTCATATCAATAGTATTATTTTTCAATTCTTAATTCTCAATTCTTAATTTTCAAAAGTCCCACTTCTCCGCTTGTTGCCGTGAAAAGAACTTCCCGTCCGCTCAGTGGAACTATCGTATTGATGAGGGAATTACCTATTTTGTGTTTCCACAACACCTTACCGCTCTTGGCTTCGAGTGCGAAGATAAGTCCTTCTTTGGTACTGCCAAACATTACACCGTCTTTTTCCACCTGCATGGATGGCGCATGCTCGTAACCAAAACCTACATTGGATGCCCACAACTCTTTCGGTGTATCGCTTTGGGTGGAGTAGCAGACAATGCTATCATTCATCGTCTTACTGTAAACACGTTCACCATCTTCGGACAAACCGATTGTTTCGCGTACCATAGACCGGAAAGTGCGCCAAACGGTATCACCTGTTTTCAGGTCGATGGCAGTCATGGCACGTTGCGGGTCTGTAATAAATACTTTCCCGTTGGCAGCTACCGGCCACACGGCGGCGGGAGAGAAGTGCATGCGGGTCAGTCCGCCGGTCCATTTCCACAGCTTTTTGCCGTCTGCTTTGTTCAGTGCATACAGCGTATTATCCCACGCGCCGAAGATTACTTTGTCTTCAGTTATCAGTGGTTTAGTCTCGATATAACCTTTTACAGCTGTATATGCCCATACAACTTTTCCCGTATGTATGTCTATCGCACGGAAAGTATGGTCGCTAGCTCCTATGTAAGCAATACCGTTTTCAATAGCTACCGCTCCGAGTACCGGTTCTTCAGCTTCTACTTTCCACAGAAGGTTTCCGTCATTGGCATTCAGCCCGTAGATATGGCGGTCGGCAGAACCAAATACAACAATGCCTTCACTTACGGCCGGAGTGCCTACAATTCGTTTACCCGATTCGAAGTTCCAAAGCTTCTTGCCATTCTTCAACGAGTAGGCGGTCAGGCGTCCCATGTCGTCGCCCGTAAATACTTTGTCTTTATCCGGGGCGGGCGAGCAATATATGCCGGCACCGGTTTGAACGATCCACTGCTCTTTTACCTGCGGGTAGGTTTTGTTTACGCTGAAGTCCGGATACTTTTCCGCTTTGCCGTTACGGTCATAATAAGGCTGAGTCAGAGAGAAAGCAGCCCATTGCTTTTTCGGTTCTCCGATGCGTTGGGTATAAACTAAGATGGAGTCGTCGGTTACCTCATAGATACCATACCCCGGCTTCTCTTCTTTATCCCGTAGATTGCTGCGCATCAGGATGCCGGGGATACCGTCATAACGCAGATTGCGATTGCTATGGTAATGTCCGCCTATTATCAGGCGGATGTTATAGGGGCGGATAGCATCTGTTACATCATACCAGTTGTCCACATCACCCTCCATCACCGGGTAGTGGGTAACGAGTATTACCGGCTTGTTAAGTGGATAGTTGATAGTTGATAGTTGACAGTTTCCTGTGTTATAAACGTTCATCCTTTCCGTCATCCAGCGGATGTCTTGAGGCACTACATGCCCGTATGCCATACGCATCAGCGGTCCTGAATTAAACCCCAGAAACAGAAAACCTTTGTGCTCGAACTCAAAGCGTTCGCTGCCGAAGATCTCTCCGAATGCGGTGCAGCCGGAGTCGCTCCACTTCGTTTCATGGTTTCCAAGAGTTACATAATACTTTGTTTTCAGCAGGTCGAGGCACGACTTTACTCTTTCCATCGTAGCACGGTCGCCTTCTTCTGCAATATCTCCGGTGACCAGCACAAAATCAATGCTGTCGGTTGCATTAATCTGTGCCACCGAACGCAGTAAATCCTCCGTAGGGTTCGGATTGTTCGGGCTGAAATGGATATCCGTCAACTGTGCAAAACGGAATTTCCCGTGCTGTGCCTGCACCCCGGGGGGGAGCAGGCAAGCAATCAGGATGATTATTAATAGTCTTCGATTCATAGATGATGATTGGTTTTATTGATGATGTTTTTTGTCTTATTAGATATTATTTATTCTCGTCGAAGAACGTTAATACTGCCTTCATTAAAGCGTCTCTCTCTGAACCGGTGCGAACCGACTCGAAGGGAAAGCCCAATACACAAGTCTTGTAAGCGCCTTTATAGGCCACCCCGGCACTTAGATTATTTTCGGAATACCGCATGATGGTATGTGCGTCTTTGGTTGCGGGCTCAATCGCATCCGGTGCTTCTACTATGTATGAGTTCGGGTTTAACTCATTGTAATAAGAATAGTTACCGTTAAGCGAAGCAAACGGCGAATCTACGCTCTTCACCTTTCCCATAATCGCCGCCTGGCCTACACGCCATTTATACTTCAGTATGTCCATAGCGAATTTCTTGTCCGCTTCTTCAGCTATTGCAAGACGGTTATCCCACAAATCTGTACCCACAAATGCCCCGGATACGAATATATTACCGCCTTGGTTGCAATAATCCGTAATAGCATCTTGCATAGGTTTAGTAAAGGTTTTGAACTCTAAAGCATTGACTCCGCCTCTACCCATCTTCGTCTGACACTCTTTACCTAAGATAAGATCGATAAACTGATAGTCATTCAGAGATGTTTGTCTTTTCTCTACAACTTCATCACTGCAAGAAACGAACGAATATCCCGCCTTCAGGATAGCTGCCCCATGTACGGCAGGATAATCAAAAGTATTGCCTGCAATGACCTGTGTTTCGTAATTACCATAACTGTCTCCGAACCCCGACGCATCGTCATCCATCCACGGAATGGAACGGCGGTATTCTTTCATCTTACCGATATAACTGATATCTTTAATATAAGGGACGCCATGGTCTAACTCATCTAGAAAACCGGCAAGTAACGTATCAGCAGGCGGGGCTGCAATAAAATCTGCCGGCGCACTGATTCGGTTGAAACCATTTATTACTAAGACCGTACCCTTTGTATTGAAAGCACGTCCCGCCGATAAAATCTCAGAAGGGAAGCTTTTACCACCTTTGTTGACCGCCACTACTTTGTAACTGCATACAACACCTGCCGGCAGTGTGGTACGATAACTGTTTTTATCCACTAATACTCCGTTATCGAAATCGCCGTCATCAATACGGGTATATACAATGTATTTCTCTGCCGTGGCTGTGGGCTCCAAAGGGTCGGCTACCGGCTGCCAGGTCAGTTCAACTTCATTCTCATTCATCATGCGTAAGGCCATGTGATCTACAGGAAGTGGTTGAACAACATATTCCATGTTGTATTGCGAACACAAGAATTGCAGCATGCCTTTATAGATAGCACGGCTTACCGTAAAGCGGAAACGCGGATCCAATCCATAGCGCATATCTGCAAAGTTCTGGTGGGAAAGCAACTCTAACAACATAGTCGGCACACGAGGCGCACGGGCTTCGTAGTAAGATTGGTTCCACATGCCACGCCGGGTCCAGTTCGGTTCGTATTGTGTGCGGATGTCCCGCACGATAGTAGATTGAATCAGATCCGTCAAGTCATGTGATAAGTAACGGGAGGCTCCGTTAGAGAAAACCTCATTATAGGCATCGGTATAATAGATACCAAGTGTTCCGATAATCGAATCATTCAATGTAGTACCTGCGTCCGTATGGAAGGCAAAAGCCATATTCACCGGGATATTCAGCCCTTTCTCGGTAGGATTGACCGATGAACCGCCGGCAAGGTAATTCACCCAAATACCACGGGCTTTATAATCATCGGTATAGTCATTCTTACCGTGGCTGTCAGAATAGATACTATCTGGCATACCCGCCCATTGTAACCAATAACGGGCTGCTTCGCAAAAGCGAGGATAACCACTTTTTAATGAAGAATGAGGAATGAAGAATGAAGAATTGGCTGCGCTGTCTTTGCTGCTTGGGTCTTTCAGGTTTCGGGTGTCGGAACTTTTTAGGTTCTCTGTTGCGCCTTCGCCGGATAGGTATCGGGCGATGTTTCCCATGCCACCACCCATTTTTACGGCATCGGCAGTAACCACCCGGCCGGCTTTGGCTGATAGATTGCTTAGCGTAACTTTACCTTCGGCGCTCTTTCCGGCATCAAAGCGGAAGGTGCCGAGATAAATCCAGGTGCCGCCACCCATTTGCTGGTTCACTTTAAACTGAGTTACACCGCCTTTGTGGTAAACGGTATAGAGTGCATCGTCTGCACTGTTGGCTAGCGTTTGGTAGGAAACATATACGGCATATTGACCGGTCTTGGGAATCTCCGGAATCCATTCGGCAGTACTCTCTTTGCCTTTCTTGATTGTTTCGATAGCGCGGAAGGTTCCTTCTTTGAACGGATTTTCAAAATCTACGTATTGGTCACGCAGATGGGCAAATCCACTACCGTTTCCTTGTGTCCATGCTTTGTCGGCAATCGTTTCGGTATAAATGGATGAACTGTTGAGGCAACCGTCATTATCTACGATGACCTCTTCAGACTGGCAGTCACGCTCGCGGGGCATCAATACGTATGCACCGGCATTTTCCAGCATCGGTACGAGGAAAGGCAGTACATAGCTTTGGGTATACAAATCTTCTACTGTCTGGAAGATACGGGCACGTTGCCATTCCCAGCGGGCAAGTTTTTGTTCATAGTAGTACCCGTGGCTTTGCCACAAAGCTATATGACGGTTCTGTAACCCGTTTGTAGGGGTGTATGGTGCAGAAACTTCCGTCACTAAAGGCTTTGTTGTAGTGGGATTGAATGTTTTGGCTCTTTTGTCTTTTTTACTGCGTAAAGCTTGGGGAATGAGTTCCTCGATAGAGCGATTGTTCGTGCGGATTTGCAGGTTGTATTTGGCAAATCCGGCAGGGAGCAAAGAACTTACACCTTTGTAGATGGCGGCGACATTGTCTTCCCGAAAGGGAATATAAGCACAGTTCATATTAGCGAACAACTGCAAGGTATTTCCTTCTAAAGCTACAGAGTCAATCTTTATACGTCCTACCGAAACTTCCTTTCGTGCGGTGGCATCCAAAAACCTACCGATTTCCCGGCGGGTTTCCGTCGGAAGCTCTTGCGCACCTCCCTTCTGGGGGAGGAGGGAGGTGGCGAGCAAACAAAGTAAAAAAAGACGTCTTACATTCATGATGATGTGTTAAATTAATTGTTCTTTATTCTTTTTTCTAATCAATAGGCAAAGTCCGAATGCGGTAATGAGTGCGTTAATAATAAGTAGTTCAAAGCTGATCTGGTAACCATTAAACCATTTTTCGCTATTGCTTTGAAGAATGTAGCAGATAACCGGGGACATCACTGCAACAATGGGCACCCAACGATCATATACAGGTTTCTTGCAAGCCATGCCGAAGATGAACATACCTAAAATGGGACCGTAGGTGTAGGCTGCGAGGCTATAGACGGCGTTGATTGCGCTATTGTCATTCATCTCGTAGAAAATGACAATCACGATAACCATCAGTAGTGACATTACGAAATGTACGAGTTTGCGTGTTAGAGTCAGGTCCTGATCTTTTTGTTTTTCGTTAGCTTTCAGTATATCGATGGTAAATGAGGTAGTAAGTGCGGTGAGAGCCGAACCGGCAGCCGAATATGCGGCAGCTATCAGCCCGATGATAAATATGATACCGATAAACAAGGGAAATCCGTCACTCCAGGCGATTTTTCCAAAAAGTGCGTCACCTGCTATCTTGCCTTCGCTTGCCAAATGAGTATCGGCATACATATAAAGCAGTGTTCCTAATACGAGGAATAGACCGATTACAAAGATTTGTATGAAAGAGCTAAGAATCATATTCTTTTGCGAATCACGAAAGTTCTTGCAACTCAGCGTGCGTTGCATCAAGTCTTGATCCAACCCGGTGGCGGCCACAATCATAAATATACCTGCAATGAACTGTTTCCAGAAATAATGTCCATTATTAGGATCGTCGAAGTAGAATACCCGACTGGTAGGATGGCTGGCTACGGCTGCCGGCAATTCGAGGAAACCCAGGTTGAGGCTGTTTGCAATGAATATGATACAGCAGATCACTGACAAAATAAGACAGAATGTCTTTAAAGAGTCCGTCCAAATCAGAGATTTCACACCTCCCTGAAAAGAGTATAACCAAATCAATGCAACCGTTAGTACTACGTTAAGCGAGAATGGTATATGTAGCGGGTCGAAAACCAGTGTTTGCAATACTACACATACAACAAAGAATCGTACGGATGCTCCCAACATTTTAGAAACAAAGAAGAACCATGCGCCTGTGCGATACGAAGAAAGCCCGAAACGATTCTCCAAATAACCGTAGATACTAACAAGGTTCATCTTATAGAACATCGGTATAAGCACAAGCGCAACGACTACTGCTCCTACAAAAAAACCAAGAACCATTTGCATGTAAGAGTATCCTCCTGCAAGTACAGCGCCCGGCACAGAGATAAATGTCACACCTGATATACTGGCACCAATCATAGCAATGGTTACCATGTACCACGGTGATTTACGGTTTCCGGTGAAGAAACCGGCATTGTCTGCCTTATGCCCCGTAACCCAAGAGATTACGAAAAGAAGTGCAAAGTAGAAGGCAATTGTCGCAAGTACGATCAGAGCTGTAGTCATATGTTTTAAATTAAGAATTTAAGAATGAAGAATGAAGATTTAAGAATTAAGAATGAAGAATTACCATGCGGCATGAGCGCGCAGCCAAATTCTTCATTCTTAATTTTTCGTTCTTCATTTAATTAAAAATTATTCTTTGTAAAGCAAATAGGGTTTGCGTTGCAACTTGAATTTCTCTACATCGCCTTGCCACATCGCTTTGATTTCATCGGCGCTTTTGCCTTCTTCTATCATTTTGCGTACATAGTCGGTACCTATCAGCAGTTCAAAGAAAGGGCGGAAGAAGTGGTCGTCCATGTTCAGATTCTTGTAGGCATCAATCACATAAGTTAAGTCAATGCCGCGTTTCCATATCTCTTCATCGCTCATCTTACTCAAGTTCACGCCGTGGCAGAGTTTGTTCAACTGCGGCGGATTCTTGGCGCCCGGAATGCTGCGCGGAGTGAAGCTATATTCATAACCGGTCATATTGGGATGTCCATACACCTGAAATGGAAGGTCGGTTCCTCTACCCAAACTTACCGGGGTTGCTTCAAAGTAACAGGTAGACGGGTATAGGTAGATAGATGTCATGTTCGGCAGATTAGGTGATGGAGGGATAGGCAATCTGTACATCGTTTGGTGCGTATAATTCTTACAAGGAATTACAGTTAAGTCGCACACACGAGAACCGGGTAACCAGCGCTCACCGTTCACCATCAATGCCAGTTCTCCCAATGTCATGCCGTGGACAACGGGAATAGGCAACCAACCCACTCCTGATTTGTATTTCATATCCAATAGGGGGCCGTCTACATAATGTCCGTTCGGATTGGGGCGATCTAGTATCAATACTTTACGATTGTATTCCGCGCATGCATCCATCAATCGGCACATGGAGGCGTAATAAGTATAGAATCTCAAACCAACGTCCTGAATATCTACTACCAGAATATCAAATTTTCGCATGGAGGCTTCGCTCGGCTTACCCGATTTACCATCATAAAGAGAAAGGATAGGTACTCCGGTCTTTTTATCTACCGAACTGGATACATGTTCACCCGCATCAGCATCTCCTCGAAAACCGTGTTCGGGCGAGAAAATAGCTACTACATTGAATTTGTTTTCTAGCAGGATATCCAGTATATGTTTATTCCCTACCATTCCCGTATGATTAGAGAAGATAGCAATTCGTTTTCCTTTTAAGATAGGAAAATACTCGGAAGTCTGTTCATCACCTAAGATAACCCGTTCTTTTTGTGCCTGGCACAAGAGAGTGATACACAACATAAAAGCTAAAAGTAGCAGTTTCTTCATAATAGTATTGTATAAGGAGGTTTTATCTGCAACAAAGATAGACTTTATTTTAATATCAAAAACACTTATTTTGATATTTTTGGTATTATCAATCTTCTTTTGCAAATAAAAGTCTTGTTAAGGACTCTGTTTGACTTTCATAATATTTGGTGTTTAGTTAAAATAAATGCGTTCATTCATTTGTACTCTGAAAGTGTAAAATGAATGAACGCTTGTTTAAATCCAAATAGAAGATTCTATATAATGAATCTTTTTTGTTATAGTTTTACCAGCCCGGATTATTCGGTAGTAATTGTGGATTCAAGTCACTTTGTCCCGATGGAATAGGATACAGATAGTACTTCTTATCAAAATCACGAGCTGCATGTCCTTTACTTCCATCAATCCAGTCGCCGACTTTATCAGCTTCACAGGCAGGATCATTTTTAACGTTAGCACCTAATAAAATATTGGGGTACTTGGCTGAATCTAATTTGTCAAGTTGATGCCAGCGAATCAAATCCCAATAGCGGAACCAATTGTCAAACATCAGTTCGCAGCGGCGCTCACGGCGGATTTCCCAGATCAAATCACTTACATTATGATTGTTGGCAGGGTCAGAGAAGTCGACAGTTGTGTTTAGGCGGGGCAGGCCTGCACGATCTTTTAGTAAATTGATACTGTTGTCCAGATCAGACTGCGTAATATTACCCAACTCAGCGCAAGCTTCTGCGTAGTTCAGATAAACAACGGCAAGCCAGAAAATGGGTGCATGCGTATAGTTACTGCTTGTTTGATTACGGAAAGCTAAAGGAATAGTTCCGTTATCATATTTGGCAACACCGTAGCCTGTAGAAGAGGTTTGTTCCATATCGCCAGCAAAACGTTGGTTGCTATTACCATTGTAAAGCAAAACCGGGTCGATAGTTTCACTTAAACGTTTGTCACGTACTGCAAGCATGTCAACTAACGAGAGTTTCCCATTTACCATCGGCGCTACAAGGTTCTTGTCTTTGGTGGTTAAGGCTAATGGTTTACCATCTGTAAATAAGTAAGCATCAAATGCATCTTTTGACATGCCGCTCATTTGAGTAGAAGTACAAGTGTAATCAATCAACGAGTGCGTTAGCAAAGATTGCTTATATGCTTTGTAGAAGATCATTTCAGGATTCTTGCTTAAGTCAATAGAATTGTAGTTTCCTTGATAGGAACTATTCAATTTATAGTCCTTTGCCATAATAGCTGCACATGCTTCCTTGCAAGCAGTTAAAAACTTCTGTGCACCGGTTGCATCAGCGGCGGGTTGTCCGTCGCTTGCACTACGATATTTGCGGAAGGTTCCTTCCCACAAACAAATATCAGCTTTCATAGCATTAGCCATAGAACGGTTCCAAGTTGTTTTGCTGTTGACATCATTAATATTGGTCGCTGCAAAATTCAAGTCTTCCAACACTTTATCCATTACTTCATCACGATTGTTGCGTGGGCCGTAGATAATACCTTCGTCTGTAATGTCTAAGGCTTTGTCTGTATATGGAACATCACCAAACATACGTACCAAACTGAAATATTCATAAGCACGCATCAAACGACCTACTCCAGTCCAATGATTCTTAACGGCGTCTGTTTCTGCAATTTTAGAAATATTCTCCAACATAACGTTGGCACGGCGGATCTCTATATATGAATTTTTCCATGTGCTGTTGCTCGTTAAATTATCCTTGTGAGTCCAATCGGCAAAAGAGTTTCCGGCTTGGTCGTCAGATAAAGTCTTGTAGTAGAAAAGTCCGGCACCACCACCGTTGCCATATCCTGTAAATTCATTGTAGAAAGTATTGGCATAACCTTCTACATTGCTTGCGCTGGTCCAGAAGTTATCATTCGTGAATTTATCCAATGGACCTTTGTCCAATATACTATCACAACTTGTTAGTGCAGAGAGTGACAGCAGACCTAAACTTATTATATAATTAATTCTTTTCATACAATATTCTTTGTTTTAAATGAATGACTGATGTTAGAAAGTAACTTGTAAACCGAATGATACGGTGCGATACATCGGGTCGATACGTCCCCAAGTTCCGTTGGTTGGCTCGTCAGTCTCTTGTGAATTGATTTCCGGGTCAACGGGAGCCTTACTCTTATTTATCAGTTCGCAGATATTGTTGGCACTGAAATAAACGCGAACCTTATCGATATAAGCCTTTCTTGTCAAGTTCTGCGGTAGTGTGTAACCGACAGTAAGGTTCTTGAAACGCAAGTAAGCCATATTCACTAAGTATCTGCTTTGTGGATAAAAGTTGTGATTTCCACTTTCCAGTGTAGAAATAGTACCTTTGCTGCTATTGCCTGCCCACATGCGTGGATAGTAGGCGTTTGAGTTTTGGTTTTCTTCAGTCCAGTAATCAGTTTGGTTCTCATAGATTGCATCGGCACCGCGAGACATCGGGAGGACAAATGCACCGGTTGACCAAACATCACGTTTACCTACGCCTTGGAAGAATGCGTCAAGATCGAATCCTTTCCAATTACCACCCAAACGAAAACCATATTGGTAGCGAGGAGTTGTATTACCGATAACTTTTAAGTCACCATGATCATCGGCTGTACCTTTTCCCCCGTCGATAACATTATTGCCATCTAGATTCTTGAACTTAATGTCGCCCGGCCCATACACAAAACCGTTTTGTTCTAAGCCTTTTTGTGAAGCGATACCGTCTTTGTAAGAACCATCGGCGTTGAAATCGTCTTTGGTAAAGAGGCGGTCTGTTTCAAAGCCCCAAATATCACCGTAAACTTTACCGCTGTAATTGGAGTTCAGCAGCTTAGAATCAGAGTCCCATTTGGTAATCACTGTTTTGAAGTCACCTATGCTAACATTGGCATATACATTTACTTCCTTGAAAGTATGATGCCAGTCAATACTCATTTCCCAACCGCGAGTTCTCAGTGTACCTGCGTTTACTTTCGGAGCATCTGCACCCAATACCTGCGGCATTACTTTACTCGGAGCCAACATGTCTTTGGTAGTACGTTGGTACCAGTCAAACGATATGTTGATTTCATTGTTCAATAAGCCTAAGTCTAAACCAAGATCTAATGTTTGAATACGTTCCCACTTCAAAGTAGAAGAAACAAGCGACGGAAGATCGTAAGCAGAGACTTTATTACCGGAAGAATCTAACCAGTAAGTAGTAGTGGCTGTCTTTCTGGCAAGCGTGGAGATGAACATATTATCACCGATAGCCTGATTACCTATTTCGCCATAAGAACCGCGCAACTTACCGTTGCTCACCACGTGTTTCAGCGGAGCGAAGAAAGCTTCTTCACTGAATCGGTAGCCGACAGAACCCGAAGGGAAGAATGCCCAACGATCGCTTGACGGGAATTTGGAAGAACCGTCATAACGTCCGTTCAATTCTAACAGCCAAATGCCATTGTAGTCATAGTTGATACGTCCGAACCAACCGGCTGTACCCCATTCGCTATGTTCTCCACCTACTGTTTGGTCGCCTGTGGCCAAACCGAATTCCGGGAGATTGCTATCCAATAAGCCTTTCCGTTGGCTCCAATGCATTTGATATTCACCTTCTTCGGCATTGGCACCTACCATGACGTTGAAGTTGTGCTTTTTAGCTAAACTAAATTCATAGTTTGCATATATATTGAATGCGTACGAATTGTCGCGAATGCTTTCTTGATAAAGATAACTTGCCGAAGGATCTGATGCATAACTTGGTGCTGTAACACTACCTCCCCAAGAGTTCAGACAAGAAACCGGTAAATTGGCTTGCTTTTGATTGGAGTTACGGATGTTGAAAGTATAATCGGCATTCAAAGTCAAACCTTTATATAGTTTGGCTTTTGCAAAACCACCGATACGGGTATAAGAGTCATTGGTTTTGTCGTCACCGGCTTGTTTACGATAAGCGATATCGTTTTTCATGTCATAACCTTGATACGTCCCGTAAGGGCCAAAGAAACTACCCCAACGCCACATATACTGATAAGTATAACGGCGGGTGGCCGGTTCTGTATAAATCTTGTCATTATAGCTGAAGCGTCCACCTACGGTTAACCAATCTGTAATGTCGGAAGTTACATTGATGTTTGCATTGTATTTACTCAATTTGTTAGGATTGAATTCCATTATGCCTTCTTCTTTGTTGTAACCGAAAGAGAGAAAATAAGAGGTTTTTCCGCTTGTACCTTGGACGGATATGTTGTGGCTTTGTGCGGGTTTCCAATCACGGAACATAATACCTACAACGTCCCAGTCTGCATAATACAAACCTTTACCGGTTACCGGGTCAAGATCAAAGTCATCGCCCGGAATCATTTCGCGATAACCAGCTTTTCCACCATGACGCTGTTTCCATGCATCTGCTTTGGCAATGAAGTCATCATCCATATACATGCCGAACAACTCGTTCTCTACGCCCATGCGTTGATTGGCAGCACGTAAAGCTCTGGCTTGTGTAGCTACATCCGGGAAATTAGGTAGAATACTGGGAGTGTCCCAAGAAAAGTTGTTAGTATAGTTGACGGTAACCTTGTCAGTCTTCTTGGCCGATTTGGTTGTAATTAAAATTACGCCAAATGCAGCGCGTGTGCCATAAATGGAAGTGGAAGCGGCATCTTTCAGCACGGAAACGTTCTCAATATCATTAGGATTTAAGTAAGAAATGTCTTCCATAGCTACCCCATCTACCACAATTAATGGATTACTCTTGGCACTGTTACTCAAAGTACCGGTACCACGAATAGTAATGGTAGGTTTAGCATTCAACTCGCCACTGGAGTTTAAAATGGTCAATCCCGGAACAACACCTTGCAATGCTTTACTTACGTCGGATTGTGGACGAGCTTCCAAAGTCTTGCTGACATCAACCGTAGAAACGGCACCGGTCAAGTTAGCCTTCTTTTGTGTGCCATAACCCACTACAACCACCTCATCCAGTAGTTCGGCATCCTCTTTTAAAACAACTTTCATCATTTTGGCTGCCTTCACTTCTTGTGTCTGATAACCGACAAATGATATTTGCAGGATACTGCCTAATTTCACATTTAAAGTGAACTTACCGTCAAGATCTGTCATGATGCCGTTGGTGGTTCCTTTTTCTACGACACTTGCCCCTATAATAGGCTCTCCCGAAGCATCTGTGACTAAGCCGGTTACTGCTTGTACTTGCGATTGTTCTGTTACTTCATGTAAGTAGCTTATGGTACTTTGGGTAGCCAATATATTACCGCTACTTAAAAGCAATGCGCTAATAGCCATTGCTGTGAGGATTCTGCTGTTTGCTAATCCTCGTCTTTTGCGTTCTTCATTCATAAACGATTGATGATTTTGATATTATTAAATTAGGTTCTCTGGAAATTGGGGTGAGGATATTCAGGCTGGAGTAGTACTAAATTATCCACTTTTTTTAGGATGTTGTTTTACCATAGGCATTTTTAAAGTTTAAAGGTTCATTATCTATATATTATCTCTCTTTATATCTTCTTACCAAGTTCACGTGGAACTAAATAAACCTATAAAATATAGAGGGCCCATTCGATATTGAAGAAACTGAAACAGGGTTTTACAAAATTGCCTCCACACCTCCACACATCTACTGTATCTCCCTATTCATCGGCATTACCAACGCTGTGGAAGCAACAAAAAAAAGGTGGAAGCAAATTTGCCTCCACCTCGAAGTTGTTTTTTATTCTAGTTCTGCAATGTGATAAAGCGTCCCCTGCCTGGCCTTTTTGTTTGGGATTTCAAGTTTTCGTAGCGTCCTTCCGAATGCGGCTACTTTATTGATAGCCAGCTTATCCTTTGTCTTTGTTTGCAAAGCGGCAATTATTTGCATGGGTGTCAGCCATTTGCCGGCTTCTTCATCACCTTCGATTGCGCGGAAATGACTCAGAAACAGTTGCTCCAACGCATCTACCTGCTCGAACTCCCGATTCATTTGCTTCAATATAGATTCGTCGTCATCATCCAGCCAATAGCGCTCGCCCTTTACGATATCGTTCATGGCTTGGGCATAGAGTTGGCGATAGTTAATAGTGACATTTGTATTGATAGGGCCGGTCACCTCTATACAGATAAAACGGCGGCTACCGCTGGGATCGGTCAGCAAATCCTTCTGATTGCTGGTGCCGATAAACGAAGCATAACGGCGTATCTCCTGAATAGCAGTTCCGTAAGGCTTGCGCAGATTGGCAACCGGCTTTTGCAACAAGTGCTTCAGAAAACCTTGTTGGTTGGCGTTGATTTGATCGAATTCATCAATATTGATAAGTAAAAAACGTCCCAAACTACGTTCAGCGTCCTGTTTGCTTTTAAAATCGATACTGTCCGTATACCCGAAACGAAGTTCAGGCGGCAGAATAATGCGGCAAAAGGTGGACTTGCGAAATCCCTGAGGACCAACGAGCAGTGGAGAAGTATTATTGCCGTGCTGCTTGTCGAGTCCCCGCCAATGGGCAACTACACCCAGAAACCAGCGATAGAACAATTCCCGCCAGTAAGGATTGTGACAAGGCACGAGGTCGGCAAGCGCACGGATGCGGTCTTTCCCGTCCCAGCGCCCGGTATCGTAAAGATATTCTTCTACGGGATTGAAAAATGGTACGTAGTCCGAAGACAAAAAACGGGCGACATCCCGGTCCCATACCCGGATGCCTTCTTTCAATGCATTGAGTGCGATGGTGCTACGTGCCCGCTGGTCGGCAGGCTTGAAGTAAAAGTGAATGGAATCCCGTTGACGGTACTCTAATTCGTCCAGCACGGTGTTGTACCGGAATTCATAGCGACGGTTCATAAACTCTTCCAATAGATAGGAAGTCTCTTGTTCCTTGGTCAAACTACTTTTCCCGCCGAACCCTTTGAGTTCGTGATAGAGATTGTGCAATGTCATGCGCACAATCGGTTCATCCGCTTCACGGTAATAGTGCATCAGGGTTTGCCGTACCACTTCTTCTTCGGGAATGCCCGCTTTAAAACAATGTTCGGCAAGATGCGTCAACAACGGGCGCAGATCGTTGCCCCGCTTCCAATTTTCCAACTCCTGATAAGCGCGGTTCAAAGCAGCTTCAAAAAGCAGGGTGAATGTATCGGATGTCTTGTAACCCGGTGCCAGGCGACGGAGAGGATTCTTCTCCGTCTGTTTTCGTTGCGTGTAAGTCTCTTCTTCGGGCATGTTGAGGGGCTGTTCCAAACAAAAAGCTATAGCGGCGGGATTGTAGTAAGGCTGTTCGTCCAAAGTCATGCGGCAGCTTTGATGGAGCGAAGGTTCTTGCAAACTGATAGGGAACGACAGTAGCGGTTGATAACATTTCACAGCCAGGCGGTAGGCATGAGCGTGAAACAACACAGCATCGCTTTCCCGTTTCGGCAGTTTATCTTCAGGCAGGGTGAACCGTACCCAAATTTTGGCACTTCGTCCGCTCGAACCACAAAAGGCGGCAAAAGTTTGAGGCAATAAGGCAGCTTGTTGTTTCACCAGTTCGGCCTCATTGGCATTTGCCAAACGGTTCACTTCCAGTTGTATCAGCCCGTTATAGTTCTTCATTCGCCGTTCACCATCCTTGGTACGGGTACATTCCATGGCAGGATAAATGCGGGGTAATCTGTCCAGGTATTCGTATCGGGAGTTTGTGCCTTCCAATTGGGGAATGATGTTACGCAGTGCCGTCACATGGGCAGCTTTGGTTTCGGTTTTCAGCTTTTCTATCAGAGCATACTCTTCGAGGGTGGTGAGAGCTTCTTTTCCACTCTCTTTCTCTTCTCTGATCAGTGTAATTTTCATTGTCTTTCTATTCATTTTGAATAACATATATTTCACGTAAAGATACTACATGAAGCAGCGGAATGCAAGTCTTTTTACTGCTTTTTATTAATAATAATATTATTAATTCAATCACTGTGGTTTATGTCGGGAAATACACGCTTTGTTTATGATAAGTACCTGCATTTCTTTGCTTTTGTCTTATAGTTTGTTTACCTTTGCACAGGAGTTTACAAGAGGCTGTCATTAGTTGTCCTTTCTGTTGTCATTTGTCAACAAAAACGATAGCTATAGTCAACGGAAAAGCTAACATTTGTTAGCCTCTTATAAAGTACAGGTCTTCGACGAATACTGCACGTATGCTACATCTATTCCACACAAGGCATTAACGTATTAAGAACCAACTAAAAACGAATCAAACAATGGCAATTTCATTTGACTGGTACGAGAATCCAACCCCCTCGGGCAAACAAGAAGAAGAGAAGACCCTGCATCCGCGCATTCTTCTGAATGGCTCAACTACTACTAACGAACTGCGGCGGCGCATTCAGGTACGCTGTTCGCTAACCGAAACCGATGTCACAGCAGTACTCGACGCATTGTCGCATATTTTAGGCGAGGACCTTGCGGACGGACGTCAAGTTCATCTGGACGGTATTGGCTATTTTCATCCGGTACTAACTTGCACCGAACCGGTGACCCTGACCACAAAACGCAAAACGACAAAAGTAAAACTGAAAGCAATCAAATTCCGTGCCGATCAGGAATTGAAAAATCAAGTCGGTAGTATCAAGGTACATCCCCTGAAACTGAATCAATTCCCCAAAAGACTTACTGAAGCCGAAATTGATAAGCGCCTGAAGAACTACTTCTCAGCTCATGCATTTATGACTCGAAGTGATTTCCAAAGAATTTGCGGAATGCCACGCTCTACAGCAATGGCATGCATCCGTCGTCTTCGCAACGAAGAAAAACTGGAAAATAAGAATTCAATGATGCATCCCATTTATGTGGCAGGATCGAGACTAAACTCAGACAATCAGTAGATTACATATAAATAATGCTGGAATTAGAGGTGGAAGCAAATTTTGCTTCCACCTCTTGAATTTGCTTCCATAGCACCTTCTATAGCCCATGAACAGGGGAACGTAGAAAAAATGTGGAGGTGTGGAGGCGGAATGTGCAAACTTTTGTTTAGTTGCTTGAGTTTATTTTTCTCTAGGCGTTTCTTTTGAAGTTTCATAAATGCAATGATAGAACGTAGGTATCAAAAAAATGAGATTAGCCCTTGCAAAGATTAAAAAAAGCTATATATTTGTATTCAATTCTAAATCCAACTACTTATGAAACTAATAGCAGAAAGTGGTTCTACAAGAACTGAATGGGCTTTGGTTGAAGATAATCACCTCATACAGCGTGTTTTCACTGAGGGATTGAATCCTTTCTTTCAAACAAGAAGAGAGATTAGCCGAAGCGTGCGATTAGGTCTCCCTGAAATATTCTTCAAAAAGAAATTGGAGCAAGTTTACTATTACGGTGCCGGCTGTACCTCGCATGAAAAAAAGAATATATTGGGGGCTTCATTAGTAGCCCAGTTTAAAACTCCCATTCAAGTAGAAAGCGACCTTCTTGCTGCTGCCCGCGGTTTGTTTAAATGCGAAGCAGGCATTGCTTGCATTTTAGGAACCGGTTCTAACTCATGTTTTTATGATGGGAAAATTGTAGTAAAGAATGTAAAAGCCGGCGGTTACATATTAGGTGATGAAGGCAGTGGAGCTGTAATGGGTAAATACTTCCTGTCGGATGTATTAAAAGGCTTGGCACCCAAAGATATAATGGCAGATTTTTTTGAGAAATTCCGCATTAGCCCTAATGAGGTAATGGAGTCTGTTTACAATCGTCCATTTCCTAATCGATTCTTATCCACTATATCATACTTTTTGGCTGACTATATGAACGACGATTATGTCTACAATCTGATAACCAGCAATCTAAGGAGTTTCTTTACTCGGAATATATGCCAGTACGATTATAAGAATTATCCCATACGCTTTGTTGGTTCATTAGCGTATAGCTATTCAGATGTTTTACGGGACGTTGCCCATGAGTTTGGGATAGAATTGGAAGTTATCGAAGAAACCCCCATGAACGGATTGATAGAATTTCATTCATTGAATATTGAAGAACCTTAAACTTCTCCATATAATAAGGTGTAAAACATGTAAATTTGCAAAACAATAAATATAAAGTTAAAAATATGCAAATGAGTGTTCATGATATTAAATAATAATATATCTTTGCTAAGTCGAAACAAGCAAAAGATATCCTCTTGATTTTGACGTCTTTGTTAACAACAAGCTTTGTCTCTTAAAATCGCTAACGAAGTTAAGTTATTTAGAATATATTAAATTTTAGATTAACGCATACTAAGTTCCACGTGAACTTGGTAAGAAGATATAAAGAGAGATAATATATAGATAATGAACCTTTAAATGAAGATGCGCCTATGGTAAATTGAGAAACATACGGGATATATTTGATTATTCCGATTTATTATTTTCCCCTTACCCTAATTTTGAGAAACTATTTTAATTTAAAAAATCATCAATCACTTATGAATGAAGATCGTAAAAGACGAGGATTAGCTAATAGCAAACTCCTCACTGCGGTAGCAATCAGTGCGCTGTTTTTAGGCAGTGGCAATGTGTTGGCTACACAAACTACGTCTGCCGGCTCGCATGGAGTATTGGAGCAGATGCAAACCATTTCTACGACCGTTACAGTTGTAGATACTAAGGGTGAACCTATTATTGGTGCTAATGTCATAGAAAAAGGCACAACTAATGGTGGTATAACAGACTTGGATGGAAAATTTAAAATGAATGTGAAGCCGGGAGCTACAATACAAGTTTCTTTCGTGGGATTTACTACACAAGATGTGAAAGCGGCTCCTGTTCTGAAAGTAGTTTTAAAAGATGATACGGAATTGCTGGATGAAGTTGTAGTTGTAGGTTATGGCGCACAGAAGAAGGTGAATTTGACCGGTGCGGTCGCTTCTGTTGATGTTAATAAAGCTATAGACAGCCGTCCTATTACTGATATCGGTCGTGCTTTGCAAGGTGCGGTACCGGGACTGACGGTAACTACAAGTTCAGGTGAAATCGGTGGTGCTCCAACCATCAAGATTCGTGGTAGTGTTGGTTCGCCAAGTGGTAGTGCTAATCCGCTTATCTTGGTCGATAACGTAGAAATTACCGATATTTCATTAGTAAATCCTGATGATATAGAAAGTATCTCAGTCTTGAAAGACGCTTCCTCTGCTTCTATTTATGGTGCACGTGGAGCTTTTGGTGTAGTACTCATTACTACCAAGTCTAAACAAAAGCATGAACGCCTTTCTGTGAAATACTCTAACAACTTTGCTTGGCGTACACCGACCGTGACGCCGAAACAATTACCCGGATGGCAACAGGCTGATATTAACCTGAAAGGTGTTCAGAATGGAGTAACTCCTGCTAATAGTTATAGTGTGATTGGTAACCTCGTTATAGATGAAGCAGGCGTTGCTAAAATGAAAGATTATTGGGAAAAATATGGTTTTGGTAACCAATTTGGTCCTGAAATTGTAGAAGGCCGTGACTTTGATTGGGACGGAACAGGTATGCACATGTACCGTACATGGGACTGGTATGATATGTACATCAAAAACTGGATGCCTCAACAAAGTCATAATGTTTCGTTAAATGGCGGTAATGGAAAAACGAACTATAACATATCTTTGGGATATATCCATCAAGAGGGTTTGACTAAAATCAATTCTGACGAGTACACACGTTACAATGGAAATATTTCTCTAAATTCTGACTTGAATAAATATATTTCTGTTCGTGTGGCTGTGATGTATACTCGTGCAGACTTTGACAAGCCTTACAATTATAATTCTGATTTATATGATGCTATGTATTATCTTTATCGCTGGCAACCGGTTTATCCGTATGGAACCCTTGATGGTAAAGAATTTCGTAGCGCATTGACTGAATTGAAGTCTGCTCCAAAACAGACCAAGGAACGTGAGTATGTACGTTTAAGCGGTGGTGCAACAATTAAACCTATTGAGGGGCTGACGATTGATATTGATGGTGTATACAGTTCAATAGAAACCCGTGAGCATAAATATGGAACACCCAGCTTGGTAGCAGGATACAACGTATTTACTGCTTATAACTCATTAGAGGCATTTAAGAACTCATATTCTAATTATGTAGCTGCCTCTCACGATTTTGTACAAATGATAAATGGCCGTACTGAAACCTTGACCGGTAACTTTGTAGCGACTTATGGTAAGCGTATCAAAGATCATGACTTCAAGGTGATGGCCGGTTCGAATATTGAGAAAAGCGAATATAAATATTTCTGGGGAAAACGAATGGGCTTACTTTCGACTGAGAAGCCTGAGCTGAATATGGCTACCGGTGACCAGACTACAAGTAGTGACCATACATGGTGGGCTGTAGCAGGTTTCTTCGGCCGTATAAACTATTCATATAAAGACCGTTATATGGTGGAACTGAATGGCCGTTACGACGGTTCGTCACGTTTCCCTTCCGGACAACGTTTTGCTTTCTTCCCTTCTATGTCAGCCGGTTATCGTATTTCTGAAGAACCTTTCATGCAGGCTTTGAAACCTTATTTGAGCACATTGAAACTGAGAGGATCTTGGGGAACCATCGGTAATCAGGATGTCGGTACGGACCGTTTTGTTTCTACTCTGTCTACTGCCCAAGATAGTTGGATTATTGACGGGCAGAAGGTACAGTCCACCGGTATGCCTACAATTGTATCTTCCGAATTGCATTGGGAAAAAGTTTCTACTCTTGACTTCGGTTTTGACGCGCGTTTCTTTGATGATGTTTTGGGGGTAACTTTTGACTGGTATAATCGTAAGACAACTGATATTCTTACTACTGCGAATGTACCTTGGACATTAGGAGCTACCGCCCCCTATCAGAATATGGGAGCTATTGAAACTCCGGGATGGGAATTGGCGGTTGATTATCGCCATAGCTTTAAAAATGGTCTTACAATCGGTGTTGGAGCTTCTGTTTCGGATTACACGACTAAGGTTACCAAGTGGACAAATAACACTCGTATGCCTGCTTATGGTGGCGATGGTACAGGCTGGTGGAGTACTACTTACTATCAGGAAGGTATGCGACTCGGAGATATTTGGGGACTTCAATTTGACCGTTTCCTTACTGATGCCGACTTCAATGCAGATGGAACTTTGAAGAGTAATATCCCCGACCAGACTCAGGTATTCCCTAAGAATTATCGTTTTGCTCCGGGTGATGTGCTTTATAAAGATCTGCCTGGAAAAGATGGAAAGACGGATGGAAAAATAACCAAAGGAACTGCTACTGATGATCCGGGTGATATGAGTATTATTGGTAATGCTTTACCACGTTATCAAGTAGGATTTAATTTTGATGCTGCTTATAAAGGATTTGATTTTAATATTTTCTTCCAAGGCGTATTGAAGAATAATCTTTGGGCCGCAGGTAATCAGGTCTTACCGGGCTTCACCAGTGGTGAACCTTATTATGAAGGCGCGGAAGATTATTGGACTCCCGAAAACCAAAGTGCATTTTATCCACGTCCAATGACCTACGGCCAAGCAACTACGGGTAACTATCAGATAAACGACCGTTATATGTTGAATATGGCATATTTGCGATGCAAGACATTGACAGTAGGCTATTCACTGCCGAAGACACTGCTCAGCAAAGTAAAGATACAAAATCTACGTATCTATTTTACCGGTGAAAACTTATTCACTATTAGTGGCGTCAAGCCGGATATTGATCCGGAAATTGGTGTTCGTTATGTAGGTACTGCTGCCGATCAACGTAATTTTGGACGTAGTTATCCGTATCAGAAATCAATTTCATTTGGTTTACAACTTAGCTTATAATCATTTATAATATACAGATTATGAAGAAAAACATATTATATATTAGTTGTGCCCTGTTACTGGCAGCTTTTACTAGTTGCGAGGATTTTCTTGACAGGGATCCGCAGAACAAACAAACCAATGATACTTATTGGTTAAACGAAACGTCTCTGCGTACGTATGCACAGGATTTCTATTCAAACTATTATACGGGTTATGGAACTGATTATACCATTTTCGGTGGATACTTTTCCGGTGATAACTTTACAGATGATTTTTTAACTCTTGGCGGTGGTTATCGTAACTTCCCGACGTCAGCTACTACTGATTCGAATGCGGAAGGGACTGAAAAAGCAAATCCTTGGAGTGTGGGCTTCGATGTAGTGTATAAAGCTAATGTCATGATCGAAAAGATTAAAGGTATGAATATATCTGATGAAGCCAAAAATCATTGGACAGGTATAGCACGTTATTTCCGTGCCATGGCTTATAGTACAATGACGAAACTTTATGGTGGAGTACCCTTTATAGATAGAGTGCTTGATCCGTTTAAAGATGAGGCAGAACTTTATAAGGATCGTGATTCATATCTGACTGTTGCCCAAAAAATATTGGAGGATTATCAATATGCGTTGGCAAATGTGCGTGTTGACGATACTAAGCGTCAGGTTAATAGATATGTAGTAGCTGCTTATATGTCACGAGATATGTTGTATCATGCCACTTGGTTGAAGTATCATGGTACTACCGTTGGACCGGAATCGCAAAAGGTATCTGATACCGACTTGAAAGCATTCTTCCAAGGTGCAATAGATGGAGCCGAAGTTGTGATGGGAAATAGTAAATTTGGGGTTGGAAACGATTATAATGCCATTTTTTCTACAGATGACTTGGCTGGCAATCCGGAAGTGATTTTCTATCGTGAATATACTTACGGAGTACAAGGCAATGCATTGATGTCATACAACGCAGCTGAAAATTTGAATGAGTTGGGTAGTGTTACTGAAAATGCAGTTGAAAGCTATCTTTGTAGTGATGGTTTGCCAATCGGGCAGTCTCCCCTCTATAAAGGTGCTGATAATCCAAGTATAAAGAATACATTCCAAAATCGTGATCCGAGATTGTATCAAACACTGGTAGACAGCTTACGTATCTTCAACTCCGGACTTAGCCCGATGGCTGCATCACCTACAGGTTATGCTCCGAAGAAGTTCTTAAATGAACAATGGTATGCTGAGGGTTCTCCATATACCAAAAATATCTATAGTCCCGCTGATGCTCCGACTATTCGCTATGCAGAAGTTCTGCTCAATTATGTGGAAGCACGCTACGAAATTAGTAAAGTGGGTGGTACTGCTTTTGCGCAATCGGATTTGGATAAGTCGATTAACAAACTTCGTGGGCGTAAATTAACGAAATGGGGCGAAAAACCGTCAGTTGAACGTACTATGCCTATTGTAACTTTGAGCGGAGGTAATCTGGCTGTAAATGGCGTGACGATAAATGATCCGGCTCGTGATACGGATGTTGATCCTATTCTTTGGGAAATTCGCCGTGAACGTCGTATAGAATTAATTATGGAAGGGCGTCGTGGTGAAGATCTTCGCCGTTGGGCCAAGTATGAGTATCTGAATTCAGAGGATGAGACAGGTAATCCCGATAAGACTTTCCTAGGTGCATATATAAAGGTATCCGATTATCCGGGTATTAAGACCGGTCAAAGCGGAGTGCATCTATTTGATCCTGCAGATCCGACGAACACCAATCCTTCCCAAGGTTTTATTTGGTATTTGAATCAAAAGAATATTCGCGTATTTAAGAAAGGTGAGTTAGATTCAGAACGTTATTATTTGCGTGCAATTCCGAATAGCCAAATTGTGACTTATAAAGATAAGAATGGTAATAAGTATAAATTGACACAAAATCCAGGCTGGTAATTGTCTCTGTATATGTAAAATGTAAAAAGAGAACATCGTACGATGTTCTCTTTTTACATTTTATAAGAAGCTTTTATTCTTCTCTTACAGTGCTTTCTCTTTCACCAGATATTCTGCAATCTGTACCGCATTCAGTGCAGCACCTTTCTTGATCTGATCGCTAACAATCCAGAAAGTCAATCCGTTCTCGTTAGTAAGATCTTTACGGATACGTCCTACATAAACAGGATCTTTGCCTGCGAGGAACAACGGCATCGGATATTCCTTCTCAGCAGGATTGTCCATCAACACCAGACCTTCACCGTTGGCGAATGCTTCGCGAGCTTCTTCCAAAGAGATAGGACGTTCGGTTTCCAACCAGATGCTTTCTGAGTGAGAACGCAAAGCAGGAACGCGTACGCAAGTAGCACTCACTTTGATATCAGAGTGCATAATCTTACGGGTTTCGTTGAACATCTTCATTTCTTCTTTAGTATATCCGTTTTCTGTGAATACGTCAACTTGTGGAATGAGGTTGAATGCCAACTGGTATGCAAATTTCTCTACAGTAACAGGTTCGCCTGCCAATACTTGGCGGTATTGTTCGTACAGTTCGTCCATTGCAGCAGCACCGGCACCACTGGCAGCTTGATAGGTAGAAACGTGTACAGTCTTTATATGTGATAGCTGTTCAATGGCTTTCAGGGCTACTACCATCTGGATAGTAGTACAGTTAGGGTTGGCGATAACGCCACGCGGACGATCTTTGGCGTCGGCAGCGTTTACTTCGGGTACTACCAAAGGTACATCGGCGTCCATCCGGAAAGCACTTGAATTGTCAATCATCACAGCACCGTACTTGGTGATTGTTTCAAGATACTCTTTAGAGGTACCGGCGCCTGCGGAAGTGAAAGCGATATCAACCCCTTTAAAGTCATCGTTGTGTTGCAAGAGTTTAACCTCGATCTGTTTACCGCGGAAGGTATATTTAGTTCCGGCACTGCGTTTAGAACCGAACAACACTAACT
>JAEXAJ010000134.1 GCA_023458215.1 Bacteroidota bacterium
CGTTGTATCATCTCTTACAAATTTGTATCAACTGTTGCTCGTTTTTGAGGGGCAGGAATGAAATTTGAGCCAAAAGTATATGGAATAATTGATACCAACAAATATCAACTGGTAAGTGTTAAAAAGACCCCCCCCCCTCAAAATGAGGAGGTTATTAATAATTACAACTAAGTAGCCTAAATTACTGATAGTTAATTACTTACCGATGCAAAAATGCTCAAAAATATTTCTCAACACCATTTCATTCGTCACCTCTCCCGCAATGTCATTTAAATGAAAAATGCACTCCCTGATGTCCTGAGACACGAAATCCCCGGATAGATTGCTTCTTAATCCCTCTTGTACACGCTTTATCGCTTCCAAAGCATGCGTAAGAGCCTCGTAATGACGAACGTTTGTAACGATTACGTCGTTCTGTGTCACCGATGGAAGATTGGCGGAACTTACCAATATTTGTTGTAATTCATCAATGTTTGTCCTCCGTTTGGCAGATAGAGCAATAGATTGCACATTGTCCGGAAAACCGGCAGGGACGACGCTTGAAGCATCGGTCATTAAATCTGCCTTATTGAATACAAGAATCAAGTGTTTCCCTTCGCAACGCGGAAGTATCTGTTTGGACAATTGGTTGATTTGCGAAGCGGCATCCGTTGCATCTACCATCCAGAGCACAATTTCAGCTTGTTCCAACTTCTGGAACGTGCGTTCTATGCCCAGACTTTCAATGGTGTCATTCGTCTCCCGGATGCCCGCCGTGTCAATAAAACGAAACGTGACTCCACCCATGTTTACGGTGTCCTCAATGACATCTCGCGTGGTGCCGTGAATGTCGCTCACAATGGCCTTGTCTTCGTTCAACAACGCATTGAGCAGGGTAGATTTCCCGGCATTTGTCTCACCGATAATGGCTACGGGAACTCCATTCTTTATTACATTTCCTACGCTGAACGAGTGTACAAGGCGGGAGATGACCGCCTCAATGTTATCCGCCAATTGGCAAAGCTCGGTCCTGTCGGCAAACTCCAACTCTTCATGGTCGCTGAAGTCCAGCTCCAACTCAATAAGCGATGTGAAGTGGAGTAACTGGTTGCGCAGGTCCGCCAACTCTTTGCTGAACCCTCCACGCATCTGGCTCATGGCAAGGCGGTGGGTGGCGACGGACGACGAGGCTATCAGGTCCGCCACGGCCTCCGCCTGACTCAGGTCCATCTTCCCGTTCAGGAAGGCGCGCTGGGTGTATTCGCCCGGCTGGGCCATGCGGCAACCCTGATGGATGAGTAGTTGCATCACCCGTTGCAAGATATAGCTGGACCCGTGGCAGGTGATTTCCGTGCAATCTTCTCCCGTATAAGAGTGCGGGGCGCGAAAGAGGCTGACAAGTACTTCGTCAATAATTTCCCCGCCATCATATATCCGTCCGAAAGTCAGTGTGTAAGGTTTACTTTCGGTTAGGGTCTTACCCGATTTTGCCGGAGTAAAGATGCGGCTGGTTATGCTGATGGCATCCGGTCCTGAGACACGTATGCTCCCGATTGCTCCCCCTTGAGCCGTGGCTATAGCACAGATAGTATCCTGGTTCATCATATATTTCGTTATTTGGATTGCAAAGATAGACTTTTCGGGGTAAACTTAAATTCTGTCCAGTACGATTTTTATCAATGTGTCAATCGTATTCTTGTAGCCCGTATTAGCCTCTTTTATCAAGCGGTTGGCAATCACCATGCATACCGTGGTCGCTTTGTGTCCCATCAGGCGGCTCAAACCCGCCAGTGCGGAGCTTTCCATCTCGAAATTGGTGATACGATAACCGTTATACTCGAAGTTCTCGATTTTCTCATTCTGTTTCGGGTCGGCCAGCGGAATGCGCAACTCGCGCCCTTGCGGACCAAAGAAACCACCGGCGGCAATGGTTACGCCACGCACCATGTCATCGGCGGCAATGCGTTCAATCAATTCGGCATTGGCGTCAATCACGTAAGGAGCGGGGGCGCACATGTTTCCCGACCATCCCATGTGGTTGAGGAAGGCGCGTTCAAATTGCAGGTCGCACACTTCATTGCGTCCCGAATAGAAGTTCAGCAAGCCATCAAAACCGATGGACTTTTGCGAGCAGATAAATGTACCTACAGGGGTATTGGGTTGAAGACCGCCACAAGTGCCGATACGCACCAGTTCCAGTTGGCGGAGTTGGGGCTTCTCTTCCCGCGTGTTGAAATCAATGTTTGCCAGAGCGTCCAACTCATTCATCACGATGTCAATGTTATCGCAACCGATGCCCGTGGAAACCACCGTGATTCGCTTGCCTTTATAGGTACCGGTAATGGTCTTGAACTCGCGGCTTTCTACTTCACACTCTTTATTCTCAAGGTGCGAGCCTACTAATGCCACCCGTCCCGGGTCGCCCACCAAGATTACTTTGTCTGCCAGCCATTCCGGCTTTACGTGTAGGTGGAATACGGAACCATCATCATTGATGATGAGTTCGGAAGATGCAAAATACTTTTTCATATGCTGGATTTTATGGGTTAATATGTTCGTAAAAAAGAAAACGCCGGAACGGGATTACTGTTCACCGGTTCCGACGTTTTTTCGGGAATAATATTTTTACCGGATTATTTACTCAATGGCTGGTTTGAGTTATTACCTGTAGGTTTGGCTATGTTTTCGCGCATGGAAGTATCGGCTTCGATGTTCTTCATCCGATAATAATCCATGATACCCAAATTACCGCTACGGAATGCTTCTGCCATAGCCTTAGGCACTTCTGCTTCTGCCTCAATCACTTTTGCACGGGCTTCCTGAGCTTTCGCCTTCATTTCCTGCTCGCTGGCCACGGCCATTGCGCGACGTTCCTCAGCCTTGGCTTGGGCAATGTTCTTATCCGCATTTGCTTGGTCAATCTGCAATGCCGCACCGATGTTCTTACCTATGTCGATATCAGCAATATCAATGGACAAGATTTCGAATGCCGTACCGGCATCCAACCCTTTGCGGAGCACCAATTTAGAGATTGAATCCGGGTTTTCCAATACCGACTTATGATTCTCGGATGAACCGATGGAAGATACGATACCTTCGCCCACACGTGCCAGAATAGTGTCTTCACCGGCACCACCCACCAATTGGCGGATATTGGCGCGCACCGTCACACGAGCCTTTGCTATCAACTGGATACCATCCTTAGCCACGGCCGTCACGGGAGGAGTGTCAATCACCTTCGGGTTTACCGACATCTGAACCGCTTCGAACACGTCACGTCCGGCAAGGTCGATGGCGGTGGCCATCTGGAAGGACAATTCGATGTTCGCTTTGGAGGCGGACACCAATGCATGAACCACTCTTTCCACGTGTCCGCCGGCAAGGTAGTGAGCCTCCAGCTCGTCGCGGGTGATGTTGCTCAGTCCGGCTTTGTGCGCTTCAATCATGCCCGGCACAATGATGTAGGGGGGCACGTTACGGATACGCATTAGAAACAATTGCACCAATGAAATCCTGACTCCCGAAACTTTGGCGGACAACCATAGGAAGAAAGGAACATAGTGGAAGAACAGTACGATGAAGATAATGCCTCCTATCACAAGAAAGGCAGTTAAGTACATAGAGTCTACGTTCATGATTTATACGATATTTAAGTGTGAATACTAATCTTTTATCTTTTCTACCAAAATCACACCGTCTGTGATGCGGCTTACGATGATAGGAGTCTTCTCATTCAGGAAGCCATCCATGGATTTCACTTCCACAATGTTGCCGTTAAATTCAGCGTTTCCAATCAATGCCAGACGTGTGAAAGCTACTCCCGTGTCACCGACTTTCACTTGGTCTTCGGCCGTACGGTCTACTTTGGATGTGATGTTCTTTTTTAGCGCAATCTTGTCCAGCGTTTTGGAGCGCATGAACAGGACCAGCGAACCTATGCAGGCTATTGCCGATATGCCGAGCGTGATGAACCCGCCTGTGGTGCCCAGATAGGTGAAAGCGTAGTAGTTGGCAAAGATGATGCAACCACCTGCCAGGAATCCGGCTACGCTGATGCCCGGGATGACGAACAGTTCTACCAGGAACAGGATGACCGCCGCAATGATGAGTACGATGATGATGAGTATGTCCATAATTTTTTTATTTAAAGGATTGTTTTTCTGTATTACGCACTTCAATGGCAGCCTTCTCCAATTCAACTGATAATTGTTGTATCTGTTTTTCCAGGTCGAGTATGGCGGGAGCCAGTTTGGCTTTATCGTTTTCTTTGGTGCGGGAGTATAGGGAACGTTGCTCTTCTAATTTTTTTTGCTGCTCTTTGAAAGCCTTTTCTAATTGGAGGTATTTGCCGAACAGGTTTTTGGCCTGAGGAGATTTGAAATCACTTTGTTGATAATAAGTATTCTGGTCATCGATTACAAACTCAAACTCATGACTTTTCTTGGTTTGTGGCTTTTCATTGAATGCGGCTTGTAGTCGATGTTTGGCATCGGTTACGGCATCCTGATCCGTCCACGTTTCTCTCAGAGAGTGAATCCGGGCAAGTCCGATTGCTTTTTTCGGGTCCATTGCTTCATAGTTATATACCCGTTTGGAAGAATTTGGAATGAATACATAGATACAAACCTTTCCTTCCGGCTGGTAGCGGTCGGAAGCAAACCATCCGAGATTATTATATTCGTCGATAACAAACATATAGTCATTATAGGGAGAGTTGAACGGCATACCCACATTTTCCGGAGTGAGGTAGGTGTTCGTATTGGTATTGTAACGGGTGACGAATATGTCGTAACCACCTATCGAATTTTCACCATCAGCGGCATAATAGATAGTGATGCCATCTGTCAATACATACGGATAGTTGGCATTGATGGAATCATTTATACTACCGGGTAGTAAGCTACCCTTACCCCATTCACCCTGCATTTTGTTACGCGAGAGGATGCTGAGTTTACCGTCCGGTTGGCGCTCACCATAATAAATCTTATTGCTGAGTTCCGTTTCATATACGGTAGCTTCAACTTCTGCCTCATCCTTGAAGAAATCGTTGTACATGAATAGTTTACCGGACTCAGGACTGATTTTATAAGCTTCCAGAAAACGACCTTTGTCTATTACGATGCTATCGATAATGCAAACTTCTTCAACCCCTTTCAACATACGGAAATTGGCTTTACTTTTCTCCAATAGCTTTTCGGCTTCTGCGGTCGGCCTTTTCCGTTTGGCTAGGTCGCTGATGTAGTCTTCGTAACATTTGATGGCATCTTCAAAGCGATACAGGTCATTGTAATTTTGCGCCAGATAGAGTTGTCCGCTGGGCACCCGTCTTTTTACGGCGGTTTCCAGATATTTCAAAGCTACTTCTGGTTCTCCTGTTTCCAGGCAACATACGCCGTACCATAAGTTATAATTTCTATTTGCCGGTTGTGTCTTTACGAGTTTCTGGAAAATCGGTTTGGCTTTCTCGTATTGCCCTTGGTGGTAGAAAGCTCTCGCTTCCTCCAATGTCTGTGCTGATACACCGACTAATGTGAGACAAAATAGAAGGAGTAAAATATATCTCTTTTTCATACTAGTTATCCAATTTACAAATTCGAATGTTCAAAAATACAAATTAATCGGGAATAATGCTGATTTCCGTTATTCTATTATGTTAATTCTTCTTTAAATCATTCTTTTCTCTTACTTTTGCAACCGCAAAGAATAAAGACTACAAGCTACATGAGCTACGAGCTACAAGTAGCTGCGTAACGTCCGCATGGAACTTGTAGTTTGTAACATGTAACTCGTAGCAGAATCATTATGGCTCAATTCACTGAAGAAGAGAAAACCGTCCGCCGCATTGAAAAGCGGTTTAGTAAAGGGCTGGTAGAATATGGTCTGATAGAGGATGGGGATAAGATCCTTATCGGACTCTCGGGCGGCAAAGATTCTTTGGCGTTAGTGGAGCTATTGGCAAGACGCGCCCGAATTTTTAAGCCCAGGTTTGCGGTGATTGCCGTCCATGTGGTGATGAAGAATATTCCGTATCAGAGTGACCTGGCATATCTTCGTGAGTATGTAGAGTCATGGGGAATTCCTTTTGTATTGTATGAAACGGAATTTGATGCAAGTACAGATACACGCAAATCACCTTGTTTCCTTTGTGCATGGAATAGGCGCAAGGCCTTGTTCACGGTGGCTAAGGAACAGGGATGCAACAAGATAGCATTGGGACATCATATGGATGATATTCTGGAAACGCTATTGATGAATATCACTTTTCAAGGGGCATTCAGTTCTATGCCGCCCCGCTTGGTAATGAAGAAATTTGATATGACGATTATTCGGCCGATGTGTTTGGTACATGAGGCTGATTTGCTGGAACTGGCCCAAATAAGAGGGTATCGCAAGCAGGTGAAGAATTGCCCTTATGAGGCGCAATCTCACCGTAGCAATATGAAAGATATCCTACATCAGTTGGAAGCTATGAACCCGGAAGCTCGCTATAGTCTTTGGGGAAGTATGGTAAATGTTCAGGAGGAACTTCTTCCTCAGAAAATTGATAATTTAGATTAATCACCCTTTAAATATTCATCATTGAAATGAAAGGTCTTTATACGATTCTGCTTTTAATAGTGTCTAATGTCTTTATGACTTTTGCATGGTATGGCCATCTGAAGTTGCAAGATATGAAAGTGATTACGAACTGGCCGCTTTATGCCATAATCTTATTTTCATGGAGCATCGCCCTTGCGGAATATTTTTGTTTGGTTCCGGCCAATCGTATCGGGTTTATAGGTAATGGCGGTCCTTTCTCGCTGATACAATTAAAGATTATTCAGGAAGTAATTACACTCATCATTTTTACGGTGTTTACTACGGTTCTTTTCAAGGGCGAAAGTCTGCATTGGAACCATTTTGCGGCATTCATTTGTCTGGTACTTGCGGTGTATTTTGTATTCTATAAATAGATAATTTATTTAAATTCTTATTTCTTTGATATAAACCGTTCCATCCCTTTCGTATAGTATGTTTGAAGTTTCCCATTTTCATCTGTGTAGATAAAGCAGGCATCAATATCTGGATGGGCATTGGCAAAACGTTCGGCTTCTTCCAATCCCATCACCATGAAAGCGGTAGCATAAGCATCAGCACTCATGCAATCTTTGGCTATTACCGTGGCGGATAAGATGTTGTGTTGTACCGGATATCCCGTTCTTGGGTCGA
>JAEXAJ010000135.1 GCA_023458215.1 Bacteroidota bacterium
AATGCCTAAACTTCCTTACGCAAACAATGCGTTGGAACCTGTAATCAGTCAGCAAACTATAGATTACCACTACGGTAAGCACTTACAAACATACGTAAATAACCTCAATAACCTGGTTCCGGGTACAGAGTATGAAAATAAAGATTTAGTAACCATAGTAGCCACTGCACCGGATGGAGCCATCTTCAATAATGCAGGACAAGTTCTGAACCATACTTTATACTTCCTGCAATTTTCCCCCAAACCTGCTCATAGTGAGCCAACCGGTAAATTAGCAGAAGCTATTAAACGCGATTTTGGAAACTTCGATAACTTCAAAAAAGAGTTCACAGCTGCTGCCGTAGGATTATTCGGCTCTGGCTGGGCTTGGTTATCAGTAGATAAGAACGGAAAACTTCATATAACCAAAGAAGCTAATGGCAGTAACCCTGTACGTGCAGGACTTATTCCATTGTTAGGATTCGATGTGTGGGAACACTCCTACTATCTTGATTATCAGAATCGTCGTGCCGATCATGTAAATGCTCTTTGGAGTATTATCGACTGGGATGTAGTGGGTAATCGACTGAAATAAGCAACAACAACCTTATAAACTCTTTTTTTAATGCGCACCTACGGGAATAGAAACTTCCCATAGGTGCGTTTGTGTTTCAATCTAACATATTTTAAAGAAAAACGTTACCTACTGAAAGCATTTATCATTAACTTTGCTAAACATAAACGTTTAACAAATAAAAATGAAGCTCATCATAGTCACAGCGCCCACATTCTTTGTGGAAGAGGACAAGATCATTACAGCACTCTTTGAAGAAGGGCTGGATATTTTGCATCTGCGGAAACCGGAAACTCCTGCTATGTATTCCGAGCGACTTTTGACGCTAATACCTGAAAAATATCATAGACGCATTGTTACTCACGAACATTTCTATTTAAAGGAAGAGTTTGACCTCATGGGTATTCATCTGAACACACGTAATCCTAATGAGCCACATGATTACTCAGGACATGTCAGTTGCACTTGCCATTCTGTAGAAGAAGTAAAAAGTAAAAAGCATTTTTATGATTATGTATTTATGAGTCCCGTTTATGACTGTATCACCAAAACAGGTACTCTTTCCGGTTATACTCCGGAAGAATTGCGCGCAGCTGGAAAAGAAAGAATAATAGATACTAAAGTTATGGCTTTAGGAGGAATTACTCCAGACAATATTTTGGAGATAAAAGATTTCGGATTTGGAGGTGCAGTAGTACTTGGTGATTTATGGAATAAATTTAATGTTTGTACAGATCGGGATTATTTAGGTGTCATCCGCCACTTTAAGAAACTAAAGGAAATGGCGGATTAAAAAGTTCAATTTCCATTAGAACTTCCCATATTCTTTATATTCGACCCCAGCAGGCAAAGTAAAATAGAATGTAGAGCCTTCTCCTTTTTTAGATTCTACACCAATGCCACCACCATAGTGTTCAACAATAGATTTCGTAATAGAAAGACCTAAACCTGTGCCACGAATGTTATAGTTCATCTTCACAAAACGTTCAAAGATAGCCCGGCGACTTTCTTCATCAATGCCACATCCTGTATCAGCTACATAAAAATAAAAGTTATTATTACTCAAACGGCGATATCCAATCTTCACACTACCCTGTTCTGTAAACTTCAAAGCATTTTTCACCAAATTATTAATGACCTGTGCAAAACGTACCCGGTCTATCATTAAACGACATTGAGGAAGTTTTTCTACAAACTCAATCTGAATACCCGACGGACGGGGATGTGCATTTTCTGCAGCACACATTTCCTGAATCAAAGCATTCACATCCACATCTCCATCTTTATATTCCATTGTATTGGCCTCAATCTTTGAGAAGTCCAATAAATCATTAATCATCTGAACAAGAAAATCTTTATTGTCATTGATTTCTTTCAGAAAAATCATTCGTTCTTCTCTACTCAGATTATCAGTCTCAGCAAGTACATTTGTAAATCCGACAATCGCATTAAGTGGGGTACGTATCTCATGGGTCATATTGGCGATAAAGGCATTCTTCAGCTGATTACTTTCTTCCGCCACTTCATTTAATTGTTGCAAAGTCTTCAACCTCTTGGTCTTGTTGATAGACACCACAATCATAATGACCAGAAGTAATAAAATAATTACTCCAAAGCAAAGCAAGAGTATTTCATTTCTTTGATAAAAATCTGATGCCCATAAAATATAAAATGTAGCAAAATCCGGCTTCATAAAGTTGGTTATTAAAAGATAAAAGTGATCCAAATTCTATATGTGGGCACAAATATACTAAAGAAAAAACAAATAACTGATCAATAGATACATGTTTTTTCTAAAAAAGATAGGCTGTAAGCCTCTTTGAAAAAGGTTTACAGCCTATAAATATAAGATTTATGAAGTCTTTTATTTCATATCTTCAATGGCTGCCTGCGCCGCTGCCAGACGTGCAATGGGTACTCTGAATGGAGAACAACTAACGTAGTTCAAACCCACCTTATGGCAGAATTTCACAGAAGAAGGCTCACCGCCATGTTCACCACAGATACCGCATTTCAAATCCGGACGGATAGCACGGCCTTTTTCCGTAGCCATACGTACCAACTGTCCTACTCCATTCTGATCGAGAACCTGGAACGGGTCTACTTTCAGAATCTTCTTTTCCAGATAAACCGGAAGGAAAGAAGCAATATCATCACGTGAATAACCGAATGTCATCTGCGTTAAGTCATTTGTACCGAATGAGAAGAACTCAGCAGAAGAAGCAATACGGTCAGCAGTCAAAGCTGCACGAGGAATTTCAATCATTGTACCTACCTTGAAGTCAATGCTGTCACCCAGTTCAGCGAAAAGTGCAGCAGCTTCTTCGCGAATCACCTTTTCCTGTTCTTTGAACTCATACAAGATACCAGTCAGCGGAACCATGATTTCCGGATGGGTTTCCACACCTTCTTTCTTCAGTTCCAGAGCAGCACCAAGGATAGCACGTGTCTGCATCTGAGTAATTTCAGGATACGTATTGCCCAAACGACATCCACGGTGTCCCAGCATCGGATTATGTTCACAAAGTGATTCTACACGTTGCTGGATATATTGCAGACTAACCCCCATAGCGTCCGCCATTTCTTGTTGCCCCTTCAAATCATGCGGAACAAATTCGTGCAAAGGAGGATCAAGCAAACGGACAGTTACCGGACAACCTTCCATAGCCTGGAAGATACCCTTAAAGTCTGCTTGTTGGTAAGGCAATATCTTGGCCAAAGCTTTGCGACGTCCTTCCGCATCTTCTGCGAGGATCATCTCACGCATAGCTTTAATCTTTTCACCTTCAAAGAACATGTGTTCCGTACGGCAAAGACCAATGCCTACAGCACCAAAGTTGCGAGCTACGCCGGCATCATGGGGAGTATCAGCATTAGTGCGTACCTGAAGTTTCGTATACTTATTGGCCAGATCCATCAATTCTGCAAAGTCTCCAGAAAGTTCAGCAGCTTTTGTTTCTACCTGACCTTTATAAACTACACCTGTACTACCATTCAATGAAATATAATCGCCTTCTTTCAGCAGAACACCATCTATTTCCACAGTACGGGCCTTATAATCAATATTCAAAGCACCGGCACCCGATACACAGCACTTACCCATACCACGAGCAACTACTGCTGCATGAGAAGTCATGCCACCGCGGGCAGTAAGAATACCTTCTGCAACTGCCATGCCCGCCAAATCTTCGGGAGAAGTCTCGATACGTACCATTATGATACGTTTACCGGCAGCATGCCATTCTGCAGCATCATCTGCAAAGAAGACAATCTGTCCTGTAGCAGCACCCGGAGATGCGGGAAGGCCACGAGTTAAAACCTTGGCTTGTTTCAAAGCGGTCTTATCAAATACGGGGTGGAGCAATTCATCCAATTTATTGGGCTCGCAGCGCATCAATGCAGTTTTTTCATCAATCATGCCCTGACGCAGCAAATCCATTGCAATCTTCACCATAGCTGCACCAGTACGTTTACCGTTACGCGTCTGGAGGAACCAGAGTTTACCTTCCTGAACGGTAAATTCCATATCCTGCATATCTTTATAGTGGTCTTCCAACTTAGTCTGCAAAGTATCCAACTCTTTGTAGATTTCCGGCATAGCCTCTTCCATTGACGGATATTTGGCTGCACGTTCTTCTTCGCTAACACCTGCCAGTTCTGCCCAACGTTGTGAACCGATTTTAGTAATTTGCTGCGGTGTACGGATACCTGCCACCACGTCTTCACCTTGCGCATTAATCAAATATTCACCATTAAACAAGTCTTCACCTGTACCGGCATCGCGGCTAAAGCAAACACCTGTAGCAGAAGTCTCACCCATATTACCAAATACCATTGCCTGAACATTAACGGCTGTACCCCACTCATCGGGTATACTTTCCATCTTACGATATAGAATAGCACGTTCATTCATCCAAGAATTGAATACAGCACAAACAGCGCCCCACAACTGCTCATAAGCACAAGCCGGAAAGTCTTTGCCGGTTTGCTCCTTTACAGCAGCTTTAAACTTCTTTACTAATTCTTTGAGGTCTTCCACTTCCAGTTCATTATCCAGCTTCACACCTTTTGCATGCTTCACCTCTTCAATGATGGCTTCAAATGGATCGATATCCTCTTTATTAGTCGGTTTCATGCCCAATACCACGTCACCATACATCTGTACGAAACGACGGTAAGAATCCCATGCAAAACGTGCATTGCCTGTTTTACGTGTCAATCCTTCTACTACTTCATCGTTCAGCCCCAGATTAAGGATCGTGTCCATCATACCCGGCATAGAAGCACGAGCGCCCGAACGTACTGAAACCAGTAATGGATTTTCTATATCACCGAACTTAGAAGACATCAATTCTTCTACTTTTGCTATAGCGTTTTCTACTTCGCCTTTCAACAGAGCAACAACTTTTTCCTGCCCCATCTCATTATATTCGGTACAAACCTCAGTCGTAATTGTAAAACCAGGAGGAACCGGAACCCCGATAAGATTCATTTCGGCAAGGTTGGCACCTTTACCTCCCAAAAGATTTTTCATGTCGGCCTTTCCTTCTGCCTGACCGTTACCAAAGGTATAAACTCTTTTCTTGTCCATAATATAAATTTAAGTTTCTCGATTGTGATTTTTTTCTGTTCGCAAATCTAAGTATATTTCGCATACTAGAAAACTTTTTGAGAAAAAACTTTCTATCAAAATGCAATTTCGACATTGCAATCTTTAATATTTCACTTCATAGAGAGAA
>JAEXAJ010000136.1 GCA_023458215.1 Bacteroidota bacterium
ATAGACGAATGGGCCATCCTGGCGTGAGCATTTCTGCTCTGCAATCGAGGGTTTGTTTCTCTTTTGCGGTTGCAAAGGTAGAAACTATTTTTAAACTACCAAAATATTCTATAGAAAAAAATGAAGCATCTCTTGCCGTTTTTATTGATTGTATGCTTTTATTGTCTGATAATCAAATGATAACGCTCGTTGTTTTTTTTACCTCATGTTCTCGTTTTTTTTATTATTTCGCATCTGTTGTTATAGATATCGGGCTTTTTTTGTAGCTTTGTTATCAGATTGAAACTTAAAAAATGACTCGGGAATGTTACAAAAGACACTGGGGATTGTGCTACATACCCTGAAATATAATGATACTTCTCTTATAGCGGACGTTTATACGGAAGTTTCCGGCAGGGCGTCGTTCTTGGTGTCTGTGCCTCGTTCGCGTAAGGCGGCGGTAAAGTCGGTGCTTTTTCAACCGTTGGCAATAGTGGAGTTGGAAGTGGATTTCCGTCCGAACGCTACTATATATAAGGTAAAGGAGGCGAAGTCGTTCTATCCTTTTTCTTCGCTTCCCTACGATCCTTATAAGTCGGCCATTGCTTTATTTCTTTCGGAGTTCCTGTATCGGGCTGTGCGCGAGGAGGCGGAGAACCGTCCGTTGTTCGCTTATTTGCAGCATTCCATTATTTGGTTGGACGAGTGCAGAACGGGGTATGCCAATTTTCATTTGGTTTTTCTGATGCGCTTATCCCGCTTCCTGGGGTTATATCCTAATCTTGAAGATTACAGTCGGGGTGATTATTTTGATTTGCGGGGTGCTTGCTTTACGGCGTTGCGTCCACAGCTTCATTCCGACTACATCGGGCCGGAGGAGGCTTCACGCCTGACGATGTTGATGCGCATGAACTACGATACGATGCATCTTTTTGCCATGAGCCGGACGGAACGTACCCGTTGTTTGACGATAATGAACGATTATTATTCCCTTCACTTGCCCGATTTCCCTGCATTAAAGTCACTTGAAGTATTGAAGGAACTGTTCGACTAGCTTCTGCATTAGGTTCTTATCTTCTTTCCACGAGGGGATATGTCCGTTTCCCCTAGCGGGAACGCCCGTTCCCATTAGAGGAAACGCTCGTTCCCATTAGGGGATACGGCCGTTTCCATCATAGGAAACAGGCGTTTCTGCTTGCGGATACGAGCGTTTCCTACCGGTAGGAAACGGCAAGGCGCTGTCTATCAGCAAGAAAAAGACATGAAAAAGCCGTATTTCAAGCCTCTTTTCTTCTCTTTACTAGTAAAAGAGAATACGCTTGAAATACGGCTTCGTATTAAGAGGTCTGCTATCTTATTATCCCAGCAGTTCTTTTACTTTAGCAGAAATAGCTCGTCCTTCGGCCAGTCCGGCAAGTTTCTTGCTGGCCACGCCCATTACCTTGCCCATATCTTTGGCGCTTTCGGCACCTGTTTCGGCAATGATTTCCTTCAAAGCTGCTTCCAGTTCTTCGGGAGTCATCTGCTTGGGCAAATAGGCTTCCATCACTTTTACCTGTGCCAATTCCGGGTCTGCCAAGTCCTGACGACCTTGTTGCATGTAGATTTCGGCAGCATCTTTGCCTTGTTTAGTCAATTTCTGAATGATCTTCAAAGCATCTGCATCACTCAACGAATCATTGGCGCCCGGGGCCGTTTTAGCTTCCAGGAATACTTTCTTTATATTTCTCAAAGTTTCGAGAGCCACTTTATCTTTAGCTTTCATTGCGGTTTTAATGTCTTCGCTGACTCTTTCAAATAGATCCATAATTGTTATTTTTAACCCCCCGAACCTCCTGAAGGGGGAGGGGGATGGTTTTGTATCTCATTTGTTTTTACTCATTCTGAGGCGGAGTATTCTCCTCCCCCTTTAGGGGGACGAGGGGGTTAGAATGTGATGACTCCTCCTTCGTTGTTGCTTCCGCCTTCCTGTGCTTCCTCGGTGGCGAGAATGCTTTCTTGTTCGGCTTTGGCCTTGATGTTGTTCAGTGTGCTCTTGTCACGGGAATAAGTCGGGGTATTCTCTACCAAGCTGATAATGTCGGCATTGTCCAAGTCTTCGGGGTTGAAGATGTAGATGTGGCGGCGACGGCTGCGTTGGTATTTGGCGTTGGCGTCTTTGCCGTAATAGGTTTCACGGCGGTTGCGCTTCTGCTCCTCTTCTTCTTCCAGTTCGGCAAGACGCTTTTGTTCTTCGGCGGTACGCTGCGTGATGCGGTCGTCCATCTCTTTCATGTGGATGTCCTGAATGCCGAAACCGGTGGCAAGCAAGGTGATCTTGACGCTTTGCTCCAAATGGTCGTCGATAGCCATACCGAACTTCGTTTCGAAATCGCGGCTGAAGCGGTTCATGAACTCTTTTATCTCGTCCATTTCGCTCATCATCAGCTTGTATTGTGAACTGTAGGAGATGTTGAGCAGCACCTTCTTGGAGTTGAAGATATCGTTGTTGTTCAGCAAAGGAGAGTGTTGTGCGTTCTTGATGGCTTCGCTGACGCGACTTTCGCCTTCGCCGTAACCGGTACTCATGATGGCTACGCCGCCGTCTTTCAATACCGTCTTCACGTCGTTGAAGTCGAGGTTGACCTTTCCATGCAGGGTTATGATTTCAGCGATACTCTTGGCGGCTACCGAGAGGGTGTCATCAGCCTTGTCGAAAGCGTCGTCCACGGAGAGCTCGCTGTATATCTCGCTCAATTTTTCATTGTTGATAACCAGGAGGGCATCTACGTGCTTGCTGATTTCCTCAACGCCGTCCAATGCCTGGTCTATCTTCTTGTCGCCTTCCCAACGGAACGGGATGGTGACGATACCGATCGTAAGGATATCCATTTCCTTTGCGGTCTGCGCGATGATGGGAGCGGCACCGGTACCAGTACCACCACCCATTCCTGCGGTGATGAATACCATCTTGGTGCCATCGTTCAGCATATTCCTGATGTCGTCTATACTTTCTTCTGCGGCTTTGCGGGCGCGTGCAGGACGGTTTCCGGCACCTAGTCCTTCCTTACCGAGTTGCAACTTTACAGGTACGGGAGAATCCTTCAACGCTTGGTTATCTGTGTTGCACAGTACGAACGTCACGTCATGTATGCCTTCCCGGTACATGTGGTTTACGGCGTTACCGCCACCACCACCTACGCCGATCACTTTGATTATCTTCGGAGAATCAGTCGGGAAATCGAATTGTACTATATCGTCCATAATATTTTCTAATGTGCCAATGTGGCAATGTGCTAATGCCATTTGCCTGGCCTTGTTAATTAATCGTCTCTTGTTCTCATCCGGTTATTATGTTTCAGCGCATTCTTTCATTAGCACATTAACACATTACCGCATTATCTCATTATTTCATGTCGTCGTCCGAGAAGATCTCTTTGGAGAACTTGTCGAAGGTGCGTTCAAACCAGCCCGGTCCTTCTTTCTTCTTCCGTTTCTTTTCTTCTTTTTCGCGTTGTTCTTTCTCTCTGCGTTCACGTTCCTTACGTTCTTTTTCTTCTTTATCCCGTTGGGCTTTGGCAGCGCGTGCGGCGGCTTCCTGTGCTTTCAGGGTTTCGTCGTTATCGAACATGTTGACGGTCTTTACAGGTTCGGAGGGGGCGGCCGGTTTCGGTTTGGGCACTTCTTGCAGGCAACAGTTGTCGTTTCCGGCAGCAAGCAGTCCGAGCAGTGTATTTTGCATACCGTCCTTTTTCAACGCATCGCTATATCCATGAATAGTGTTGTGTGCAAACTTTGCACTCTTGATCTTCTCCACTTTGCTTAGCTTGCGGAAAGCGTCTTCGATATTCTTCAGGTTGGCGCCTCCACCAGTAAATATCACTCCGGAGAAAAGTTTGTCTTCGTAACCCGACAATTGCAGTTGGTTCCATACGTTAGCAAGGATTTCTTCGACACGGGCTTCGATGATGTTGTTCAACTTAGCCAATTCGATGGTACGTCCGTCGTCCAGTGTACATACGGCAGGGATTTCGGCATTGTCTTCTTCCTCATCATACAGGGCATTGCCGTATTGCAATTTCAGCTTCTCGGCATCCTCTTCTTCCATTTGCAGGGAGGCGATGTCATGAGTAATGTTGCTTCCACCCAGCGGCAATACACTTAGGTAGCGCAGGATGTTGTTTTTATACACTATAACGGTCGTAGTATCTGCTCCGAAGTCTACCAAAGCGCAACCTGAGCGCATCTCATTCTCTGTCAGCACTACATTTGCCAGGGCTACCGGTGCGATCAGCAGGTCGGCAATCTCCACCTTTGCTTGCTCGAAACTATGTTCCAAGTTCTTTTTAAGCGAAGCGCGGGCCACGATATTCAGGAACTGACCGGTAATATGTTTGCCTGCCACTCCTACCGGGTCGGCCTGTAGATTATTGTCTATCTTGTATTCTTGCGGGGCGACATCCAGTACGGTCATTTCCGCCAGGGGAACTTCCAGGTTCTCGTCACATATTGCGTCGATGAGCTCTTGCGAGATAATACCTTCTTCTTCCAGCGTACGGCTTACCGCATTCTTTACCGTGCGCAATGATTGTCCGCCGATGCCTACATATACTTTGGCAATGGAGTTGTTGAGCTGGCTTTCCAGCTTGTTGATGATGGTAGTCAGTGCTTGTGCTGTCTTGTCAATGTTGTAGATCGCACCCTTGTGGATAAACGAGGATGCGTCTTCGCGTGCATAAGCCAACACCTGGATGCTTCCGTCACTGTTCTTCTTTCCTGCGATACCGGAAATCTTGGAAGAACTCAACTCAATAGCGGCGATGAAATCTGTTGTTGCCATATCTATTTAATTTATAATTTCTAATTTATGATTTATGATTTCTTGTTGATGATTTCTATGCTGCGTAGCTATAAATCATAAATCATAAATCTTTTCCTTCTCTTTTTGTGCAAATAATCTGGTTGCCAAATTCAACGCTGATACGAGAGTATTTGTTCCAGCCAACCTGGTTCAATGCTTTCTCGTAGAACTTTTTCACCCGTTCGAGCTTCCTTTCATATCCATCCAGTTTGCCGAGGTAAATGAGGTGGTCGCCAACCCTGGGCACCAGCTCTACATTCTTGCCGGGCAATACGTGGATTTGTTCAATTTGTGCCTCCCAGAAAGGATTATTCTGCAAAAATACACCAAACTTATATAAATCCCTCATGGCAAAGGACTTTTCTACATTTCCGGTGACAATGGCAAGGTGCGCAACGCATTTAGCGTCGGGTGGCATCACGGTTCCTTTGTTGTCCAGATAATAATTATCGCCATTGGCACTCATTACCCTCAGAATAGGAATACGTTGAGTAACCTCCATGCAAACCTTGCCGCTGGGAGTCTTGTAGCACTCCACTTGGTCGATAAGCGGATGTTTGGAGAGTTCCTTTTCCAAAGTCTTGGTGCGGATGCGCTCCATCTTTTTGCCTACGGGGTTGATGCCTTTAGTCTCCAATAAGGTAGCTACTTCCTTTTTCGTGATGAAACCGGCATATACCGTATCTTTTATGATTAACTCTACATCATGGCACACCTGGGCATCCGGCTTCCGGTTGAAAGCCGTGATTGCTACCACCAGATAGGCGATGACAAGCAACATAACGAGGGATAGTAGAATCCTTTTAATCATAATACAAAGTATTTAATGAAGAATTGAGAATGAAGAATTGCTATGCAGTGCGATTGTACGCTCCGCAATCGTGCGCAGCCAATTCTTCATTCTTCATTCCTCATTCTTAATTTAAGTGTTATCTCCGGTACATAGTTGTCCAAGTCTCCGGCACCTAATACAATCAGTACTTCGATGGGCTTCTGTGAAAGGAGACTTAAATCATCTTCTTTCTTGCAGATGCATTTCTCGATGCCCGGACGCAGATTATTATAAATCAACTCGCTGGTTACACCGGGGATGGGTTGTTCACGTGCCGGATAGATCTCGGTCAGGATCACTTCATCCAACAAAGAAAGGCTGTCTGCAAAATCTTTGTAGAAGTCACGGGTACGTGTATATAGATGAGGTTGGAAGATAGCAGTGATCTTCTTGTCCTGATATAACTCACGGATGGACTTCACGCTTTGGGCTATTTCTGCCGGGTGGTGGGCGTAGTCGCTAAGGAATACTATTTTATCCGTCTTCAGTTTGAAGTCGAAACGGCGGTCTACACCATGGAAACTGGCCATGCCTTGCTTGATCTCTTCATCCGTAGCACCGCTAAGGTGGGCGAGAGCCATGGCTGCAACACCGTTCTCGATATTGATGCTGACGGGAACACCCAGTTGGATGTCATTGATACGAGTATCAGGGGCAACGAAATCAATAAAGATTTCACCATTGCCTATGCGGATATTCTCGGCGTGGAAGTCACCTTCGTCTTTAGAGTAAGTATATACTTTTACTCCGGGTTGTACCTCGGGCTGCAAACTGATTCCTTTGCGGATAATCAATGCACCGCCCGGCTGAATGAGCGTGGTATAATGGCGGAAGCTTTCCAAATAAGCTTCCTCGGTTCCATAGATGTCCAAGTGGTCGGGGTCGGTAGCTGTTATTACGCTTAACCAAGGAGACAACCAATGGAAAGAACGGTCGAACTCATCTGCTTCAATCACCGTATAAGGGCTGGTTGAAGAAAGTAACAAGTTAGTGCCGTAATTCTTCGAGATACCACCAAGGAAGGCAGTGCACTCTACATGCGACTGATGTAATAAATGGGCAGCCATCGTGCTGGTGGTAGTCTTACCGTGAGTTCCGGCAACACACAAACCTTTGCTGCTGCGGGTGATGATGCCTAATACTTGAGAACGCTTGTATATCTCGAAACCATTTTCACGAAAATAAACCAGTTCGGCATGCTCCTGAGGAACGGCAGGGGTGTAAACCACCAAAGTGGTAGCTTTATCCTTGCAACTGTCAGGAATGAGGTTGACATCTTCCTCGTAATGTATTTGTGCACCTTCCGTTATCAGGCGTTCGGTCAATTCACTCGGAGTACGGTCGTAGCCTGCCACCACTTTCCCTTTAGAAAGGAAGTAGCGTATCAAGGCACTCATACCGATGCCGCCGGCACCGACAAAATAAACGGATTTGATTGTTTCTAAGTCTTTCATTCTATTTCTTTATCAATTTCAACACCTCTTTTGCAATAATAGTTGCCGAGTCTGGCAATGCCAGTTTAGCAATGTTCTCGCTTAAGCTTTTCAATTTCTCAGCATTGGTTATTGTTTCCATGGCTACCGGCAAAAGTTTATCTTTTGCGTCTGCATCTTTTACATAGATGGCGGCGTCTTTGTTGACCAATGCCAATGCATTCTTTGTTTGGTGATCCTCGGCTACATTGGGCGAGGGAACCAGAATAACGGGTTTATGTAATAGGCAGAACTCTGAAATAGAGCCTGCACCCGCACGTGAAATAACCAGATCGGCAGCGGCGTATGCACTTGCCATGTCTTTGATAAAATCCGTCACATATAAGTTCGGGATGGCATGGATATGTGGGTGGCGAACCGGTTCTCCGGTAACGGCAGTAATTGCTTCTCTGATTTGTTCGATGTAAATCTTTCCCGTTTGCCAGATGAATTGTATGTCCGGGTTATTGCGGATAATGTCTAATCCGCCGATCAACGTTTCATTGATAGTACGGGCACCAAGACTACCTCCTAAGATGAGAATGGTCTTCTTCGTTGGATGGAGCCCGAAGTTCTCCGTGGCTTCTTCATGAGAAATGGAATGCCCGAGTAAGTTCTGGCGTACCGGATTCCCCGTCATGATAATCTTTTCTGCGGGGAAGAACTTCTCCATACCTTCGTATGCCACACATATCTTGCATGCTTTCTGAGCAAGCAGTTTGTTGGTCACACCGGCATACGAGTTTTGCTCTTGTATCAGTGTGGGAACACCCATCATTCCTGCCGTCTTCAATGTGGGACCACTGGCATAGCCGCCCACGCCTACCGCTACTTGTGGCTTGAAATTCTTGATAATGCTTCTTGCCTTCCACTGGCTGCGAGCCAGCTTTACGAGTACGGCGATATTTTTCCACAGATGTTTGCGGTCAAATCCGGCAATGGGTAAGCCGATGATCTGATACCCGGCATCGGGTACGCGCTGCATCTCCATTCTTCCTTCAGCACCGACAAAGAGGATTTCTGCGTCGGGGCACAACTCTTTTATAGCGTTGGCGATGGAAACTGCCGGGAAGATATGTCCTCCGGTTCCTCCTCCGCTGATGATAATGCGTGGTTTGTTATTCATCTATTTCTCAGTTTTAATTCTCTATTTACTCAAATTCAGCGTCACTATTAAATGCTTTTGCCGATGGATCTTCGCCCGTCTGTGCATCGCTGCTTGCTTGTATCTCCGGGTTTCCGGCATCTACCAGCATCGGTATCTGCTCATCGTGCATTTTCTGTTCTTCCAACTTTGCGGTATATCGACTCACACTCAATATCATGCCGATGTATACACAGTTGATAAGCGTAGAAGTACCACCACGGCTGATGAGCGGTAATGGCTGACCGGTAACAGGGGCTAATCCTACAGCAACCATCATATTAAACATTGCCTGCGAAACAAGTAGCAGGCCAATGCCGATAACCAGAAATGCGGGGAAGGTACGATCACATTTCTTTGCTATACGACCGGCACGTACCAACAAGCAAATATAGAGGAAGACCACAAAAGCTCCTCCAATCAGACCTAATTCCTCTATTACTATGGCAAAGATAAAGTCGGAATATGCCTGACTCAGGAAGTCGCGTTGTACGGAGTTACCGGGACCCTTGCCAACAACGTGGCTGGTAGCTACTGCAATACGGGCATGACCAACCTGAGCATCGCGGTCGATGTCGAACTTGGCGGCAGGAACTTCCTCACTTTTAGCGAACTTCTCAATACGGGTACGCCAAGTATCAAAACGGTGCATGGCAGGGATATCAACGTCTTTTGTCAACTCTAGGAAGGCAACAGCGATGATGGCTATACCTACGAGGCTGCCCATCAGTATCAGCATCTTTTTCATGGCAATGCGTCCGATGAACATCATCAGGAAAACTACCCCGAACAGTAAAGCGGCCGTAGAAAAGTTTTCCGGCAGGATAAGTCCGCAGATCACCGCCGTGATAATCATTATCCGCTTGAATGCTTTAGGACTTGCGCCATCTTCATCCTGCCCTTTGCTCAGTATAAATGCCGTGACAATAATAACAGCCATCTTAGCAACCTCCGAAGGTTGAAACTGGAAACCCAAAACAGGAATGAAACGTGCCGCATCATTAACGCGTGCCATAAACATTACCACTACAAGCAATACGGCAGAGGTCGGTAATAAGAATACGGGAAATACCTGAAACCATTTGTAGGGTATGTTATGGAAAAATACAACAACAATCGCTCCTACCATAAGGAAGATGCTATGCTGCGTAATCGGTCCCCAGTGGTCACCGCTCTTGTAGGTCAGCGTACTCGATGCGCTGAACACTTCGATCACCGAAATGAGACAAAGGAAAAGGAAGATGATCCAGATAACTTTATCCCCTTTGAATATGCTTTTTAATAAATCCATAAATAAATCGATGTGGTAATGTGATTAAGTGGTAATGTGATTTAGTGGTAATGTGATATTACTCTATCACCTTGTCATTCTTATCACTTTATCACCCTTATAACTCTCTTACGTATTTCTTGAATTGATCGCCGCGATCTTCGTAACTCTTGAAGAGGTCGAAGCTTGCACAACATGGGCTGAGCAATACGGTTTCACCTTTTTGAGCTAACTTGAAGGCTGCTTCTACCGCATCTTTCATTCCGGTCTGTACATCGGCAACAGGTAATCCCATACGGTCAAAAAACTCGTGAAGTTTCTCGTTGTGCAATCCCAGGTATACCAAGGCTGAACACTTTTCGCGGACGAGGTCTTCGATTTCAGTATAGTCATTGCCTTTATCCTTGCCGCCGATAATCAATACGGTCTTGGTAGTCATGCTTTGCAGGGCATACCAGCAGGAATTTACATTGGTTGCTTTAGAGTCATTGATGAAATGTACGCCGCGCACGGTGGCAACCTTTTCCAACCGGTGCTCTACACCTTTGAAGTCTGACAAGGCTTTGCGGATATCTTCCTTCTTGATGCCTGCAAGGTTTGCGGAGATGCCTGCTGCCAAGGAGTTATATAAGTTGTGGGTACCGCGTAAAGCCAGTTCCTCTTGTTCCATGTTGAAAGCTATCGGAGCGTCGATTTCTACTTCGCCGTCTTGCACGTATGCTATAACCCCATCTTCTTTTACGGCAGCAAATGGATAGAGGTGAGCTTTCAATCCATGTTTGGCAAGTTCGCGTCTGATGATAGGGTCATCGTTCCAGTAGATAAAAGCATCCTCCGGAGTCTGATTCTGAGTAATGCGGAACTTGGCATCTACATAGTTCTGCATGCAATGGTCGTAGCGGTCCAAATGATCGGGTGTGATATTCATCAACACGGCAATATTGGCGCGGAAATTGTACATATTGTCCAACTGGAAAGAGCTCAGTTCGATGATATAATAGTCATGATGTTCCGTAGCCACCTGTAAAGCAAGGCTGTTACCTATATTGCCTGCCAGCCCTACGTTTAGATCTGCACTCTTGAAAATGTGATAGATGAGTGAAGTCGTAGTGGTTTTGCCATTGGAACCGGTGATACAAATCATTTTGGCATCTGTATAACGTCCTGCAAACTCTATTTCGGAAATGATAGGTGTACCTTGTTCCTTCAATTTCAGAATAAGCGGGGCATCATTAGGAATGCCGGGGCTTTTCACAACCTCATCAGCATTCAGTATCAGCTCTTCGGTATGTTGTCCTTCTTCCCAGGCAATTTCATACTTGTTCAGCAATTCCTTATATTTGTCTTTAATGGCGGACATGTCCGAAACGAACGTATCGAACCCTTTAACTTTAGCGAGTACGGCAGCACCTGCACCGCTTTCGCCAGCTCCTAATACTACAATTCTACTCATATATTAATGTGTTAATGTGATAAAGTGATTGAGTGGTAATGGAATATCACTCTATTACTTTATCACTTTATAACTCTATTGTTTTATCTAATTTTCAATGTAATAATCGTTATCGCCGCCAGTACAATGGTTACAATCCAGAAGCGGACGGTAATCTTTGATTCATGGAACAGCTGTGTTGGTTTGGTAAACACTACGTTGCATCCCGGTTCAATCAGATTCATTGAAGTACGGAAGTGGTCGTGTATCGGCGTACGCTTGAAAAGACGCTGTTTCACGCCTTTCCGCTTTCCGGCTTTGTAATAGAATCGTTGCAGGATGACGGACAGATTCTCTACGAGGAATATACCGCAGAGAATAGGTATCAACAACTCTTTATGGATGATGATAGCGAATACAGCGATAATACCACCGATAGTCAGACTACCCGTATCGCCCATAAATACTTGAGCGGGATAGGCATTGTACCATAAGAAACCGATAAGGGCACCGATGAAGGCGCAGATAAAGATTACCAATTCTTCCGATCCCGGAATATACATAATGTTCAGATAGCCGGCATACTCGATGTGACTCGATACATAGGCAAGTATTCCTAATGTTAACCCTATGATAGCAGAGTTACCTGCCGCCATACCGTCCATACCGTCATTCAGGTTCGCACCGTTGGATACGGCGGTAACAACGAAGATGGTAACGATGACAAACAATACCCAGCCCGCAGCTTGCGAGTGCTCTCCCATGAACGAAACGACGTCGGAATAGTCAAAGTTATTGCTTTTAAAGAACGGAATAGTGGTTTGGGTAGCCTTGATCTCTTTGGTAGCATGTACCACTTCCATTCCTTGACCGGGTTTTTGTACTTCGAAGTTTTCCCGAATCACTACTTGAGGACTGAGGTATAAAGTAAGTCCTACGATAAGTCCCAGACCCACTTGTCCGATAACCTTGAATTTTCCGTGCAAGCCTTCTTTGTCTCTCTTGAATATTTTGATGTAATCATCGGCAAATCCCAGTGATCCCAACCAAACGGTAGTAATCAACATCAATATCATATAAATATTGCCCAACTTACCCAGCAACAGGCAAGGGATGAGAATGGCAACTATGATAATAACGCCACCCATACTTGGTACACCCACCTTGTTCACTCCGAACGGGTCGATGCTGGCATCACGTTGTGTTTCGGTGATCTGTTTCCGTTTCAGTAGATTGATAAATCTGTCACCCCATATACTGGAAATCAACAATGATAGAATGATAGCCATCAATGCCCGGAATGATGTATAACCAAACATACCCGCACCGGGAATGTCAAACTTCTGTAACCATTGGAATAAGTAATATAACATCTCTTTATTTAGTTATGAGTTATTAGTTATAAGTTATAAGTTATTTGTTTGTTATAGTTAGGCTAATATTTTTATGAGAATAGTAGCAAATAACTTATAACTAATAACTCATAACTTTATTCAGTTCTTCTTTATCGTCGAAGTGATGTTTCACTCCTTTAATCTCTTGATAATTTTCGTGTCCTTTGCCGGCAACAAGAATAACATCACCCGGCTGTGCCAGCATGCAGGCTGTTTTGATGGCTTCCCGGCGGTCGATGATGCTGATTGTCTTTTGCATGTCATCTTTGTCGAGTCCTGCCAGCATATCGTTGATGATGTCTTGCGGCTCTTCAAAGCGGGGATTGTCGGAGGTGATGATGACACGGTCACTGGCTTTGGCGGCTTCTTTTGCCATGATAGGACGCTTGCCTTTGTCACGATTACCACCTGCGCCGACAACTGTGATTACTTTGCCTTTACCTTCAAGCACTCCGTGAATTGCATTGAGCACATTGATTAATGCATCCGGAGTATGGGCATAGTCTACAATGGCGGTGAAACCTTTGGGCGAGCGTATGGCATCAAAACGTCCGGCTACCGGATGAAGGGTGCTGAGAGCTACGAGTACATCTTCTTCTTTCTTACCCAATAATACGGCGGCACCAAATACAGCCAGCAGGTTGGAAGCGTTAAAACGACCGATGAATGATACTGCCAGTTCGTGGTTGTTGAAGTCGAGCAGCATACCTTCGAAGTGTGACTCCAGCACTTTTCCTTTGAAGTCGCAGAGACTACGCAAAGAGTAGGTATAGACCTTTGAACGGGTATTTTGCGTCATTACCAATCCGTTTTTGTCATCCAGGTTGGTAAGGCTGAATGCGCTCTTGGGCATGTCGTCGAAGAATTTCTTTTTGGCTTTGAGGTAATTCTCAACGGTTTTGTGATAGTCCAGATGGTCGCGTGTCAGGTTGGTGAAGATACCACCTGCAAACTTCAACCCGCTGATACGCTTTTGGGCAATAGAGTGGGAGCTGACTTCCATAAAAGCATATTTGCAGCCTGAATCTGCCATTTCTCCCAATAAGCGGTTGAGGGTGATCGGGTCGGGAGTCGTATGTTCGGTGGGCACAGGCTGGTCGTCGATATAATTGCATACGGTGGAGATCAAACCTACTTTATAACCGAAGTAACGGAAAGTATCATATAATAAGGTGGCGATAGTTGTTTTTCCGTTGGTTCCGGTGACGCCTACAAGCTCCATTTTTGAACTAGGGTCGCCAAAAAAGAGGGTGGCAACTTTGCCTACTGCATCTTCACTATCTTTTACCTGGATGTAAGTAATCCCGGCTTTGGGTTCTTCGGGCATATCTTCGCATAACACGGCAATAGCACCTTTCTCTATAGCGGCAGAAATATAGGCATGTCCATCGGTCTGCGTTCCACGCATAGCCATGAACAAATGTCCGGACGCTACCAAACGGGAGTCAATATTAACCCCGGTAACCTCTATATCTGTACTTCCGGTGATCTGTACCGGTTGTATTTCTTTCAATAAATCAATTAACTTCATACCTTATTATATATATAATGTATATTCTTTCTTCTTTATTTGTTTAGTAAAGGTTCAACTCCTTTTTCTTTATTTAAGCGTCAAAGCAATAGTCTGACCTTTCGTGAGACGGTTGCCACTTGGTATAGATTGGCTTTTTACTTGTCCTACACCACTCAGCCTTACCCGTAGACCTTTGCTTTCAAGCAAGTAAACAGCATCTTTGGCTCCCATGCCGATAACATTGGGCACGCTCCCGGATGTTGATTCCTGCGCCTGTAATATCACAGCAGCGGGTGCAGCTTGGGGGTGACCCCATAACATTTTCCGCTTTTGCTCAGTGAACTGCTTTTGTACGGGAACATTCAAACCGTTCAGTACATAAAGTACTTCGTTCATTTCTCCGGCCTTTACAGCGGGGATTACATTGGTAACGCTGTCTATGGCATTGCGCATATCGAAACTCAAGTTCTTTGCATAAACTCTTTCGGCAATCTTGCCGAACACACTACCTGCCATCAGACCGCCTGAGGCCGGAAGACCAGGCTTTTGTATAGAAACGATACAGCTATATTTGGGCGCTTCGGACGGGAAGTACCCGCAAAAGCTTACCAAATAGTTTACGCGTCCCGACTTGTAGCCCGCCGCTCCTTGCGAAACTTGTGCCGTACCGGTCTTTCCCGATACCGAGAATTGCTTGCTTCCGGCAGGTTTGGCCAATCCCTGTGATACAACCTTATGCAAGATTTCGCGGATTTGAGTCAGCGTTCGGTCGGAGCATATTTTAGGATTGATAACCTCTGTCGGGAATTCTTTGATAACTTCGCCGTCTTTTACCGCAGATTTAACGAACTTGGGTCGAACCATCGTTCCATTATTGGCTATCGCGTTATAGAAGGTCAATATGTTCATCGGCGGTACCTGGGTTTCATAGCCGATGCTCATCCACGGCAAGGTGGTTTTTGCAAAGTAACGCTCTTTAGGTCCCTTGATGTTTGGCTTTCCCTCTCCCGGTATCTGTAAATGGAGCGGTTGGTCGATGCTCATTCGTTTTAATCCGTCTACAAACTTCTGCGGATTGTCTTTGTAATACTTGTCGATGAGTGAAGAAATGCCCACATTGGAAGATACTTCCAGAATACGGGTAACATTGATTCTACCATAACCACCACGGTGCCAGTTATGATCTTTCATCTTGCTGCCGTACATATTCATGATGCCGTTACCGGTATCGACCTCTGTATCCGGGGTAATTTTCCCATCTTCAAGGGCTACCATGATAGAGGCAGTCTTGAAAGTTGATCCCGGTTCCATCATGTCGCTGATGGCATTGCTGTTCATCTCGTAGTAATTTCCATCATTGGCTTTGGACATGTTGACTATCGCCTTTACCTCTCCGGTGGCAACCTCCATAAGGATGGCAACACCCACAGTGGCATTGAGCTCTTTAAGCTGGTCTACCAGTGCTTTTTCACAAATATCCTGCATGCCGACGTCTATTGTGGAGATAATATCGCATCCGTCTACCGGAGGAAGGTCTACGATGTTCAGGTACTTATTCATAACCTTTTGGCGGTGGGTGATACCGTCACGTCCTTTCAGTAGGGTGTCGAAAGCCAGTTCAATACCGTTACGGGCTCCCATGGCCGTGTCGGCATAGAGTCTGCCTAATGTTTGGGCGGCCAATGAACCGAATGGCTTTTTGCGTTGATTATATATTTGCTCGTGAAAGCCACCCTTGTATTTATTCATCTTAAATACGGGCAAACGTCTTGCTTCTTTATACTGGATGTACGAGATACGCCTGTTACGGTTGGGCAGAATATTGTAGTTGCGGCTCTGCATGCTGCGTCCCTTCTTCAGGTGTTCCTTAAATGTCTTTTCGCTGATATCAGGAAATATTTGATGTAAGCCGATGCAGATAGAATCTATATTGGCTTTCCAGATAGAGTCTTTGCGGTGCTGGTCCTTTTGGCGTCGTTCTTCATCTCTCTCGCCGGACATAAAATCCATGAATATTTTATATTCGGGTAGCGAACTTGCCATCAGCTTGCCGTCTGATGAAAGAATGTTGCCACGGTTGGGCTTTACCGTTACATTCTCTTTTACGAATCGATCGGCTACTTCATGCCAGTATTGTCGCTCGGCAAACATAATCATGGCACCTTTTACGACAACAGCAATTCCCGCCAGTCCCATGAGCAGGACGACGAAGAAGTAACGGGTCATTATGTTTTTCTTATTTACAGCCATTTTCTTTTCCTTGTTTACTCTTTATCTTTAATCAGGTACGGCGGGTTAGTCGAAGTCTGCAAATCGCTTTGTTTAGTGGCGATATACTCCTCGATACGCGATTGGCGGCTTCGCTCCATGAGCTCCGAACTACGGGTCAGGGCGTCGTACTTGATATCTATAAGATCCTTTTTGAGCTTGTCCAGCTCAATCATTTGTTGCTGACAAGCATATCGGTTGTGAATATAGAACAAGACAAGTATCATGATGAGAACAATCAGTTTAGTTTGGCGGCGGAAAAAGTCCGTAGCCAGAATGTCGCCACCAATGATGTTCTTCCATGATGTGCGTTTCTTTATCTTTTCAGTTTTCTTTTCTTCTAGTTTCTTCTCCGTTTCCATACCGCCTTATCACTATAATCACCTTATCACCCTCTCATCTTTTTTCCGCAATCCTCAGTTTGGCACTTCGTGAACGCGGGTTTCGTACAATCTCTTCTTCATCGGGCACAATTACTTTGTTGTTGACCAACCGGAAAGGCGTCTGTACGTTGCCGAAGAAATCTTTTTCGGCTTTGCCTTCTATATTGCCGGTTTTCATGATGTTCTTCACCATACGGTCTTCTAACGAATGATAGGTAATCACTACCAGTCTGCCTCCCGGTTTCAACGCTTCGGTTGCTGCGTATAGCATCTCTTTCAATGCTTCCATCTCTTGGTTGACCTCTATGCGCAATGCCTGAAATACTTTGGCGAGTTCTTTCTTCTCACGTTCACGGCCGAAAAGAGGTTTGATGATTTCCAGAAACTCACTGATAGTGGTGATTTTCTGTGCAGCGCGAGCCCTTACGATGATCGACGCCAGCTTCCGGCTGTTTTTCAATTCGCCATACAGATAGAAAATATCTGCCAGACGCTCTTCGTTGTATGTATTCACTACGTCGGCGGCAGTTGCACCGGCGCGTTTGTTCATACGCATGTCCAAGGCGCCGTCGAAGCGGAAAGAAAATCCCCGCTCGCTGTCATCGAAATGATGGGACGATACACCGAGGTCGGCAAGTATGGCATCTACTTGCTCTATATCGTGATACCGTAAGAAGTTGTGCAGATACCTGAAATTGCTGCGCACGAATATGAAGTGTGGATCGTCAACAATGTTGCGTTCCGCATCCTCGTCCTGGTCGAATCCTAGAAGACGGCCTCCATCGTCTAGGCGCGAGAGTATTTCGCGTGAGTGTCCGCCGCCCCCAAATGTAACGTCTACATACGTCCCGCCGGGATATATGTTCATTGCGTCTACACTAGGTTTCAGTAATACCGGAATATGATATGTCTGTTCTTCTTTCATCATCTCTTTATTAGCACTAATCATTAATAACTTCTTCATCTTCCCAAGACTCTCCACCCAATATGTCTTGTAATGCATCGCTGAATTCTTCGGGACTCATAAACGGTTGCTCGGCACGCTCTTTAGCCCAGATCTCAATGGTGTTGTCTACGCCAATGAATCGTATATCACTTTGTATGCCTGCCATTTGCAGATAGCGTTTGGGCAACAGAATACGTCCGTTTCCGTCCGGAACCATAATCTCTGCGTCACTAACAAATTGTCGGAAAACTTGTTGCTGTCTTGCATCCCACTTACTCAGCCGCTGCCGAAGTTGGTTTTGCGTTTTGAACCAGATGCTTTCCGGGTAGAGTACCAGGCAGCTTTGGAATACGTCTTTGCGCAATACGAGCTTTTCTTCGGAAGCAGCTTGTAGCTGTTTCCGGAAGCTGGCAGGGATAAATACTCTCCCTTTTGCATCTGTTTTGGCTTCGATATTGCCTAAGAAACGTATCATTTTTACCTTATTATAATAAGCGACGGTAAAAATACACAATTCCCCACAATTCCCCACAAGATTTAACTAAAATATTTCAGAGAAGTTTTCAACACCTTGTTAATTGCTTATTCATTTGATAATGAACGATGTGCTGAAGTGCTTTGCTGGTGGGGATTGTGGAGCTTTGTGCTGCTTTTTCGCTTTGTTATTGATTCGTGCGAGTATGTGCGCAAAGAGCTGCTCAAATATGGTATTAACTATCTTCTCGTATTTTTAGAAAAGGGTAAAATAGACCGAATACGGTATGAATAGAGAATGATTATTCTCTTTTTTTGCATAATATTTGTCTTTAATGTAAATGCGGCTTGCTAGAAGTTAATATCCAGTAAGTAAGATATTAATATCCGGCGAGTAATGTAGTTATTTTCTTGGTGAGGCAAGTGTTTAGGGAGGATAGTGGGGGTGATTTCAATTATTAGGGATGTAATGATTGATGTATTTGTTTGTGAATGTGTGAAGTATAATAATTCGCTTACATAATATTCTTATCTATGTGCATTGGTTCGAAATTACGTAATCTCGTTAGATTAGAATATCAAAGTGTCAAAATGATATATATTGTGATGCCTCGCTTGGCAACACAACCTTCGGCACCTAAGAACAGAGTTTTACCAGGTGCCGAATGAGGTGGGCTGTTTTTTATTTAACTCATAGTTGCTTACTCTTCTTATTGTATGGCATGGGGAAATGCTGAAATACGCAAGCGAGCAGCCCCCATAGGAATTAATGTAATTTCTTCGCTTTCTCCTTTCACTGCATCTTCATCGGGAAGTACACTGCATAAACCCGTTTCATCCAGTTGCCAAGTAGCTATCTTGCGTCCTTGTGCTTTGACTTCCAGAGGAACGGATTCGGTGGTGAACGGGAGGTCATTGACGGGCCATGCTTTGCGCTCAACCTTCCACTGCTTCAAGGCTGCCTCATCGGAAAGTATCAATGCATAGTTCCACGGACTGTCAGGATAGATTTCCGTAGTAGGCCACTGGCTGGCATCAGAACCTTCCTGCCAGCGCGAATCCCAAATGGCTGTTTCGCGGCTATCTCGCTTCACGTAGTTTTCTTTTATTTTTAGCGAGAGGGTGAGAGGGCCGTAGTCTACACTTATACTGTTCTTGTTAGTCTGCCAGGTGCGCATACTGAAGGACATGGGCAAAGTGAGTTCTACTTGGTCACCCGACTGCCACTTGCGTTTGATGCAAGCATATTGTGCACCTTTGGTTGCAGACATGTGCACGGTTTGTCCGTTGACTTTCAGCGTCGCTTTGCCGTTTGTCCATGAAGGGATGCGGAGGTAGAGCGGGAAGTCAACTGGTTTCTCTGTTTTGAGGGTGAAACTCACCTTTTCATCGAAAGGGTAGTGTGTCTCTTCTTTTAAAACGACCAGCTGATTATTTCCTACCTTTGCCGTTGTTTCATTGGCGGCATAGAGCACCGCTGCCAAGCCATTGTCCGGTGTTGCCATAACAAGATGCTCGGCATAGTAAGGCCATCCTTGTGCATGATTATGCTGGCAGCAGCGACTGCTGAACGGGTTCATTGAGAGGAACGGACCTCGGTTATCGATGCCGGGATGGTGGTTTTTGGAGTCGCTGATGGTATGGTTAGGACTTGTGATATAGCGTAAGGCTTTGAAGTCGGACATTACGGCGGCAGGGTAGGTATTGAAGGCTACTTCTTCGCAATGCTCCGCCCAGAAGGGATCGCCTGTCATAGAAAGCATGATTTCATCAGAGGCCATTTGTTCCACGATACCACAGGTTTCTACTCCCTGCCGTGGGTCGATATAACCCAAACGCGCGTTTTCATCGGCACCGAACATACCTCCCGGAACTTGCCCGAAGGTACGGCGAATTAGGTTATGTACGTTGTAGGAGGCTTTCAGCAGAGCGGAATCTCCTGTTTGCATAAAGTAAGTGGCGGGTTCCCGAAAGCATTGGGCGATGTTGACGTTGTGCCAGTTGGGTAATGAAGTCGGTTGAGTCCAATCGGCGGTATTGCGATGTATCTTATCGGCAAGTTTCAGCAAGAATTTATCGCCGGTGCGGTTGTAGAGCCAATAGATACTGAGGAGATTGTCTCCTCCGCGGCTGTTTTCCCAGTAATCTTTTAGCAGATCTTCGTCGGGTACGGTCATCTGCCATTTAAAGTAGTCGGTCATCAGGCTGATCACGCGTTCGTCCTGCGAGTACTCGTAATAAGATTGCAGGCACCAAAGCATAATCATCTGTGCCCACAATTCGCGTTTGCCGTTGCGCATGTTTACAGGACCGAAGTAGCCGTCTGCCTGTCGGCTGGCGAAGGTACCTTCTATCCATATCTTTGTCTCGGCTATCATTTGAGGATCATTCAGTATATAGGCAAGGTTGCCATAGCCTTTCAGCCAATAAGGCACTTCTTCCCAGCCGTGGTCGCCTCCGTTGGTGAGCCAGGCATTGTTCTTTTTTTCCAGCCAGGCACTTATTTCACCCAGGTGTCCGGTTAACCCGTCGCGTTGCAGCTCCAGATACCGGCGAACCCATCCCTGAGGTTGTACACTTCCTACCGGGAGTTTGATAAAATGTAGCGGCTGCAAAGGAGTACGGTTCGATACATAGTTTACGCTTTTTTCTTGTATATCGGGGCGAGCCACAGTCGTTACCTGCGATTGCTCCGGTGATAAACAAGAAGTCATCGTTGTTGCCATTCCTAGGGTAACGATGATACATCCCAATCTTATGTTTTTCTTCATGTGTTATTTCTATTTTTCTACTGAGAATTTGTATATACAATGGCTCTCATACTTTTCTCCAGGTCTTAGAACCGGTGAAGGCCAATCGGGTTTATTCGGGCTGTCGGGGTACTTTTGAGTTTCCAGGCAGAGGGAGGCGCGTCCGTTATATACAATTCGCTTTTTGCCTTGTATGGCACCGTTCAAGAAGTTACCCGTATATACTTGTATGCCTGGCTCGCTAGTATAAACATCGAGCACGATACCTGTCTTAGGGGATTTGAGTGAGGCGCAAATCCGGCTGATATCTCCTTGAGTGTTCAGCACCCAATTATGGTCGTATCCGCGGCCGAAGTACAATTGTTCGAAGTCCGTCTGATCAATACGCTGCCCAATTGGGGTATATTGGCGGAAGTCCATCGGAGTTCCTTCAACGGAGGCTATCTCTCCGGTAGTCATGAAGGTGCTGTCTATCGGGGTGTAGGCATCTGCGTTCAGCCTTAACAGGTGTTCGGAAATGCTCAATGCGTCTCCGTCCAGGTTGAAATAAGAATGATTGGTCAGGTTTACTATGGTAGGCTTGTCGGTTTCCGCCTCATAACGGATGTCTATGGCGTTGTCGTCCGTCAGTGTCATAACGACTTTGCAATGCAGGTTGCCGGGAAAGCACTCTTCGTTGTCTTTCGAGAGATAGGTTAGTTCTAATGTCTGCCCATCCCGTTGTTTGCCCTCGAACACCTGATACTGGAAACCCCGGGGACCGCCATGCAGGCAATGACCGAAGTTGTTTCGGGGCAATTGATAATCTATTCCGTCCAGACTGAAGCGTCCGTTTTGTATCCGATTGGCATACCGTCCGGCAGATGCTCCGAAGTCGGTAGGTTTGTGCATGTAATCCTCAATAGAGTCGAATCCCAACACTACATCGCGCATCACTCCATTCCTGTCGGGAACCATGATCGATACGATGCGTCCGCCGAAGTTAGTTACAGCGACTTCCATACCTTTCGCATTGCGAAGGATGAACAAGTCTGTTTGTTTCCCCTCTAACTCTGTTTGAAATTTGCTGATCTCCAGACCGGAATCGGTGAAAGCAGGAGGATGATTGCAGGCAGTCATACAGATTGCCGCAATCATCGCTACTAGATATATCTTCATACACTTACTGAATACTGTTCAACAAATCCAGCTTACCGTCATTCACCAGTTTAAGAATGAGTTCGCCGAACAATGTGTTTTGCCATGCAAACCAGGCGCGGGTAAAATTGGCAGGATTATCTTTATGGAAAGACTCGTGCATAAAACCGGTTCCGGCTTCCGTGTCCATCAGCATCTTAATGCATGTCTTTATTTCTTCGTCGTTTTGACTTGTAAAGGCTTTCATCATGATACTCATGGGCCAAATCATATCGTAACCGATGTGTGGGCCACCGATACCTTCGCCTGCCTTGCCTTTGAAGAAGTAAGGATTATCCTCGCTCCATACAAAGCGGCGGGTGTTCTGGTAAATTGGATCGTTTACGTCTACATCGCCCAAATAAGGCAAAGCGATCAAGCTCGGCACATTGGCGTCGTCCATTAATAATTGGTTGCCGAAACCGTCCACCTCGAAAGCATAGATTGTGCCATACTTAGGATGATTGTAAGTAGCATACTTTTGTAATGCGGTCTCCACTTCCTGAGCCAGTCCGGTACACTCTTTCGCTAATTCGGGCTGCTGATTGACTACAGTCAGAATTTCGGCAGCTTTGCGCAAGGAAGATACGGCAAAGAAGTTGGAAGGTATCAGGAACTGGAATGTGGTGGCATCATCCGAAGGACGGAAAGAAGAGGCAATCAGTCCTACCGGTTTCACCGGATTGCCCCAGCCATCGTTAGTCATGGTGTCCAGTGCACGTTCCGTTACACGTTGGAAGTGATAGGAGCCTCGTCCGTCACGGCGTTGCTGATCGCGGAAAGTTTTCATGATATTCTGAACCGCCTTGATCCATTCGGCGTCGAAGACACTTGCATCGCCCGTTGTCTTCCAGTAATGGTAGGCAAGGCGGAGGGGATAACATAATGAGTCGATCTCCCATTTGCGTTCGTGTACCTCGTCGTTCATGTCGGTGAGGTCGGTCTTCCAATGCCCGTTGGGGATGGGGCCGTCATTGAAGGCGTTGGCAAAGGGGTCTACGTTTATCAACTTTAATTGCCGGTTGATGACCCCTACCAACATTTCTTTCAGTTCTTCGTCTTCATTGGCAAGCTGTACGTAAGGCCATACCTGCGCACCCGAGTCACGAAGCCACATGGCATGGATGTCTCCGGTATATACAAATGTATCGGGCTTACCATCCTTTTTGTCTTTACGGAAGTGAACGGTGGTATCCAGCGTATTGGGAAAACAGTTGGTAAACATCCATGCCAGTTTCTGATTCTTCAGTAACTGCTTTATGCGTTTAATTTGTCCTTCCACAGCTTTGGAGCGGAATAAACGCTTCGATTCTGCGGGACGATTGTCTTTTTGGATGGCGTCGGAAACGCATATATAAGCACTTCCGTCCAGCTGCATGGCAAAAGCCGAAGGAGCTGCCGATAACAGGACTGCCAAAGTGCAAGTTGTAAGGATAGTCGGTTTCTTCATCATGTTTATTTTTTTAGTTCATTAGAGAATGAATAAGGGAAATCGGTGTCGTTTACTCCACGTTGCTTGTTGGGCTGATCGGTCATTTTCAGGTCGATGACGGCACCTTTCGTCAGTTCGCTATGGTTGAGATAGTTCTGAGTGCGAAGGTTACCGTTTACCGTTATGGAGGAGATGTAGCAATTCCGGTCGTTGTTCTCCGGTGCATTGATCGTGATAGTGTTTCCGTTCTCCAGGTTCAGCTTCATTTGCTTGAAGTAAGGAGTACCGAGCACGTATTCGTCTGTTCCAGGGCAAACGGGATAGAAGCCCATGGCAGAGAATACATACCAAGCAGAAGTCTGCCCGTTGTCTTCATCTCCGCAATAACCGTCGGGATTGGCGTTGTACATCTTGTTCATTACCTCACGGATGCGCTGTTGTGCCTTCCAGGGTTCACCCGAATAGTTGTACAGGTATATCATGTGTTGGATAGGCTGGTTGCCGTGAGCGTAGTTACCCATATTCATAATCTGCATCTCACGAATTTCGTGAATCACGCTTCCGTAATAACTCTCGTCGAATACAGGTGGCAGGATAAACACAGAGTCCATCATTTCGTTGAAAGCGGCTTTACCTCCCATCAGGTCTATAAGTCCTTGAGGATCGTGGAATACTGACCAGGTGTAGTGCCAGCTGTTTCCTTCGGTGAAAGCGTCTCCCCACTTCAGAGGGTTGAAGGGTGACTGGAACTTCCCATCCTTGTTCTTGCCTCGCATCAGCTTATGCTCCGGGTCGTACAGGTTCTTGTAGTTCATGGCACGCTGGGCATATACTGCCAGTTCTTTCTTCGATTTGCCCAAAGCTTGGCCTAACTTATAGATACTCCAATCATCAAAAGCATACTCCAAAGTACGGGCTGCGTTCTCTTTGATATCCACATCGTAAGGCACATATCCCAACTTATTGTAGTAGTCATATCCCCAACGACCGGTGGAAGATATTTCCGGATGCACACTGTTAGCACCACTTTTAACTGCTGTCCATAAGGTTTCGATGTCATAACCACGTAAACCTTTCAAGTAAGCGTCGGCTACAACAGATGCCGAGTTGTTGCCTATCATGCAGCCACGATGTCCGGGGCTTGCCCATTCGGGAAGGAAACCACTTTCTTTGTATGTATTGACGAGTCCTTCCTGCATCTTCTGTCCCATAGACGGATACATCAGATTTACGAATGGAAAGAGACAGCGGAATGTGTCCCAGAAACCGGTGTCGGTAAATATATAGCCGGGTAGTACCTCACCATTGTACGGGCTGTAATGTACCACTTGTCCCTTTGCGTCGATTTCGTAGAAGCTGCGTGGGAATAGCACCGAGCGATACAGACAAGAGTAGAACGTACGCAATTTGTCCTTGTCAGCATCTTCCACCTCAATGCGTCCCAAGGTTTGGTTCCATTCACTGCGGCCATCAGCAGCTACCTCTTCCAATGTACGACTGCCGAGTTCTTTCAGGTTTTGTTCGGCTTGTTCAAAGCTGATAAAGGAAGAAGCGATACGGGCATGCACCTGTTCGCCCCGGCGGGTGGAAAAGCCGATGATACCACCTACATGGTTTTCTTTACTTTCCAGTTTGCCAGCTTCGATGTTGCCATTGGTGGCTGTCGCTTTATAGGTGAAAGGTTTATCGAAAACGATCACGAAATAGTTCTTGAAGTTCTCGGGTACACCGCCGTTGTTCTTGGTAGTATAGCCGATAATCTTGTTTTCTGAAGGAATTACTTTGATGTACGAACCGTTGTCGAAAGCATCAACCACCACATACGATTCCTTGCTCTCCGGGAAAGTAAAGCGGAACAAAGCTGCTCGGCTGGTTGGGGCAAACTCCGTTACGACATCGTGGTCGGCCAGATAAACCTTGTAATAATAGGGTTTCACTACTTCCGCCTTGTGCGAGAACCAGCTGGCACGCTCATCCTGATTGAATACAGCTTTGCCGGTAACGGGCATGATGGCAAACTGTCCGTAGTCGTTAATCCACGGACTGGGCTGGTGGGTTTGCTTGAAGCCGCGTATCTTATCGGCATCGTAAGTATAGGCCCATCCGTCGCCCATGACGCCTGTCTGGGCGGTCCAGAAGTTCATTCCCCAAGGCAAGGCGATGGCGGGATAAGTATTGCCGGTAGACAAGGAATGCTTGGACTGTGTGCCCACCAGTGGATTGACATAATCCACCGGTTCGGTCACAGCATTTGCAGTCATTGTCCATGTGCTTAACAAGCAGGTTACTAAAATTACAAGTTTCTTCATGGTACAGTTCGTTTTTCGTTTGTTTATTTAGTTAGTTTGTCTTCAAGCATCTTGATGAAATAAGCACCTACCACTGAGCGTGCCTGGAAGCCGGGCTGCTTTTTGGGAGTGTCGGTCAATATCCAGTCGGACATCGGAATGCGGTCGGGAGTCTCGTTGACAAATAGATAAACGGGAGCGATGAATTTCTCAAATGTAGCTTTGTCCTTAGCGAGTGTTGCTGTCCACATAACCCAGTCTGTCTTGGTATATGTTTTACGATTGTCCAAAGGTAAGCCATATTTGTTTTGTTTGGTCAAATAGTATGCAATTTCTTTTTCGGCTATGCTATCGGGGAAGATATTCATCTTGAGGAGTTTATTCCAGACGAGGTTGTACTTCTGGCTCCAAGTGTCCGGTTGGTCGAAGGTCAGTTTGTAGTGGTCGCCGTCATTAGCCATCTTCTCCCATTCTACGGCCATGTCTTTGGCTTTCTGCGTATACTTCTCGGCAATGTCTTTTTTGCCTTGCATCTCTGCCAGGTAGCCGTAAGAAGCGATACCCAGAATGGCTTTGATGGATAGGTTGGCGTTGTGGGCAAAGTGTCCGGCAAAGTCGTCGGTACATAACTGGTTCTCGGGGTCGAGGCCGAATTCTGCCAGGTAGTCGGTCCAGATGGTCAAGGTTTCCCAATGCTTGGCGGCATAGTCAGCGTTGCCTTCTATAGCGGCAATGGCAGCAGTCATAATCAGTAGGTTACCCGATTCTTCCACAGGCATATCACCGCCATATTTCTGACCGTTTGCCAGCGGATAGGTGCCGATGTCGTGAGCTGCAAAGGGTTTCGTCCACTTGCCGCTTTCGCTGTAATAGAAGATGTGGTTAATCAAGCCTTTTGCCAAATCGGGGTTATACATCAGGAACATAGGAGATGAAGGATAGGACAAGTCAACCGTTCCCATGCAACCGTTACTGAAATTCTCTTTGGACGGATAGAAGAGTTCGCCGTTGGGGGCTTCCATTAGTTTATGGGCGGCAAGACAATGGCGATAGGCGGCGGCACATAACTCGGCGTATTCGCGGCCACCTGCTTGGGTGGCATCTGCCATGAGTTTGGCATCAAATTCGGCTGCCTTCTTCATTAATTCAGTGTATTCATTCTCGGCTTTTTCGAACTGGGAGAGGATTGTTTCGTTGTTCTTGCGGTTCCAGTACGGACGGAGGTTCTCGCCGAAGTATTGTGCGGAGAAGAGGTCATCGTAACCCAACAAGACGTGTCCGTCGGTTGCTTTTGTCTTTCCGAGCTCTGAAACGAGTACCAGTTTGTCATAGCCGGGTGTTTTGCTTGCTTCGGGTTTTCCGCTGAGGAAGCTCTTGCGCAGTTCCATACCGTTGCCCTGAACGGATGAGGTGTTTGCTTTATTGGTAGCCATGTAGAAGTATCCCCAATCGATGCGTACATCGTCGCCTTCCTTATTCAGTATTTGCTGATTACGGCTTCCGGTCTTGACGTATACCAAATCACCCTCTACAAAGGTATCGCTTACAGATTCCTGATGAGGTAAGTCGAGTGCCCATTGAGGAGCTGCTTCAAAGTAGAGCTCTACGGCATGTTCTTTGCCGTCATTGGCGGTTACTTTATACGTCATATAGTTTACAGGGCGTGATAAGAGGTCGAGGTTGTCCATGAACATCGGGGCGGTAAATGCCAGATTCAAATCTACCGGGCCGCAAGTAAACTCATAGGTGGTAGTCATAGCTTGTAGGTCTACTGACTTCTGTGTGGCTGTTTGGGTGAAGAAACGGGTATCATCCTGTTCTACCAGCAAACCGAAGTCCAGTAAGCCGTTGGCACCACGGTTGTGGCAGTAGGCGGCGATTACGTTCTCTCCCTTTTTCAGGGTAGCTTTTACTTCATCCGAGAGCTTTACTAGCTGGTGCTTCTGGCAGGCATTGCCGGTATCTACTACTTTGATCCCGTTGATATAGATGGTGACATCATCGTCGTGCGAATATTCCAGATAGATGTTCTTGTCTTGCAAATCGTTTTCCAGGTCGAAATGGCGACGCACCCAGATGAACTCTTCGCTCCATTGCGTCTTGGCTACATGCTCGTTTTCACAAGTGCCGAAAGCGGCGGGACCTTCTTTCCAGGCGGCATCGTTGAAGCCGTTCTTCTCCCATCCGGCGGCCGGTTCTACGATGGTGTATCGGCCGGTCCAATCACCTTGTTCGGAGGTTTTCACTACCGGAAGCAGTTCTAACTCTTCGTCGCCCATAAAGCGGTAAGCTACTCCATCGACTTTGATGACGCCGATCAGTGACATGTCTTTGCCTGTCCAATGTTTGGTGGGAGCATCGTACAAGTTGTCGGAGAACGACCATACACTGGTATAAGGGTCTATGGTGACTAGCGGATAAGCGGAAGCCCGCAATTCACTTTTTTCGTGTTTGGCTGTAGAAGCCGGATTGCAGGCACTAAGCAGTGCGGAGGCTCCTAACAGGCAGGTTACTATTGATTTATTCATGATTTCTATTTTTGTTACTTATTTGCTTATTTGAAACTTTGTACTGAACAGGGTGACTGTCCTTACCTGAACAGGGTGGCTGTTTAGTACCTCCTACCACTCGACCTGCACCTGCACCCCATCCGGGTTGTTCTCGAAGCCGAGGCGCATGGTCTTCGACGGTTGATCCCATAACGCTTGTATATCCTGTACTTCTTGTCCGTTGACCGATACTTTCTTTGGTGCTTTGGGAAGGAGGATACGTGATACATTGGTCGTATTCAGCGGACTCTTGGCTACGAAAGAATAAGAGTTCGCGCTTACTTTCTCGTCGTAGATGCGAGAGGCACCGCAAAGTACTTTCGCTTTCGTTCCACGGGCTACGTTCTTTATATTATAGTAGTAACCTTGTTCGCCCGGGCGGATAATGGCTTCGGTAAGCACAGGCAGGTCTTTATCGAACAGGTCGATATACAGCCCTTTCAGGTGCAGAGGCTCTGCTGATACACTCTCGTCCAATACCGCTGTAATGGTATAGGGGCCACGTTCTACGATGAAGTTGTTCTTGGTTTCAACTGCTTTCTTGGTTACTTTCTTGTAGGCATCGGACACTGTCTGGAAGTAAGTAGCATCGTTGCCTTCTTTCAGCACGAAGTGCTTGGGGTCTTCGCGCATAACGATGACTGTTCCTTTGCCGTAGGCGTAAGTTCCTGCGGCAGGTTTACGTTCCATTTCCATCTGCTCGAAGAGGTGTTCGGAAGGAGCGGTGTACGTGTTACCATTGCTATTCCACCATTCCAGAACGCTCTGATACGGGTCGATATCTTCACCGCAGTATATCAGTGCACCGCCATTTTTCACCCAATCGGCAATATAACCGTGGAACTTGGCATCCAACGGCTTCATGTTGGAGTAAGACATCACCAATACTTTCAAGTCTTTGAAGGTTTGTGCAAACGGAGTGTTCTCGATATGCACAATATCCACCGGAATACCTTTCTTCAGCAGTGGCAACGTCTGTCCGTAGAAACTGGAGAATTGCGGGTCTTCATATCCGGCATGGTTGGGGAAACGCTGGAACATCATTGAGTTGGCCATCAACACACCGATACCTTTCGTGCCGTTGATTTGTTTGGAAGACTTCTTGATGTCATTCAGTGTATTAATCATCACCTGCATCTGTGTGGAGTAGGAGCGGGGAATGCGTTGACGCTCGTCTGTTCCGGCAATGCGATACAGTCCTTGGTAGATACGGTCCGGCCAGGGCATTACCTCGTACGTGTCGATCATCGGATACATCAGCTGTGCGGCGAACGTAGCCTGATAATTGATCTTATAGTCCGTCCAGTCCTTGGCACGGTCTTCGATGGGGTCGGTGAGGAAATACATTTCTCGGTTCAAGGGGTCGGTCATCGACTTCATACAGCCATATTCCAGAAATGCGTTTTCGAATACACGTTCTTTCTTCACACCGTTGTAGAAGACCGGTTCACGAGAGGTTCCCGTCCATACCTGGGCGATGTAACCATCTACACAATCCAGCGAGGCCAGACTGGCTTCCGGGCTGATAATCTGCCAGGAAGTATAGTTCACCAGCGAGTGAGTGGGGACATAGCATTTAATCTCCAGTCCTTTTGATTTGCCGTACTCTTTGGCATACGTGAATATCTTTTCCAACGCATTGTAGTACAACTGATACTTCAGCTTGTTAGACAAGTATGTATTTTCCGGCGATTCGTGCTGTGCACGCCAAGGAAAGCCATAATATTTCTGCCATTCGCTACGGAAAGCATCGCTATATCCGGCATGTGCCCAGAACTCAGGCTCTTCCAGATAGATGGAAGTAATGCCGGAATCGATCACGCGTTTGATCTGAGTTTCCTGCATGTAGCGGATGAAACTTTCGGTCGGAACAATATAGGGAGTCAGATAACCGTGGCTGATCTCTCGTCCGTCACGGTCACGTTGACCTTCTTTCATGTGCTCGATGCTCTTGTCCCACCACCCCAGGAAGTAGTCGCTGTAATCGCCCCAGGCTACACCAGTCATAAACTGCACCTTGTAGCCACGGTTTTTCCACGACTGCATGCGCTGCTCGAAGGTGACTCCGGGTTTGTCTACCGTTCCGTACACCATTACGCCGTCGGCGCGGATGTCCGTTTCTGTCTTCCAAGGCTCCGAGGTTTGGAAGATGGTTTTAGCTTCCGGCGCATACTGTGCGTGGATTCCATTACAGAATAGTGCAAAGGCAGCGGTAAATAATACTCTACTTGTTTTCATATATATAAATGTGTTATGTTGTTACTTTGCAGGGATTACTTGCATCAGTGCAGGGCATGCACTGGCATCATAGCTTTCCATCACACCCGTAGGGCAGGGAATGGAAGCGTTCTTGAAAGTGATATTACGGGTCTTGTCCCGGTTTGCCCAACCGGTATTGATGTTGTTGCGCAACCATTCCATATATTGGGGTTGATTGCAATCTTCAATCAGGCGGATCACGTATTGGCAGAAAATGGCGGTGTAGATTCCTTGCTCCACTCCGTTCTTGAATTCCAAAATACCATTAGTATCACTCATGTGGTTCCGTACATAGTCTGTTGCCAGCAGTGCGTCATCCAGGTACATCTTATCGCCGGTAGCTTTGTAAAGCATTACAGCCGAACCGATGAAAGTTCCCTGATTGTAAAGTTGCGTCGTCCAGTCAATGTCCATTCCGTTCTGGCGTTGGAAGTGATAGTGCATGTTATCGGCTACACGTCCCTTCTCTTTGTCGAAGAATACATTGCGTGACCAGTCATATACGGCTTTCGACTTTTCCAGAAAGTCCGCCTTCTTCGTAATGTTATACAGCGTCATACCCCCTACAACTGTGGGATAGTTGATGCATGCCATCTTGGCGTCGTGGGCGAAACTCCACCACAAACCACCTCGCTCACGGTCGTAAGACTCTTTCCACACGTGATAGAAACCCGATGAAGCATCGGCAAGGTATTTGGCATCGCCCGTAATTTCGTAAGCACGTGCCAATGAGATAATCCACCACATCATATCGTCGTAGATGAACCATTCTACCTTATTATTCCAGTTGTATTTATCGTATTGTTCATATCCGCCTTGGTAGATATCCTCGATCAGTTGCCGGTACTTCGGGGCCTTGGTACGTTTGTATGCGTTCATTATCATGTCCCAATAGATGGCTTGCACCCAAATGGCCGCCCTTCCTTTACCATCCGATGAAATGGCGTATAATTTCATCTCAGGGTTATAGAAAGTTTGATGAAAGGCATCTATTGCCACAGTAGCATCTTTTGAAGTATAGGGCTTTTCCTTTTCGGCTGCTCGTCCTGAAGCGGGAGCTGATAAGAAAATCAGCAGGATTAAAAGTGTAGATAGTAAGATTCTATTTCTCATGGTAATTGTGTCTTTTTTTATCTTCCGGCAAGAAATGGGCTCTTGCCGGAAGATTGATTATAATAAACCTATTGAAAACTAACCTGGTTAATTGATTTGAATTTATTAAGGAACAGTGACTACTTTCGGTTCATTGTAGTTATAACGTCTTCTACCGTCTATTTCATGGTCGATGCGGGCACCTACACGAACATAATAATTACGTTTACCCGGTAATTGAGGAGTAGTCAGCGTAACCGTCTGGCCGATGCAATTATTCTTGGTGTCATTGTCCATGCGCACCGAGTAGCGGTCATCCTTATTATTATCGCCTACGTAGGGGCTTGATGAATTCAGGAAGAGATAAACTTCCGACAAGCCTTTGTGATATTCCACATTGTCCGTACCGCGAGTTACTTTGAAGGTAGCAGAAATGGTTCCGTCAGCGTTTACTTTCGGTTCGCCCACCCATTCTACGTTCAAGAAAGGTTCTACTACAAAATCTATTTGGGTCTTGCCTTTCACGTCGCCTTTCCAGCGTTCGTCCTTCACTACCTTACCTTCGGAATTAGTGATATAGGTGGGAACAAAAGCACCTAGCGCCTCAATGATGTAGTTACCTTTGAATATCTTGGAATTTTGGTAAGTTCCGTCTTGTTTCACCGTAGTATAATAAGGTGTAGGATTGTCGCTCCAGCTCATTTCCAACAATTTCAGACGTACGCCTCCGTCGCCCACTTCGGTCTGCATAGGTTGTTGGGTCTTCTTGTCGATGATCCGGCCCATGATGGTTTCTTCGGGAGCGTCGTAGTTGTCTACCTCCGTACAAGCATTGGCTGTGAACAACAGCATCAGGCAGGCTATGTAATATACTATCTTTTTCATGTCTTTAAGTTTTAATGATTAATATCCCGGATTCTGTATCAATAACGGATTCTTCTCGATGGAAGCGCCCGGCAGATTCTTATAATACCAGCGAGTATCGAAAGTGAAGCGGTGATTGTCCTCTTCTGCACGTACGTCGAAGAAATATTTACCGGCATGTACGGCGTAGAACGGCATCAGGATTCTCCACAAGGTAGATTGCTGTTCTTTTTCAATCAGTCTCCAACGTTTCAGGTCCCACCAAGTCTTGTTCTCGAATGACAGCTCTTTACGTCTTTCAGTCTGGATGATAGAGAAATCATTCAGTTCGGCGGAGGTGGCAAGTAAATCGGCACCGGCACGTCTTCTTACCAGATTGATACAAGCGAAAGCATCCTCTTTGTATTGTGCACCTGCTCCGAGTTCGGCTAGCTCGTATGCGGCTTCGGCTCGGTTCAGCAATACTTCGGCATAGCGCATTTCTATCCAGGTTTGGGTAGAGTTGTTTTCCAGTACTTCCGATTTTGGCATGTCCGGATTCAACCATTTACGTACAGAGAAACCTGACATGGCACCTGCGCCTGCATCCGAAGCAAACGGGCCGCTCAGTCCGGCAGCGTTCATCTTAGTTCTGTCGGGCAGTGTATATACTGTCTGATTGTCTGGGTTAGGAGAACTTACGATGTAATCTTTGCACTGAGCTATGTTTTCATACTTTTCGGTAGTACCGGCGTCGGGGATGATGCGTGATATACCGCTTGCTGCATCCGTCTTGGTATAGAGTCCGCGGTAGATAGAGATATTCTCACCCTTGAACTCATCACCCGGCAGAATAACGGTTGCACGCAGACGTGGCTCGGCATTGGCAAACAACTCCATAGTACTGCTATACATCTTATAATGTCCGTTAGCGTCGAAGTTTTGCAAGCGTCCGTTGGCATCTTTGGGCAAACCGTCGAACATCTCGACGAAGTCCAGCGTCGGGTTTACCAGAGTTGCGTAACCGTTGGCGCCCATAGCTTGGCGGGGAACACAATAAGCGTCATATCCGTGTACTGAATTAGGATAAGAATATTCTTTCACGAAGATGTTTTCTTCGCTGCTTTCATCAAAGAAGGTGTTGATAAAGTTCTGGTATTGCGCTTCTTTGTCGTCTTCTTTCCAGTTCTTCATATACAGGTTGTGGTGTCCTTCTACCTTTTTGGCCTCATCGTAGCTCTTCTGGTAGAAATCTCTTGCCTTGGCGGCATCTATACCACAGAGGCGGTTACCGTCTTTGTCCACCAAGTTGGAGTTCTTGTTGTGCTTGGCAATAGAGCCGGCAAACAACATGGCGCGTGAGTTGAACGCTGCGGCAGCATAACGGGTGGCGCGTCCACGTTGTGCTTTCTCGGGTAATATCTTGAAAGCATCCGTAAGGTCGGTATATATCTGGTTGTAGATGGCTTCTTCTGAAGAACGGGCTATCTTCAACTCATCAATACTCTGTTCCGGATATTTCAGTACCGAATTTACCAAAGGCACACCGCCGTAACGTTTGACCAAGGCAAAGTAAGTTACACCGCGTGCAAACAAAGCTTCACCCTTCCAGATGTTCACTTGTTCTGCCGTAAAGTAAGACTCATAAGCTGGCAGAGTTTCGAGGAAGTAGTTGACGTCACGAATCAGTTTGTAGCCATCACCATAGTAGTCGAAGTCTTCCGAATGAGCCCCACACCAGTCACGGCCGATAGCTTCGCCGGTAATCATGGGCACAGGGTCGATAATCCAAAAATGGTTGAAGCCGCGTGCAGCCGAGTAACGGAAATCTTCTACCGGAAGCTGGCTGTAGATACGGGAGATATAGCTCATTACACCGTTTTCGGATGTAAAGATGTCTTTGTCTTGTACAATGTTCATAGGAGGCACATCCAGTTCGAGGCAGGAAGTCAATGAGCAGGAGGCCAATGCTAATGCAAATATATATTTCTTCATCATGTTCTTAGAATTTAACGTTAACACCAACTGATACAGTCTTATTCAACGGATAGTTATATCCTTCGCCATCATTGGTATGTTCGGGGTCTACATCTTTCAGGCCGGTGAAGGTCAGCAAGTTGTAACCATTGGCATAGATTCTCAGGTTCTTGATACCTACTTTCTCCGTCCAGCGCGCAGGCAGGGTATAACCCAGCTCGATGCTCTTCATACGCAGGTAAGCGGCGTTATGGATACTGAAGAATGAATCAAATTCAGGCAACGAACCGGTGTAAGCGTGATAACCGGAAGTCCATTGTGTGTTCGGGTCGTAGGGATCGGCTTTGGGGTCTACCGGATGCCAGCGATCCATAAACTGGGTCATGGCATTGGAGTAGTCGCTACCCCACAACGGTTCGCGTAGCTGTTCGCCGTATGCACAATATACTTTGGCGGCTCCCTGGAAGAGGACATTCAGGTCGAAGCCTTTGTATTGTGCGCTCAGGTCTAAGCTGAAGTTAATCAAGGGGCCGTCGCCACGCATGGCGATAGGATAGCGGTCGTGGTCGGTAATCTGTCCGTCGCCATCGTAGTCTTCGTAGATGAAATCACCCGGCAAGCGGTCGCGGTTTACGAATATATAACTGTTGGCAATATCGGCATACGAACCGTAACGTCCGTTCGTACCGTAACCCCACCATATTCCTTGATAACGGTCGTTTTCGTTGTTGCGCCAGTTTTCGTAAGAGTTGCCCGAGCGTGCTCTTTCCACGTATTGTTTCTTGATACGGGTAAGCGAGAACAAGCCTTTGGCGCTGTAAGAGAAGTCGTTGATACGGTTGCGGTGGCTCAATTCCAGTTCGATACCTTGGGTAAGGTCGCTGTTGAGGTTTTCTTGCGGCAGGTCGGCACCTACTTCTTCGGGAAGGCTGCCTGCACGTGTTGCCAGCAAGCCGCTGCGTGAACGGCTGAAATAGTCGGCAGACAAGCCGATCAATCCGTTCCAGGCTTCGAGGTCGATACCGACGTCAAATGTCTTGGCAATGTACCAAGTGATGTTGCGGTTGGCAATACCTTTATTCTTGGCTGAGTTTACGAAGTTGCCGTCAAATACGTGTCCCCCGGGCAACTTGTTGTTGTCGCCGCCTGCCGGATAGTAGTATCCTGTAATGAACTGGTAGCTCGATGCGCTGTCGTCACCCATCTTACCGTATGACATACGTACTTTACCATTCGTGATGAAAGAGAGATTGGATTCTTTCCAGAAGTTTTCTTCGGCAAAACGCCAGCCTATTGAACCGGCGGGGAAGAAGCCCCATTGTCCGCCTGATGCAAACATGGACGATCCATCGTAGCGGAAGCTGAACTCTGCCAGATACTTGGACTTGAAGTCATAACCGAACTTTCCGACCAGACCGAGATTTACTTTATCGTACAAAGCACCGCCGTCCGTATTCATATAGCCCACCTGATTGGCAGTGTTACCTGCAAAGAGCTGATCTAAGTCCAGTCCCAACTCACGCAGTGCATAGAAGTTATCGCCGGTTCTTTTTGAACCTTCCCACAATAACAATGCGTTTACGTTATGTGACTGGTTAAATGTACGGCTATAGTTTAAAGAGAACTGATACAGCATAGATTGCTTGCGGTAATATTCGCGGGTCAGCTTGCTGGGATTATTACGCAGGTTGGCACGATACGTATCGTCTACTTCCTGGTAGTTGTATTGGTTGTAGGCTGCCTGATATTTCTTGTTATCTTCCATGTTGAAGTCGAAGCTGAATACAGCCTTTGCCGAGAGTCCTTTTACATAAGGTACGTCATACGTGGCTGAGGCGGAAGACTGGAACCACTTTCTGTTCCATTGGTTATAACCGGTGAGGTCTTTATTCATCATGGCAACCGGGTTGCTACCATCTACCAAGCCTTGTTGCAGGTACTCAGGATTATCATTAGCATAAACCGACTGGATAGGAGAAGAACGCCACAAAGAACGAATAATCATATCGGCACTTTCGTACGGACGTTCTTGTGTATCCATAATTCCGGTGATGTTCAGGTCTACTTTCAGGTACTTGGTAAGTTGTGAAGATACGTTGGAACGGAGGTTGAAACGTTCGTAGTCGAAGTCACCACTCTTGAAGATACCTTCCTGGTTCTGATAACCGGCACTCATATAGAAGTGAGTCTTCTCGTTACCGCCTGTGGCACTGATGTTGTGTTGTGTTTGGGGCGATGCATTGCGTATTACGGCCTTATACCAGTCGGTAGAACGTTTGGTTCCGTTGAGGTAAGGGGCAAAGTCATCATCACCGAAGCGGAGAGAGCCGCCGTTTGCGTTGTGCATTTTCTTTTCGTTCCACAAGGTCATCCAGTCCACGGCATTCACTACGTCGGGCAATCCGCTGGGCATCTGCCAACCGATATTGCCGGAGTAACTCAACTCAGTCTTTTCTGCTTTACCCGATTTGGTGGTAATCAATACTACACCGTTGGCGGCACGTACACCATAGATTGCTGCCGAAGCGTCCTTCAATACAGAGAGGCTTTCGATATCATTGGGGTCGATGCGGCTGAGGTTGTCGCGGGGAACACCGTCGATGATAATCAGCGGGGCACCCAAACCACGGATGTCGAAGTTATTGTTGAAGGCGCCGGGCTCGGCACTCTTCTGCACTACGCGCAAGCCGGCTACTTTACCTGTCAGCATGTTTTGTGCATTTTCGTTCTTGGTGGCAATGATGTCTTCGGCCTTTACGGCAGACACGGCACCGGTCAGGGTTACTTTCTTCTGTGTACCGTAACCTACCACCACTACTTCGTCCAGCAGTTCGGAGTCTTCTTTGAGTACAATCTGTATCACGGTCTTTCCTTTTACGGGGATATCCTGCGATACATATCCTATATACGAAACTTGCAGTACTGCGTTATCGCTTACATTAGATAAGGCAAATTTGCCTTCGAAGTCGGTAATTGTTCCGTTACCGCTTCCTTTGACCAGAATGCTGGCTCCGATAATCGTTTCGCCGTTCGAGTCGGTAACGGTTCCCGTTACGTTCTTCGTCTGCGCCGCCATCGAAAGGCTACAGCTTAGAAAAGCAATCAAAAACATTGTTTTGGACAATGCGTTTTTAATGTTTTCGCTCATAATTAATAGATTTAATTTTGATTATAAATTGATTTGTAATAAAGCTCTCCAAACATAGAGAACCTGGTGTACAGAGAAGGTATCTCTTAAAAAGGATTAGTTGAAATAGTAACTGTTTTACATAGGCGTCTTTTGTTTTAATGTTAACTTGAATGTTTGAGTCAGTGTGCTTCCCCCCTCGGGAACTGCGACAAAAGTATGCGTTAACTTTTATACCGGCCGGCAATGAGTGTTCAATAAAAGGTAATAACTGTTCAAACTGTCAAAAGCTATTTTATCGGGAGCTGAATGAACAGTTATTGCCATTTTCTTGCAACATGGTTGCTATTCCTGTTCTCTATGCTTTCGGTCGCGGGGGAAGTAGGTCTATTGGCTGAGACATTATGCCTTCTGATGTGTATCTCCCTTTCCTCCCGTCGTGAACAATAAAGGCTATCATGCACAAGATGGCATCTTGTGCTGTATAAGATGGCATCTTGTGTAGCATGAGATGGCATCTTGTGCATGATTTGCCGTAGTCTCTCCGGTGATAGGGATAAGAGTTCTAACCGATATGAATAAGAGTGCCTGCCGTTAGGGGCTTTTCTTGCACGTTTTCGATGCCTTTGAACAGCTATTCGTATTATTAGAACAGATATTTTCTTCTTTATTGGGCGGAAACCATTTTCTTTGCAACAGAAACCAAATGATACGTACTATGAAAGCGAACTTGTTATTCTCCATACCCTTATTATTATTGATGTGTTTCGGTTGCAAAGGCAAGCGTGAGGCTACGGATGTTCAGGTAGTAGGGAACGGAACCTATACCAACCCCATCAAGGCAAGAGGGGCCGAACCGTGGGCTATCTTTCAGGATGGAACGTATTACTATACACAAGGTGAAGAAAATAAGATAGTCCTTTGGCGAACTACAGATATCACCCGCTTGGATAGTGCCGAGCAAAAGGCGGTATGGATTCCTGCGGAGAACGATGCTTCCTATCATTTATGGGGACCGGAGCTGCACCGCATCGACAATAAATGGTACATTTACTTTGCCGCCGATGACGGTAATATGGATAATCATCAGATTTATGTGCTGGAGAATAGCGCCGCCAATCCTTTGGAAGGAGAGTTTGTTATGAAGGGACGTGTCCGTACCGATAAAGATGATAATTGGGCGATTCACGCCACTACTTTCGAGCATAAAGGAGAGCGGTATATGATGTGGTGCGGCTGGAAACAAAGGCGCATCAGTGAAGAGATGCAATGCATCTACCTGGCACACATGGAGAATCCGTGGACACTGGATAGCGAACGTGTTCTTATCTCACAGCCCCAATTCGAATGGGAACTGCAATGGGTGAACCCCGACGGAAGCAAGACCGCTTATCCTATACACGTCAACGAATCTCCCCAGTTTATGTATTCAAAGAACCGTGATAAGCTACTTGTATACTATTGTGCCAGCGGCAGCTGGACACCTTATTATTGCATAGGCTTGCTGACGGCTGATGCTGATAGCGACCTATTGTCGCCCGATTCATGGAAAAAGTCGCCTCAACCCGTATTCCGAAGTTCCGCCGAGAATGGAGTGTACGGACCGGGAAGCCCTTCGTTCGTTCCTTCGCCCGATGGCAAGGAATGGTATATGCTCTATCATGCCCGCCGCATTACGAATGATGCCGCCGGTGCCATTGACTCTCGTACCCCCCGCATACAAAAGATAGAATGGGATGCTCAGGGCATTCCTGTTTTGGGAACACCACAGAAGGAAGAGACAGAGTTGGCGCTTCCTTCCGGTATTCTCGTTCCCCTTTAGGAGAACGAGAGGTTAATAACTTTTAATAATAAGAACGACATGAAGAAAGTCTTTATTCTATTGGCATTATGCCTATATTTATTTAACGTGCAAGCAACCGACCGGTGGAAGCCGGCACGTGAAATCGCATTGCGTGCTCCATCGGTGCCGTTGATTACATCCGACACCTATTTTTCCATTTGGTCTCCTTATAACGAACTGACAGAAGGAAGTACCGAGCACTGGACTGCCGCCTCTCATCCTTTACTGGGTGCCCTGCGTGTAGATGGAAATGTTTATCGCTTTATGGGCAAAGAGCAAGTTATGGGCGAAGATCAAAAGAATCTTTTCAATCGGGTTGCCATCCAAAAATCGGTAGATGTACTGCCCACGCAGACATACTATACCTTTACCTGCGGCCCGGTGGAACTGGACTTGATCTTCACCGCCCCACTGTTGATGGAGGATCTTGATTTGATATCCACTCCCATCAACTATATCTCTTATCGCGTGCGCTCCACCGACCGCAAACAACACAATGTACAAATCTATCTGGAAACAACTCCCCAACTGGCTGTGCACGAGACATCGCAACCCACTATCACCGAATGCTTGCAGGTGAAAGGCATGAATTACGCAAAGTGCGGTACCATCGACCAACCTTATACCGTTCGTAAAGGTGACGGTGTGCGCATCGACTGGGGATATGCTTATCTTGCTGCGCCGGATGAGGCGGACAAAGCGATCAGCACAGGCAACTACTATGCTATGAAACAGGCCTTCCTTGCTAAGGGAAAGCTACCGGCTGCGACTTCTACTCCCATCATTTGCCGTAGTGAGAACGAAATGCCTGCCATGGCTTACTCGCACGACCTCAATCAGGTAAGTAAGGAGGGTAAGAGTAGTTTCGTCATGCTGGGTTACGACGATATTTATAGTTTGGAATATTTCTACCAACGCCGCCAAGCCTACTGGAAACACAACGGCAAAGTAAGTATCTTCGATGCCTTCGAACGCTACCAAGCACAACATACTGCCTTGATGGATCGTTGCTATGATTTCGATGCCGAACTGATGGATGACGCCGAACAAACAGGCGGTAAAGAATACGCCGAACTCTGTGCCTTGGTTTATCGTCAGGCAATCACCGCCCATAAACTCTTTACCGACGAAGCGGGAAATGTGCTGTTCTTCTCTAAGGAGAACCATAGCAACGGTTGTATAAATACAGTGGATATCACTTATCCGTCCGCACCTCTCTTCCTGCTTTATAACCCCGACCTGCTGAAAGGCATGCTGACCTCTATCTTCCATTACAGCGAAAGCGGACGTTGGACAAAGCCGTTCCCGGCTCACGACTTAGGTACCTACCCCGTGGCTAATGGCTTGGAATATGGCGGCGATATGCCCATAGAAGAAGCCGGTAATATGGTTATCCTTACCGCTGCCATCTCCTTCATTGAGGGTAATGCCCGCTATGCCGCCCAACATTGGGAAACCCTGACTACTTGGGCTAATTACCTCTATGAGAACGGACTTGATCCTGAGAACCAAGTTTGTACCGACGACTTTGCCGGACACTTGGCACATAACGCCAATCTTTCGGTGAAAGCGATCCTTGCCATTGCTGGTTATAGCGAAATAGCGCGCATGCTTGGTAAGGACGAAGTGGCTGTTAAATATATGGATGCCGCCCGTAGTATGGCGATAGAGTGGGAGAAGATGGCACGTGATGAAGATCACTATAAGTTGGCATTCGATAAACCCGGAACCTGGAGCTTGAAGTACAACTTGGTATGGGATAAAGTGTTCAATACAAACCTGTTCCCTTCTCAGGTCTTTGATAAGGAAATGGATTTCTACCTGAAGGTACAACACAAATACGGCACACCCTTGGATTCGCGGAAAAACTATACCAAGAGCGACTGGATACTATGGAGCGCCTGCCTCCGGGGTGAAGACGATTTCCGCCGGATGATTGCACCTGTTTATCTGAATGCCGAAGAGACTCCTTCGCGTGTACCCTTCAGCGACTGGTATGATGCGGATAATGGTGAGATGATGAATTTCAAGGCTCGTTCGGTAGTGGGTGGTTTCTTTATGAAACTGTTGATGGATAAGATGAGCAAGGTGCAGGATAAGAAGATGAGTGGCAATCCGGTCTTCCCCGGTTGGTATGCCGACCCCGAAGGAGTTGTCTTTAATAACGAATACTGGATATACCCCACCTTGTCACTTCTGCACGGCGAAGATGCCTTGAACTTTCCGACAGAGGTGAAGAACCGCAAAACACGTGCCGTGAATCAGGATTACAACATTCAAACCTATATGGATGCCTTTTCATCGAAAGACTTGGTGAACTGGACAAAGCATCCCAAGGTGTTGTCTATTGAAAATATACCGTGGCTGGAGTTTGCTCTTTGGGCACCTTCGGTTGTCGCGGCTAACGGGAAGTACTATATTTTCTTTGGTGGAAACGATATACAGAACAATCAGCAGGTAGGTGGTATCGGAGTTGCTGTGTCCGATTCTCCTGCCGGTCCGTTTAAGGATGCGCTGGGTAAACCGCTTATCGACAAGATTGTCAACGGAGCACAACCCATCGACCAGTTTGTCTTTAAAGACGATGACGGACAATATTATATGTATTACGGTGGTTGGGGACATTGCAACATGGTGAAACTGAGTCCTGACTTGCTGAGTGTGGTTCCTTTTGAAGACGGTAGTCTGTATAAAGAAGTGACTCCTGAGAAATATACAGAAGGTCCCTTTATGATGAAGCGCAACGGGAAGTATTATTTTATGTGGTCGGAGGGCGGCTGGGGAGGTCCCGATTATTGTGTGGCTTATGCCATTGCCGATTCTCCTTTCGGACCGTTCAAACGCATCGGAAAGATACTGGAACAGGATGATAAAGTGGCTACAGGAGCCGGGCATCATTCCGTTATTCAGGTGCCCGGTAAGGATGAATGGTATATTGTGTATCATCGCCATCCGTTGGACTATACGAATGCCAGCCATCGGGTAACCTGCATCGACCCTCTTTATTTTGACAACAAAGGCTTTATCAAGCCCGTCAAAATAACTACTGAGGGAGTGCAACCGTGCCCTATCAGATAGAAAGACCACTGTTGATAATTGGTTGTCTGTCAATGAAAGTACAAGCTTTTGCTGTTTATTTTCAAGAAAAACCATATCTTTGCCTGCCCTGATATGTTCCCTTTGAGTTTGCTGAAGAAGAAGCCGGCTTTAGGGGAACATAAGGCATTTGATACATCCGTGTTAATCTTGAATTTAAAGCATATATGATGAAAATAGTGCATAATGGAAAACAACTCTATTTGAAAAGACTTTTCTGTTTATGTTTGATGAATCTCTTCTTCGGATTAAGCGGTTATGCTCTTCCCGACTATACTCTCCTGCAATATAAAGTAGAAAACGGATTGAATCATAATACCACCTATTGTGCGCTTCAAGATAGCAGCGGACTTATTTGGATTGGTACGGGTAACGGTTTGAATTGCTTTGACGGCAATACCTTCCGGGTCTATTATATTCGCCACTCAACCGTAAATAGTAATCGTATCTTATCACTTGCAGAACTGGACGCATATACATTAGTAGTGGGCACTAACAGCGGCATCTGCTTGTATGATAAACGTAAAGACGGACTGGAACCTTTGCAACTGACTACTGAATACGGTGTGTCTATCAGTTGTGAAGTGCCTCGGGTCGTCAAGGACAAAGAAGGAAATATATGGATTGCCACCTTGGGACAAGGACTTTTTATCTGGAACCCCACTACAAACAAACTGACTCAAAACAGTTCATACAGTTCATTTATCGTTGATTTGTCTACGCAAGATGAGACGGTATATGTTGCTACACTGCAAGACGGTTGGGTAGCTATGGGACTGGATGGCTCTTGCAGATATAAACAACCGATTATAGCCGAAGGGGGTGCAATGGCTACTCTTTCTACATTACTTGTCATACACGATACGGTATGGATAGGTACAGCCAATGGAAATATTTTTTCATTTCAATCTTCGGATGGCAAGCTGAAAGACCGATATAGTCAGCTGGCAAAGAGGCAGGAAGCCGTGCTCTGTCTTCGTATGATAGGAAATGGGCGCTTGTTGATAGGTAGTAGTGACGGTGCTTTTCTGCTCGATACCGCAACCGGAAATATAGATACTGCCGATAGCCTGATTGGAGAACGCATGGCAACCAGTCAACTCAATGCCATTATGCAGGATAAAGAAAACGGGCTGTGGATGGCTACAGAACAAGACGGCATCAACTACCTGGCATGGCATACCCGCCATTTCGAACGGTTTACTTATGAACCCAATGCGGATTTGATGAAACGAGAAAACGGCATCGGTCCATTGTGCGAAGATAATGCGGGAGGAGTCTGGGTAGGAAACCGGTATGGCTTGTGGAAGTTGCATAAGGATGATAGCGTGCTGAAACGTGTGCCACTGGCTGCTGATAAAGATTGGCAGATAGAAGTAACGGCACTGTTGCAATACCAGAACAAATTATGGATAGGAACCAACGGCAGCGGATTGGCAGTGATGGATTTGTCTTCGGGCAAGATACACTGGTATCGCCATTCTCAGCAAATGCCCCATACGATTGGTAGCGATGTAGTGTTGGCCCTGCATGCTACACGTGACGGGGAGATCTATGTAGGAACCAGTTGGGGGCTTTGTCGTTACAACCCGAAAACAGATGATTTCCTGACGGTTACTACGGTTGGTATGATGGTCGAAGTGCTGGACTTGCACGAAGACGCATACGGTTATTTGTGGGTGGCTACCGGCAATAGCGGAGTGTTCCGTTGCCATTTGAAGCGAGGGGAGTGGAAGAACTTTCAAGCTTCTTCGGATGGAAAAGGGCTGACCATTAACTCTGTGGTAGCTTTGCTCGAAGGAAGCAACGGTAAGATGTGGTTTGCAACCGATGGAGGTGGCCTTTGTTCTTATGATCGCGAAAAGGAAGAGTTCTCCCGTTTAGGTGCAGGAACCAAAGTACCTATCCCGAATGTCATCTATAGTATAGAAGAAGATGCGGGCGGTGATCTATGGTTGTCCAGCTATTGGGGATTAATGCGGATTAATCCCGCCAATTTGCAACTATCTGTTTACACCGTCTCCGATGGCTTACAGAGTAATCAGTTCTGCCGTCGTTCCTCACTACTTACGCAAGATGGCTGGATGTTCTTCGGCAATATCGGTGGATTGAGTGCCTGCCGTCCGGAATTATTCCGAAGGAATCCCTATATTCCTCCTGTTATCATATCCGATTTGAGTTTTCCTTATATTGACGACCAGGCACAAGTGCGTAAACTGAAAGGCACGGGTGGCCCGTCTGTAGAGCAAAAACGGATAGAACTTCCTTATAATAATAACAGTTTCGGCATTTCATTTGCAGCACTGAGCTACAGCGACCCGTCTCGCAATCGTTATAGCTACATCTTGCATGGGATAGACCGGGAATGGATTAAATCCACCGAGCAAACCACTGCATATTATACTGATTTACCGCCCGGAGAATATGAATTTGAAGTGAGAGGGTGCAATAATAATGGTATATGGAGTAAAGAAAGCCATCGGCTCACTATTATTATTACTCCCCCTTGGTGGTTGTCCGGCTGGGCTTATACGGTCTATATTTGTTTAAGTGTACTGTTGGTGTGCCTGCTGGCTTGGAAATGGAACCAATGGGTGAAACAGAAGTATCAAAAGCGGATGGAACAATTTCGCATCATGCAAGAGAAGGAAACTTACCGTTCGAAAGTAGGATTTTTCGTTAATCTGGTGCACGAAATACGCACTCCGCTTAGTTTGATAAATTTGCCTTTGGAGCAATTGCTTGAACATCGGGATATGAAAGAGGCAGATACAATGAAGTATCTTGAAACGATACGGCATAATGTGGGTTATTTGTTGGGAATAACCAACGAATTACTCGACTTTCAGAAGATGGAAAATGAAGGTCTTACATTTGGACTGCAACCTTGCAATGTTTCCCAGTTGGTGCGCGGGATAGCTGCGCAGTTTACCGAGAGCTTCCGGCTGAATGGGAAAGAACTTAATGTGCGGCTGCCCGAAAAGAATAGGCAGGTGATGACTGATGCCGGCAAATTGAGTAAAGTAATTGTCAATTTCCTGAGCAATGCGATGAAGTATGCCCGCAAACAGATTCGTTTGGAGCTGACTTTTGACAATGAAATGTTTCACCTGTCAGTCAGTGATGACGGTCCGGGTATTGATCCGGAAGAACATTCCCGGATATTCACAGCTTTTTATCAGGTAAATAATGAGTATCAAAGACCGGGAACGGGCATCGGTCTTGCTTTCTCGCGTAGTCTGGCGGAAGGTATGAATGGAAAACTTCAACTCACCGAGAGTGAGTGGGGTGGTTCTTGCTTTACACTTTCTTTGCCTATTGGCGAAGCGGTGCAAGAGACAGGAACGGAGGTAGATGCGATAGTTATTGAAAAGGAAGAAATATCCGAAAATACCGAATTGAACGGACGACGCTTCACTGTGCTGATGGTGGAGGATAATCAGGAATTATTGGCGATGACTGCTGGCATGTTGAATAAATGGTTTATTGTGCAGAAGGCGGAGAATGGAGAGAAAGCTTTGGAATTACTGAAACAAGATACGGTGGATATCATTATAAGTGATGTCATGATGCCGGTAATGGATGGCATCGAATTGTGCAGGCAAGTAAAAAGTAATATTGAGTGGTCGCATATTCCTGTCATATTATTAACTGCCAAAACCAGTCTTGAAGCAAAAACGGCAGGTGTGGAGTGCGGTGCGGATGTTTATGTGGAGAAACCGTTTACCATTCGCCAACTCAAAGCGCAAATAGAAAATCTCTTGAACCTGCGAATCTCGTATTATAAAGTAATGCAGCACTTGGGTTTGAGCAACGGAGAAAAAGAACCTGTTAACGGAGTGAACAACGTGTTGTCTCAACGTGATTGCGAATTAATTAGCAAAATAAGAACTACTATTGAGCAACAAATGGCGGAACCGGATTTCTCGGTCGATACATTGGCTGATGCCATGAACATGAGTCGTTCGAACTTCTATCGTAAAATAAAAGCACTGTCCGGCATGGCGCCTAATGATTATTTGAAGATTGTCCGTTTGAATCGTGCCGCCGAACTGTTACAGCAAGGACATAGGGCAACGGAGGTTTACGAAATGACCGGGTTTAGTACAGCGTCGTATTTTACGAAATGCTTTAAAGAGTATTTTGGGGTACTTCCTAAAGACTTTGTGGATAGGAAAAAATAGAAAACCACACTGCGGGACAATTGTAGTCTCATCGCAGTGTGGCATTGCCATGCTATCAGGTGAAAATGTTTGGCTATTTGTAAGGTTTAGGCGATATGGTTATACGAAATCTTTTAGTTCTTGTTGCAACTTTTGGCGTGTAAAGAAGATGCGGCTCTTTACAGTACCTAGTGGAACTCCTAACTTTTCTGCAATTTCGCGATATTTGAAACCTGATACATGCATAGAGAAAGGCACTTTGTATTCACGTGGCAGTGAGTTGACAATGCGATGCATCTCTTTAAGATCATAATTGCTTTCGGTGCTCTCAAAAGCGCTGTCACGTGGCAGGTTTAGGTGGTATAGGTTATCGGTAGTATCCACAAATGTCTGGTCACGTACTACTTTACGATAGTTGTTGATAAAGATATTGCGCATAATGGTATATATCCAGCCTTTAAAGTTTGTATCGGGCATGTATTTATCTTCGTTATCTAAAGCTTTCAGAGAAGTTTCTTGCAGCAGGTCGTTAGCTTCTTCGCGGTCGGAGGTCAGTTTGAATGCAAAGCGTAAAAGGTCGTCTTGTACTCCGAGTAAGTCTTTGGTAAATGTTATACTATTCATAATGTGTGAGGTTTTTAAATTTATTGTTTGTTTCGTTTGATGCTGCAAGTTTACGGAAGAATTTCCGATGGAATGGGAGGGTTTCAAACACTCTTCAGGGGCTAAACTAACAATTGATAGATTTCGGGCGTGTTTTGATAGAATACGGTGCGTGCTTTCTGAATATGAATATTATAGCACACAGAATTATAAGACCGGTTTGCTTCATTACTGAATGGTTTTGAATAAAATGTGAATAGAACGCAGACTACACAGACTAACGCAGTTCTTTTTTGCAATGTATCAGCGCAGCCAATTTCTCTGCGTCCGTCTGCGTAGTCTGTGTCGTCTGTGTTCCAACTTTATTTTATTCATTATTTTCGCGTTTTGAACTCTTTAATATTTATCATAAAAAAAGCAGATCCGAATTTTCGGATCTGCTTGACTCGTTGATATAACTGAAATTTATACTATATATTATGGATATAGGTGATTTCTTCTGCTTTTACTAAACAAAATCTTTCAATTCTTGTTGTAGCTTCTGACGGGTGAAGAAGATGCGACTCTTCACTGTGCCGAGAGGAAGTCCCAGTCTTTCTGCTATTTCGCGGTACTTGAATCCGGAAACGTGCATAGAGAAAGGTATTTTGTATTCACGAGGAAGGGCATTGACAATGCGATGCATCTCCTTGAGGTCATAAGCTCTTTCGGTACTATCTGAAGCTATGTCGCGGGGTAAACTCAGATGATAAAGATTATCGGTCTGATCGACAAAAGTTTGGTCACGCATTACCTTGCGATAGTTGTTGATGAAGATATTGCGCATGATGGTATATATCCAACCTTTAAAATTAGTGTCGGGCATATATTTATCTTCGTTATCTAAAGCTTTCAGAGATGTTTCTTGGAGCAGGTCGTTGGCTTCTTCACGGTCGGAAGTGAGTTTGAATGCAAAGCGGAATAAATCGTCTTGAACTCCTACCAGGTCTTTTGCAAATGTTACACTCTTCATAATGTGCAATGTTTTAATGTTAATTGTTCGTTTCGTTTGGTTTTGCAATTCTACGAACTTTCTCCCTTTTCGACCGACGAATTTCAATCACTCTTTAGGGGAAAAACTGTCAATTGATAGATATTAGGTGCTTTTTGATAGATATTGGGTGTAGTTTTCTGTTGATTTTTTGCGATTAATTAAAAAGATGCGTTAATTTTGCGCATTCATTTCATCGAAAGAAGAATGGCTGACGACTCTTTATTTTTGATTGACATAGATAAGATACTTCGGGAAAAAGCTCCGAAGTACTTTAAGTATATCCCTAAATTCGTCGTCTCTTACCTGAAACGGATTGTCCATCAGGAAGAGTTGAATGTCTTCTTAAGGGATTCAAAAGATAAGGTAGGGGTGGACTTCCTGAAAGCCTGCCTTGAATTTCTTGACGCCAAAATTGTGGTGAAAGGAGAAGAAAACCTTCCGAAAGAAGGATTGTGCACATTGGTATCCAACCATCCATTAGGCGGGCAAGATGGGGTGGCATTGGGATATGTACTCGGTACCTATTATAATGGTAAGGTGAAATACATGGTCAATGATCTGTTGATGAATCTGCACGGATTGGCACCACTTTGCATTCCTATCAATAAAACAGGCAAACAAGCCAAAGACTTTCCCCGCATGGTTGAAGCCGGTTTTGCCTCGGACGACCAACTGATTATGTTTCCCGCAGGCTTGTGCTCCCGTCGTCAGAATGGAGTTATTCGTGACCTGGACTGGAAGAAAACCTTCATAGTGAAAAGCGTTGAGTCCCACCGTGATGTTGTACCTATCCATTTTGAAGGGCGGAACTCTGATTTCTTTTATAATTTAGCTAATCTTTGCAAGGCATTGGGCATTAAGTTTAATATAGCTATGCTCTATCTGGCAGATGAAATGCTGAAGAACCGTCATAAGACGTTTACCGTCACTATTGGAAAACCTATTCCCTGGCAGACATTCGATAAGTCGAAAACACCTGCACAGTGGGCGCAATACGTGAAGGATATCGTATATAAACTGTAGAAATACCGTATATAATTTAAAGAAGAACTACTAACAAAAAAATATGGAAGATATTATTGCACCGATAAGCAAAGAATTGCTGAAAGCGGAGTTGACTGAGGAGAAACGTTTGCGTATGACGAATAGAAGTCATAACCAAATTTATATTATTACTGCTCAAGACTCCCCGAATACGATGAAAGAGATCGGACGTTTGCGCGAAATAGCATTCCGTGCCGCAGGAGGAGGAACAGGCAAGTCGATGGATATTGATGAATATGATATCATGGATAATCCCTACAAACAACTGATCGTCTGGAATCCCGAAGCAGAAGAAATTCTTGGCGGTTATCGTTATATTTTGGGTACTGACGTTCAATACGACGAACATTGCGCTCCGCTACTTGCTACGGCACACATGTTTAATTTCTCACCGACATTCTTGAATGAATATCTTCCTACTACCATCGAATTGGGACGCTCGTTTGTAACCCTCGAATATCAATCAACCCGCTCAGATAGTAAAGGCCTGTTTGCACTGGATAATTTGTGGGACGGACTGGGTGCATTGACAGTGGTTATGCCCAATGTAAAGTACTTCTTTGGTAAAGTAACCATGTATCCCAGCTATCACCGTCAAGGACGTGACATGATCCTTTATTTCTTGAAAAAGCATTTTGGTGACAAGGATAACCTGATTACTCCGATGAAACCGTTGATTTTGGAAGCAGATGAGAAAGATTTGGCTGCTTTGTTCTGTAAGGACACATTTAAGGAAGACTACAAAATATTGAATTGTGAGATCCGTAAGTTGGGTTATAACATACCTCCACTGGTGAATGCTTATATGAGCCTTAGCCCGACAATGCGTATGTTTGGCACAGCCATCAACTATGGCTTCGGTGATGTGGAAGAAACCGGTATTTTGATTGCCGTAGATGAGATCTTAGCCGATAAGCGAATCCGTCATATCGAGTCGTTCATAGAGAATGAACCCGATGCATGTAAGATTACATCGGGAGCAAACAAAATCATTATATAATTATGAGATTTCCGGCAGACTGTTGCCATTGATCTTACGATATAAATCGAGCGCAAAGACATCCGTCATTCCGGAGATATAATCCAATACCGCCTGTATTCTTTCATAGAGTGCAGGCGCTTTTATATTATACTGGCTGGAAACCCGGTTAATAAGCAGTTGCGAGTAAGCTTTCTCCGGAGAGCGCACAGCATCGATCATTAACTCTAGCAATGTACTGATGATGCGGAAACCAGCAAGTTCTATGTCTAATACATCTCTTGAGCGATAAATCTTCTCCATGGACACGGCTGCGCAATCGCTGTAGGCAGTGGCAGGCTTTTCTGAAATATTCTTGATGAGGCTTCCTTCAAATTCTCCGTTCAGTATGCTCTCTTCATTGTTCAAGAAAGCTTGGGTACACTCGCGAATAAGCAAGCCTATAACCGAAGAACGCAGGTAAGCTATTTGCTCATTGGTGTCACTCACTATATTCAGCGTACGCAAAATACGATCTTTACGTTCCTCCGGGAAGTAGGAGAGTAATAAATCCTGCGTTTCCTGCTTGGTAAGTATTTTCAGTTTGTGAGCATCTTCAATATCCATCATTTGATAACAAATATCATCAGCGGCTTCTACCAGATAAACCAGCGGATGGCGGGCGTATTTTAGCGGCGAGTCATTCAGTCTTTTCATGCCTAACTCGTCTGCAATCCGGCGGAAGCTATCTTCTTCTGTTGTGAAGAAACCGAATTTGGATTTCTTGCCTGCCAAGCTCGATGAAAAGGGGTATTTTACAATACTGGCAAGGGTGGAGTAGGTGAGAACAAATCCACCTTTACGTCTTCCTTGAAATTGATGGGTGAGAAGACGGAAAGCATTTGCGTTTCCTTCGAAGTGGGTCAGGTCTTCCCATTGTGCAGGCGTGAGGTGTTCGCCGTTGGGTTGCTTGGCTTGCAAGGACATTCCTTTTCCTTCGGAGAAGAAAGTAGAAATGGCACGCTCTCCCGAATGACCGAAAGGAGGATTTCCCAAATCGTGTGCAAGACAGGCGGCTGAGACGATCGATCCTATTTCTGCCAGAAAAGATTCTTGCAAATCCGGATGGCGGAGGAGCAACGCTTTAGAAACATCATTACCCAATGAACGTCCTACGCAGGACACTTCAAGGCTATGAGTCAATCTGTTGTGTACAAATATGCTTCCCGGAAGCGGAAACACTTGTGTCTTGTTTTGCAAACGTCGGAAAGGAGCTGAGAAGACAAGGCGGTCATAATCCCGTTGAAATTCAGACCGGTTTTCAATACGTGCTTCGTGGAATTCTTCCAGTCCGAAACGTTTGGCAGATATAAGGGTATTCCAATTCATCATATGATTGTCCATTTTACGATGTATAATTCACGGTTAAAGTTAGCGGATTTTGCCTGAAGCAAACCGTATAACTTACCGGGTTTCTCATTATTTAACTGCAAATGTATCACTATTTGCTTCAAAATCTGTATTTTCGCCCGTTAATATAGTAGATAAAGTAATATCAATCGTAAATTATTAATCATGTTGAACGTACAAATCATCAATAAATCAAAACATGCGCTTCCTGCGTATGCCACCCAACTATCTGCAGGTATGGATATTCGTGCTAATCTTTCGGAACCCATATCTTTGGCTCCTATGGCACGCTGCTTGGTACCTACAGGACTGTATATTGCTTTACCTGCCGGATTTGAAGCGCAAATTCGTCCGCGTAGCGGATTGGCAATCAAAAAAGGAATTACGGTGTTGAACTCTCCAGGCACGATTGACGCCGACTATCGTGGAGAAATCTGTATCATCCTGGTCAACCTCTCTTCGGAAACATTTGTTATAGAAGATGGAGAACGTATTGCCCAAATGGTGATAGCACGTCATGAACAGATAGAGTGGAAAGCGGTGGAGGTACTCGATGAGACCGAACGCGGTGCCGGTGGCTTTGGACATACGGGAGTATAATAAAATAGAGATTCAATGAAAAAAATGAAGAATAAGATTGTAGGTTTTTTGCTAATCGGTGTTTTGTTTGTCTCTTGCGGTACAGCTCGTCAGAAAGAGCATACCCGTTCGGTGGCAGCAGTTACCGTTACAGATACCCTTACGTCCGAACAACAACGTAAATACAACTATTTCTATCTGGAGGCAGTTCGGCAGAAAGCTTTGAAAGATTATGGCACTGCTTTCAATATGCTGCAACACAGCCTTACCATCAACCCGAACGCTTCGTCTGCTTTGTATGAACTGGCGCAATACTATATTTTTCTCAAACAAATTCCGCAAGGGATAGCTGCCATGGAGAAAGCTGTGGAGAATGATCCGGATAACTTTTGGTATAGCCAGGGATTGGCAAATCTCTATTTGCAACAGAATGAGTTGGAGAAAGCAATTCCTTTATTGGAAGGAATGACTACCCGCTTCTCCGGCAAGATGGACCCGCTTTATAACCTGTTGGAGATTTACAATCGTCAGGAAGAATATGATAAGGTGATTGCCGTCTTGAATAAACTGGAAGCCAGGATGGGTAAGAATGAGCAGTTGAGTATGGAGAAGTTTCGTATTTACTTGCAAAAGAAAGATAATAAAAGCGCCTTCCGCGAAATAGAGAGCTTGGTCGCAGAATATCCTATGGATACTCGTTATCAGGTGGTCTTGGGAGATGTTTACATGCAGAACGGAAAAAAGGAGGAAGCTTATAATATCTATCAGAAGGTATTAAAAGAAGAACCGGAGAATGCCATGGCGATGTATTCGTTGGCATCTTATTACGATCAGACCGGGCAGAAAGAACTTTATCAGCAACAGTTGGATACTCTTCTGCTGAATAAGAAAGTCCCTTCGGATACCAAGTTTAATGTAATGCGCCAGTTTGTAGTGCAAAATGAACAAGATGGCAAGGATAGTACTCAGGTAATTAACCTATTTAACCGCATTATGGAGCAAGATCCTGATGATGCGCAATTGCCTATGCTGTATGCCCAATACCTTATATCGAAAGGTATGAATAAAGAATCCCTCCCGGTATTGAGGCAAGTTTTGGAGATTGATCCCACTAATACGGCGGCACGTATGATGTTGCTGGGTGAAGCGATACGCAAGGAAGACTACCAAGACGTGATGGGGCTGTGTGAAACCGGTGTAGAAGCAAATCCTGATATGCTTGAATTCTATTTCTATTTGGCTATCGCTTATAATCAGGCTGGGCGGACGGACGATGCTCTTGCCATCTGCCGGAAGGCTTTGGAGCACGTGAAGACTGATAGTAAGAAAGAAGTAGTTTCCGACTTTTATGCAATTATAGGCGACGCCTATCATTCTAAGAAACAGCATGAAGAGGCATACGCCGCTTATGATTCGGCATTGGTATATAATCCGAAGAATATCGGAGCCTTGAATAATTATGCTTATTATCTTTCTGTAGAACGCCGTGATTTGGATAAAGCGGAGGAAATGAGCTATAAGACTGTCAAAGCCGAACCAAACAACTCCACTTATCTGGATACGTACGCGTGGATACTGTTTGAGAAAGGAAATTATGCCGAGGCGCGTCTTTATATAGATGATGCCATGAAAAATGACGGTGCTAAAAGTGATGTCATCGTAGAGCATTGTGGAGATATCTATTACATGACCGGCGATGTGGACGGTGCATTGAAATATTGGGAACAAGCTTTGGAAATGGGCAGCAAGTCTAAAACATTGAAACAGAAAATCGCGAAAAAGAAATATATAGCTGATGAAACTAAAACTACTGAATAAAAGTGTAATAAAGACCTTTCGTTTTTGGTCTTTCTTTCTTTTGATGGTTGTGGCTCTTTCAGGATGTAAAACTACTCGCCAAACGGGTTCATCCTTACCGAAAGAAGCGGGTTATCTTTCTTCGAAGGTGCAGTAGACCATTCCTCACAAAGACGCCGTTTTCACCGTCAATGGTACGATGAAACTGAAAAGCGGCGAGCGCGTGCAGATTTCTTTCCTGATGCCGATTCTTCGTTCTGAAGTAGCTCGCATGGAAGTAACTCCCGATGAAATATTGTTAGTAGACCGCATGGGAAAGCGCTATGCGCAAGCTACCCGTAAGGAACTGAAAGATATATTACCCAAGAAAGCCGATTTCGCACATCTGGAGAAGTTGATTTATGCGGCTTCCAGGCCAAACGGAAAGAAAGTGCTGACGGCTAAAGATTTGGGTATTCCTTCCATAGAAAAGGGGAAATTAGAATTCTCCAATTTCTCGGATAAGGCCTTTTCATTATCACCTACCGAACTTTCTGCCAAATATAAGAAGGTGGAATTGGAGGAAATATTAAAGATGTTGATGGATCTTTAGCCAATTCTCAATTTATAATTCTCAATTTATGAAACGTTTCCTTTGTATCTTAATAAGTTGTTTCTGCCTGTTGGCACCGCTTCTTGCCCAATCCAATAAACTGATAAAGGAATTGGAAAGTAAGCGCGGAACTCTGCAAAAGCAGATTTCCGAGTCGGAAACACTATTAAATACTACAAAGAAGGACGTTGGCAGTCAACTCAATGGCCTTGCTGCATTGACAGGACAAATAGAAGAGCGTAAACGATACATTCTTGCCATCAATAATGATGTAGAATCCATAGAGCGTGAATTGACCTCTTTGGAACGGCAGTTGATCCGTTTGCAACGTGATTTGAAAGATAAGAAACAGAAGTATGATTCGTCTGTGCAATATCTGTACAAGAACCGTTCTATTGAAGAAAAATTGATGTTTATCTTCTCTGCCAAAAGCTTGGCACAAACGTATCGCCGTTTGCGTTACGTGCGTGAATACGCTACTTATCAGCGTTTGCAGGGCGAAGAAGTTTTGAAAAAGCAGGAGCAGGTAAATCGTAAGAAAGCGGAGTTACAGCAAGTGAAGGCTGCTAAAGAGGGGTTGCTGAAAGAGCGTGAAGCGGAAAAGGCTAAATTGGAGGTTCAGGAGAAAGAGAAAAAGACCCTTGTTGCCAATTTGCAGAAAAAGCAAAAAGGCCTGCAAAATGAACTTTCGAAGAAACGCCGTGAAGCCAACCAACTCAATGCTCGCATTGACCGCTTGATTGCGGAAGAAATAGAAAAAGCCCGTAAGCGTGCCGAGGAGGAAGCTCGTCGTGAAGCTGCCGCCCGCAAAAAGGCGGATGAGAAAAAGGAAGAAACGGCAACAAAGACTGCTACCACCACAACAGAAAGGGCAAAAGCCAAAGTTGCCCCGTTGGAAACTTATTCTATGAGTCGGGACGATCGTGAATTATCCGGCAATTTTGTTAATAACCGCGGTAAGTTGCCTATTCCTATTACAGGTCCCTATATCATAACCAGCCATTATGGCCAATACTCTGTCGAGGGATTACGCAATGTGAAACTAGATAATAAAGGTATCGACATCCAAGGGAAAGCAGGTGCTCAGGCCCGTGCTATCTTCGACGGGAAAGTTGCTGCTGTCTTCCAGTTGAATGGATTGTTCAATATCCTTGTGCGTCACGGAGACTACATATCCGTATATTGCAATTTATCTTCTGCTTCCGTAAAGCAAGGAGATAATGTGACTACCAAGCAAGCTCTCGGACAAGTATTCTCCGACGGATCGGATAACGGTCGTACCGTATTGCACTTCCAACTAAGAAGGGAAAAGGAAAAGTTGAACCCGGAACCGTGGCTGAATCGCTGATATTATTAATTAGCCAGTTCAGCCCCGTCCAAAAGATTCAGGTACATTTCGATTGCTTCTTCTATCTCTTTGATGAAAATAAACTCATCGGCTGTATGTGAGCGACTGCTCTTGCCGGGACCCATTTTCATGGAAGAGAACGGCATTAATGCCTGATCGGAGAGGGTGGGTGAACCGAAAGGAATACGTCCCATAGCAACTGCCTTTTGTACCAGTGGATGCTCGGGTGATACATGCGATGAACTCAATCGGAACGAACGTGGTTTGGCTTCGCAAGTAATATGCTTTTGTATTTCGTCGAAGAGTTCTTGGTTGCTATAACATTCGTTGCTGCGGATATCTACCACGAAGGTGCAGCGGTCGGGGATGACGTTATGCTGAGTACCTGCATTTAGCATGGTTACGCTCATTTTTACCGGTCCCAAGAAAGGTGATTCTTTGGGGAAGCGGTAATCGCGGAACCAGGCGATGTCATCTAATACTTTATATATAGCGTTGTCTCCTTCATTCCGGGCAGCATGTCCCGAGCGACCGTAAGCGGTCACATCCAGTACCATCAAGCCTTTCTCGGCAATGGCGGGTTGCATCTCGGTAGGTTCGCCTACAATGGCGAATTGTATGGGAGGAAGCTCCGGCAATACGCATTCTATTCCACCTTTTCCCGAAACTTCTTCCTCGCAGGAGGCAAGGTAAATCAAGTTGTAGGCTTGGGTCGTACGGCATAATTGCAGGAATACATGGAGCAGACTTACCACGCTTGCACCGGCATCGTTGCTTCCCAAACCATATAGTTTTCCATTCTCTTCGAGGGGAGTGAACGGGTCTTTTCTCCATCCGTTTACCGGTTTTACGGTATCGATATGCGAATTGAGCAGCAAGGTTGGTTTCTTGAGGTCGAACATCGGGCTGAGGCACCAAATATTATTACCTTTTCGTCCGGTAGCCATACCTTGCATCTCTATGTAATTCTGTAAATAGTCTGCCGCTTTTTCTTCTTCACGACTAAGAGAAGGAATCGAAATGAGTGATTTTAATAGGCCTGTAGCTTCGGAAACTAAAGTGGGCAAATCGTATATCATATTAGGAAGTTTATTGATTATTAAGTTGCAAACTTACGGATAAATACCGAAAAATACAGATAGTTTCAAATAAAACTAATACCTTTGCGCCGTATTTATTAATTTATGACGTTATGACATATCATCATTTGTCTGTTATGGTGCACCGCCAAGCAGAAAAGTACGGGGAAAAAGTAGCTCTTAAATATAGAGACTATGAAACGTCGCAATGGTTGCCGATATCTTGGAATCAGTTCTCTGAAACTGTCCGCCAGACGGCTAATGCAATGGTGGCATTGGGGGTTGAAGTGCAGGAGAATATCGGAATATTTTCACAAAACAAGCCCGAATGTCTTTTTACAGACTTTGGAGCATTTGCCAATCGTGCTGTAACTATCCCTCTGTATGCAACCAGTTCATCGGCACAAGCCCGATACATTGTCAATGATGCACAGATACGTTATTTGTTTGTAGGCGAGCAGTTCCAGTATGAAGCAGCTTTTAGTATATTCGGCTTCTGCCAGTCTTTGCAGCAACTCATTATTTTTGACCGCAGTGTAATACGCGACCAGCGTGATACGACCTCTATATATTTCGACGAATTTCTGGAGATGGGCAAAAACCTGCCGCATAACGATGTGGTTGAAGAACGCTCTTCACAAGCATCTGATGATGACCTGGCCAATATCCTTTATACATCCGGCACAACCGGTGAGCCGAAGGGAGTCATGCTGCATCATTTTAACTATCGCGAAGCATTACGTATTCATGATATCCGTTTGCCGTTTATGACGGATCAGGATGTCTCGATGAACTTCCTGCCCCTGACCCATGTATTCGAGAAAGCCTGGTGTTATCTCTGTATTCATAGAGGAGTACAAATCTGCATCAACCTTCGTCCGATAGATATTCAAACAACTATTAAAGAGATACGTCCTACGTTGATGTGTAGTGTGCCCCGTTTCTGGGAGAAAGTATATGCCGGCGTACAAGAGAAGATCAATCAGGAAACAGGCATGAAGAAAGCATTGATGCTGGATGCAATTAAAGTGGGCAGGGCTCACAATATAGACTATTTGCGTCAAGGCAAAACTCCTCCCATGCTGCTCCATCTGAAATATAAATTCTACGAAAAGACCATCTATGCTTTGCTGAAGAAGACGATTGGCATTGAAAATGGTAACTTCTTCCCTACAGCGGGTGCTGCCGTGCCTGATGAAATTTGCGAATTTGTACATTCGGTTGGTATTAATATGGTGGTAGGTTATGGTTTGACTGAATCTACCGCTACCGTATCTTGCTTCTTGAACGAAGGATATGAGATTGGTTCCGTGGGTACGGTTATGCCTGACATCGAGGTGAAGATTGGAGAAAACAATGAGATTTTGCTTCGTGGTAAGACCATCACTACCGGTTACTATAAGAAGCCTGACGCTACTGCCGAAGCTATCGATGCAGAGGGTTGGTTCCATACCGGAGACGCTGGCTATCTGAAAGGTACACATCTGTATCTGACCGAGCGTATCAAGGATTTGTTCAAGACTTCCAACGGAAAATACATCTCTCCCCAAGCGTTGGAGACAAAACTTGCCATTGACCGCTACATCGACCAGATTGCCGTCATAGCCGATGAACGCAAGTTTGTATCCGCTCTTATCGTGCCTGTTTACGGCTTTGTGAAAGACTATGCCGAGGAAAAAGGTATTGAATACAAGGATATGGAGGAACTTTTGCAGCATCCTAAGATATTGGCTCTGTTCCGTGCCCGCATTGATACACTACAACAGTCGTTTGCCCAGTATGAGCAAGTGAAACGCTTTACTTTGTTACCCGAACCTTTCAGCATGGAACGTGGTGAGTTGACAAACACTTTAAAGCTGAAACGCCCTGTAGTATCAAAGAACTATAAGGAATTGATAGATAAGATGTACGAGGAATAATGCCTTTTGGAGGATAAAATATTATTCTAAAGGTATACTTTAAAATAGACGAATTGAAGAGAGTCACTTTTGTTATCGTAAAATATAGCAAGAGTGATTTTCTGTTTTTATTATACTGAGTGTGGTTATAGTTTGACTCTTTTTATATAACTTTGAAGCCTAATAGTTGGCTGGGAGATACTAAGATGAGTGAAAAACGCAGAGATAAAGCAAGAAAAACAATTGCAAAAGGTCAGTTCTTATTTATTTTCTTTTTAATACTATGCGCATCGCTTGGTGCACAGAATAACCTTGACTCCTTACTGGTGGCGCTTGACAAGGTGGTTTTGCAGAGCGATCAATATGAAAATGCAAAGAAACAACGCATAGCCATCATAAAAGAAGGACTTGCCAATCGTGAACTCTCACAGGAAGAATTATACCATATCCATTTGCAGCTATTCAATGAGTACGAGGCCTATATCTGTGACTCGGCACGGTATTATATCAATCGGAATATAGCGATTGCAAGAAACCTTGGCAGGCAAGACTTGCTGAATGAATCATTACTGAAGAAGGTACATATATTGGCCACCTCCGGATTATATGCCGAAGGAGTGAAGCTGTTGGAGTCCGTAGATAAGAACGGCTTGTCAGATAAACTGCTGGTGGATTACTATATGGCCTTCGAGAATATTTATCTTTATCATGCGGAGTATGCGCAAGATGATGAATACATGCCCGAGTATCTGGGTAAGATGTATGCTTATCGTGACTCTATTCTTCAGGTGGTGCCTAAAGGAACTTATCAGTATATGATAACTTTGGGGCCGGCACTACTTGACCGACACCAAAAGAAAGAGGCCGAAGAACTGCTGATAAACTTCCTCTCGCAGGTAACTCCCGACACTAGAGAATATGCCATACTTACTTCTATCCTAGCTTTTATCTGCCAATACAACGACCAGCCCGAACTGCGCAAAGTGTATCTAGTGAAGAGTGCCATTGCCGATATTAAAGGTGTAGTAAAAGAGAATAACTCTCTCAGGGAACTGGCGGAGATACTTTATGGAGAGGCCGATATAGAGCGTGCCAATAACTATATGAAGAAAAGTATGGCCGATGCAAGTTTCTACAATGCACGCTTGCGTAATGTGCAAGCCTCCAAAATGCTGCCGGTGATTGACCATTCTTATCAATTGGAGAAGGAGATGCAGCGCAGAAAGCTGCAAGTGTTTCTTTGGGTAATCAGTATCTTATCCTTATTCCTTATATTAACTATCGCATACATTGTACGGCAGATGAAAAAATTGGCGAAAGCTCGTCGTGAAGTGGTTTGTGCTAATAGTGAGTTACAAAAACTGAACGCTGATCTAATGGATGCTAACCGTCGGCAGAAGTTGATGAATGATTCATTACGGGAATCCAATTGTATCAAGGAAGAGTACATCGGGCGTTTCCTCGGCTTGTGCTCCACCTATATTGACAAGCTCGAAGCCTATCAGCGAATGCTGAATAAGAAAGCCGCTTCCGGAAAGCTGGAAGAGCTCTACAAAACATTGAAATCTTCCCAATTCATCGACGATGAACTGAAGGAGTTTTATCAGAATTTCGACAACTCTTTCCTGAATATCTTCCCTGATTTTGTGGAATGCTTTAATCGGTTGTTGCCTGAAAGTGAATGTATCGTTCCCAAGCAAGGGGAGCGTCTTACTACGGAACTTCGTATCTTTGCTTTGATTCGTTTAGGAATTTCGGACAGCGCAAAGATTGCGAGTTTTCTTAGATATTCCATTACTACTATTTATACTTATCGCTCCAAACTGAAGAACCGTTCGCTGTATCGGGACGATTTCGAAGAACAAGTAATGAAAATAGGTTCTTTCAAGGCCTGATAAGTTATTTGTTAACAAAGCAGGTGTGGTAGGCTATACTTCTCTCGGTCATTTTTTGTGCGTTACTTTTCGGTTTTGAGCTAAATGATTCACGGACTATCTTAATTCCCCTCCTCCCGGGAGGAGGAGAATTGAGATACTTCTATTTATCTCCTTTAAAATACTTCAATTTATTCAAATTGATACATTTATTTGCTTCATTTCTAAAAGCCTTATGCACAACCCCTTCCCGTGTAAAGTCTAATTCTCCTCCTCCTCCTGGGAGGTTGCTCTACTAATGTAACTCAAATTCATTGAAGTCACCTTATTTTAAAGCGAATTTGATCTATTTGTAGGGCATTATAAGAATTTGTTAAACTCACTTCTTTTAGTTTTTTGCTATCTCTTTTATTATGTATTATGCTGAATTTCAACAATAAAGTGCTTTTGCTATTTTAGATTCTTTTTAGTTGCCGTATAAAATATCATCCGGACTTCGGATATTTGCGTTACCGCCTTCCATGAAGGGAGGCTGATTTATTTGTTAACGTAAAATCGAAGTATTATGAATGTAAAAAGAGTAAAGCAATGTCTTTTCCGGCATTTTCTTATCCTTGCCGGATTGCTTATTACAATGGCGGCTTCGGCACAACAGTTTATGGTCAAAGGAACCGTAAAAGATGCAGCCGGCGAACCGATTATCGGCGCCAATGTAATGGTAAAGGGAACTACCAACGGAACTATTACTGATGTTGAGGGCCGCTATTCTGTAGCAGGTGTCAATGCATCTTCTGTTTTAATCTATTCTTTTATTGGCTACAAGAATCAGGAAGTAGCCTGCAAAGGGCAGCATGAAATCAATGTCGTACTCGCCGAAGACCTTCAGACACTGGATGAAGTGGTAGTAGTGGGCTACGGCTCATTGAGCAAGAAAGAACTTTCCAGTTCCATTGTGCAGGTGGACAAGAGCAAGTTCCAGCAAGGAGCCATGAATAATCCGATGGAACTGTTGACCGGTAAGGTAGTGGGATTGAATGTCAACAACACAGCCGCAGCAAATCCTAATTCAGGTTCTTCGCTGCAAGTTCGTGGAGCCACCTCTATTACGGCTTCCAACGACCCGTTGATTGTAATCGACGGTGTGGCGGGTGGAGATATCCGCAACCTTTCTTCACAGGATATCGAGTCGATGACTGTATTGAAAGACGCCGGTTCAGCGGCCATCTACGGTACGCGTGGTGCCAATGGCGTTATCCTGATTACCACGAAAAAGGGTTCGGGTGGCGAACCGGGAACTGCGAAAGTAACCTACGATAGCTGGTTCGGTATAAATATCGCAAATTCGGGACCCGAAATACTCTCTGCCGATGAGTTCCGCCGTTCACGCCGTGGCACCGATTACGGATATTCCACCGATTGGTATGGCTTGCTGATGCGCGACTTCTCCTATGACAACAACCAGTATGTGTCTATAGACGGCAATACAAAGAATGGCTACTACGGCGCTTCCTTCAACTATAAGAATGCAACCGGTATCGACCTGAAGAGCGCCCGCGAAGAGTACGGCGGCCGCTTCGTGATAGAACAGCGCGTGATAGACAACCGCTTGCAACTGAACGGCTCTCTCAATGCCCGCCGTGTAAACGAGACCTGGGGTAACGACGGCATGTTCGATACCGCCCTCGGTATGAACCCTACTATGCCGCTTTATGATGAAAACGGAAATTATTACCAGCCTTCATCTCCCACCGGAGCCAAGAACCCGGTGGCCGAACTAAAGGATATCGACAATAACGGACAACGCATGTACTTGCTGGGTACAGCGGAAGCTAAACTGAATATTCTTCGTTCCGATAAACACATGTTGAATACTTCTCTTAGCTATTCACTTCATTACAATGACTTGAAACAACAGTACTACACCCCTTCTACTTCGGGCGAATCTTACTGGAACGGATATAAAGGACGTGCCGAAGTGATGTATCAGAAGTGGTATACTCAGCGTTTGGAATGGTTGATTAACTATGCATTCGATATTAAAGACCATAGCATCAAGGCAGTAGCCGGTTATACGTATGAAAACTCTCGTTGGGAACGCCTGAAAGCTTCTAATAACGATTTTGCCTATGACAATATCAAGTGGCACGACTTGGGTAGCGGTAGCTTCCTCAACGATGGAAAAGCCGCAATGAGTTCGGGTCAGTCTATTGCGAAGCTGATCGGTACTTTCGGACGTATCAATTACAATTGGAAGGACTTGCTGATGGCATCTGCTTCTATCCGTTACGAAGGTTCCACCAAGTTTGGTAAAGATCATAAATGGGGAGCTTTCCCATCGGCTTCTCTTGCTTGGGAAATAGCGAACATGGGCTTTATGAAAAATGCCTCTCATGTAGTGAAGAGCCTGAAACCCCGTATCTCTTACGGAGTGACCGGACGTTCGGACTTCGACTCTTATCTTTCGTTGGCTACCTATAGCACAAAAGGCAGTTACTTTATGGATGGCGAATGGGTGAAAGGGTATGCTCCTTCGGTAAACGCCAACCCGGAACTGGGATGGGAAAAGAGTATCAGCACCAATATAGGTATTGATTTCGTTCTTTGGAATCGGTTAAGAGGCTCTATCGATTGGTTCGACCGCCAATCTAAAGACCTGCTTTATAACTATACGGCTCCCCAACCCCCGTTTGTATACTCCAACATCCTGGTGAATGTAGGTACTACACAGAATCAAGGTATCGAACTCTCTGTAGAAGGCGATATCTTTAAAGGAACCAAGGTAGAATGGACTTCAGGTATTAATTACTCATACGGAACCACCAAGTTGAAAGTTCTTTCCAGCAATATGTATCAGGCTTCTTATGTCGAACTGTACCAGAAACCGGGCGTGGGTAGCAGCGAGTACTTCTTCCGTGTGCAGGAAGGTGGTAAAGTAGGGCAGTTCTACGGTTACGAATATGCCGGTGTGGAAGATGGCAAGATGATGATTTACACCGATCAGGGTGAGGTAGTACCGGTTACGGAAGCAGATCCTAAGTATAAACGCTATATCGGGAATGGTACTCCCACTTCCTATCTGTCTTGGAGCAATACGATACGCTATAAGAACTTCGACCTGAATGTCTTCTTCCGTGGAGCCTTTGGATTTGATATCTTCAATATGCGTAAGTACGGCATGGGATTGCAAGGTTGCGGTACCGATAACGTACTCCGCGATGCCTACCTGAAAGACAAGGATGTCGTTACCGGTGGTGGTGTTATCTCCTCCTTCTTCCTGGAGAAAGGCGATTACTTTAAATTGGAGAACGTGACGTTGGGTTATAACTTCACCCCGAAACCCAACAAGATATTGGACGGCATGCGTGTGTTTGTCTCCGCTAAGAATCTCTATACACTGACCGACTATTCAGGAAATGATCCTTCTATTGTATCTGTCAATGGACTGAAACCGGGTGTAGATACCAATAGCGCTTATCCTACGGCTACGCAACTGAGTTTGGGACTAACCTTGCGCTTTAAATAAGATGTCTAATCATTCAATAGAAAGAAAATATGAAATACATAAAATATAACTGGCTGTTAGTGGCCTTGCTGAGTCTCTCCTTATCGGCTTGCTTCGACCTTGAAGAAGAAGTTTTTGACAGAGTGGACTCTAAGATTTACTATCAAAACGAGAATAGTGTGAAAGGTGCCGTTGCTTCTATCTACGAAACGGGAGCAAAGAGTTACATTGAATATTTCTGGTATCTGCAGGAGTTTTCTGCCGATCAGGTTGCCTGGCGTTCTTGGAACGGTGGATTGTGGGGATATGATGAGGCAGAGAAGTTTGTGCTATCTACGCATAACTGGACGCCCGATTCAAAGATTATCCGTACTACCTGGGAAACCTCATGGACTACCATCGGACTTTGTAATACACTGATTGCCGACCTCGAATCATTGGATCCCGCTTCGCTGAAGATGACGGCTGAGAAAATGAATACCTATATCGGCGAAGTACGTACGCTGCGCGCATGGGCGTATTATAACATCTTCGAAATTTGGGGCGGTGCGCTTCCTCTTAATATATCTACGGGTACGGAAGTACCTCCAACTGCCGATCCCGACTTCGATACAAGTTGCAAGAAGATATATGATTTCATCGTTACGGAACTGGACGGTTGTGTCAACGACCTGACCAAGAATAATGTGAACCGTATGAACCAAGCTGTGAACCGCATGATTAAAGCGCGTTTGCTGCTCAACTCCGAAGTGTTTATCAAAGAACAACATTATACGGAATGTGCTACTCTCTGCCAAGAACTTTTGGATAATAAGTATGGAGAATATTCCATAGCCAAGGATTACCGCGATATCTATTCTATTAATAATGTCAACTGTGGCGAAGTAGTGATGGCTTTCGCCTACGAAGTGGGTCAACTGAATGGTGGTTGGATGCGTGATATGCCATTCCTGCCTTATAATATATGGGAATACTTCGGCGGCACCTATCAGCAGAGCCCATGGAACTGTGTTTGCCTGACTCCGTCGTTCGATAACTCGGGTAATGTGCTCTCTACCGGTGGCACTGATAATCCGAAGTGTTTCCTCGATGCTCCTTATAACGATAAACTGGGTGCAGTATACGAAAGGTATGACAACCGTGACATTCGCAAGCAAAACTATGTGTACGAAGGTAATAACTATAAAGGCATGTTCCTGAAAGGAGCCATCAAAGCCAATTATGGAAAAGGCGATGCCGTAAAAGCAGATGCCGACCGCGACGGACAACCCATTGTATACGTAGACCAGTTGGGCACATTCATGAACAAAGGTCGCAACTTGGAAACCGTTATGTCACCACGTTGGGGCGAAACGACTTCAGGAGTAAGATTGGTGAAATACCCTGTTTATCCCGAATCTGCCGGTGTTGATTTCCAGGATATCGATGAAGTTGAATTCCGCTTGTCAGAAGTAGTGTATATGTTGGCCGAATGCAAGATGCGTGCCGGTGATGCTAACGGTGCCAAGGAATTGGTAAACAGTGTACGTCAACGCTATTTCTCGGCTACGGACTGGGCGAGGGTAAAAGACGAACCGGGACGTGGTTTCACAGCTTTCGATATGGATTGGATGTTGAGCCAATGGGGACTTGAATTCTTGTCCGAAGGTCGCCGCCGTCGTACCGATCTCCGTCGTTTCGACAAGTTCACTCAGGGACAATGGTGGTTCTTTGGCCGTGCTACCGAAGATGGTAAGGAACTTCCTGCCAAGCGCGACCGCAAGTACGAATGGTACCCGCTTCCGTCATCTGCTTTGCTGGTGAACACGGGACTGATACAGAATCCTAATTATAAATAACTCTAATCCAGAATATCCATGAAGAAAAATATATTCTATTTACTGTTGTTAATGCCTTTCCTGGCATTGCTGGGCAGTTGTGATAGTAAAGAGGAGATTGTGTTTGACCATGAACTGCCTCAATTTGAATTGAAACAAGATGCTATCCTCTTGGAAGTAATTATGCCCCAAGGTACAAAGGCGGATGAGAAAATCTATATAGCCGGTGCATTCAATGGCGGCGAAGAGGCTGTGGGACAAATGGACTGGCAGTTGGAGAAAGCCGCTAACAGTGATGTGAAATGGGGAATCTATCTCCTTCCTTCTACTTTTAAAGATGGCAAGACGCTGGCCGACGGCTTCTATTTTATAGCTGAAAAGCAAGGCATGGAGCGCACCGTGAAGAATGAAGATGTATCGCACACCTTGAATGTAGGTGTAGGTACACGTACCAATGTCACTGTATCGCGCTGGGCTTCCTACTTTGCCCAAGACCCGGGTGAAGAGAAACATGATGGTTACGTGATTTATGTAGAAGATAATTCCGCTTGGGAAGGATTGGCTATCTATGGCTGGGGCGATGCCGAGTTTGCCGGAGGCTGGCCCGGAATGCAGGTCACTGGAACGAAGACGATTGGTAAGGTTACTTATAAATACTTCGATACGGGCGAAGCCAACAAAGGTTTGGGCGTGAATCTTATTTTCAATAATAACAATGGCGGCAAGCAATTCGACGGACCTAAGGTTACATTGGATCGTGATTTCTACTTCAGTATAACAGACGCAAGTTGCGAAGAGGTGGTTCCGAGCACTTATACCGGTTTCACAGTCTTTGTAGAAGATAATACCGGTTGGGACGAAATCGCTCTTTACGGTTGGGGTGATGCAGAATTTGCCGGAGGCTGGCCCGGAATGCAGGTTACCGGAACGAAGACAATAAAAGGGGTTACTTATAAATTCTTCGACTTGGGTGACGCTGCCAGCGGACTTAATGTCAACTTGATATTCAATAATAACAATCATGGCAAGCAGTTCGATGGTCCCAATGTGACAGTAGACCGTGATTTCTATTACCGTCTTACAGAATCGGGTGCGGAAGAGATAGACCCCAATGCACCGAAACCGGCAGAATAAACAGAAAATAGTAATAAATAAATGAAATGATGAAGTTTAGAACGTATATCCATGCGATTCTTCCCGCGTTATTACTGCACCTCTTCGTGGGGTGCAGCAATGACTCCGGTGGTGGAACTGATAACCCTGAACCATTGCCAACCGAAGTGGGAAATGAGATCGTGATCTATGAAGCCAATCCGAAGGTCTTTGCCCGTACAAATGCCCTGAACGCTATCTCTGCAAGATTGGATGAGATACAGGGACTGGGTGTCAATGTTCTTTGGCTGATGCCTGTCTATGAACAAGGTGTGAAGAATTCTGTCGGCTCCCCTTATTGCGTCAAAGACTATAAGAAACTGAATGCCGATTACGGCACGCTGGATGACTTGAAGTCTTTAGTAGGGAAAGCGCATGGCAAAGGCATGCGGATAATCCTCGACTGGGTTGCAAACCACACCGCTTGGGACAATGCCTGGATTCAGAACAAAGCGTGGTACACCCAAGATGCCGGTGGAAATATCATCTCCCCCCAAGGAATGGGTTGGGCGGACGTGGCAGATCTGAACTACAGTAACACGGATATGCGTGCTGCCATGATAGAGGCCATGAAGTATTGGGTAGTGACTGCCGATGTAGATGGTTATCGTTGTGACTACGCCGAAGGAGTGCCCGATGACTTTTGGAAACAAGCCATCAAAGACTTGAAGGTTATCAAAGGGGATGATCTGCTGATGCTTGCCGAAGGAGGAAAAGCAGCGTTATATGCCGATGGGTTCGATATGGTTTATGGTTGGAGCTTCACTCCGAAGTTGCAAGATGTATTTGCAGGTAAGGCTACTTTATCCGCCTTGTATGAGGTACATAAACAGGAATACCAAAGTGTACCCGCAGGCAAGCAACGTTTGCGTTATACAACCAATCACGATTTGGCTTCCGAACTCTCTCCGTTGGTGGCTTATAAGAACGAGTGCGGTGCGATGGCGGCTTTTGTACTTGCTTCTATGCTGGATGGCGCTCCGCTGATCTATAGTTCACAGGAAATAGGTTATCCCCAGTCTTTTTCTTTCTTTGGCTATCAGCTCATGGATTGGAACTCAAAGCCTACTTACTTGAACGAATACAAGCAATGGATGAAAGTCTATAAAGCCTCAGCCCCTTTGAGAGGCGGTGCGCTCAAGACGTACGAAACGGGGAAGGTGGCTTCTCTCTATCACACTACCGGAGACAAAGGGCTGTTTGTAGTAGTCAATACCAGCAATGAAGCTCAAACAATGAAAATACCCATCGAACGCACCGGCGACCGTGTGAAGAACTTGCTGACAAATGAGGTTACTACGCTTCCGGCTGCATTGACGCTGGAGGCTTATCAATATTATATTTGGGAAAAACAATAAACACAATGCGAATAAGAAATATACTGTTTTCAATAGGGCTGCTGTCCATGCTATGTGCATGTGGCGCAAAGCAGCAACTCAATACTGTAACGTATACATTGCCTGCACCCGAGGATGTGGTGATGTATCAGGTCAATCCACGGGTATTTGCTCCGAAGGCATCTTTCAATGCGGTAGGGGAGTATCTGGACTCAATTCAGCAATTGGGTGTGAACGTTGTCTGGTTTATGCCTGTCAATGAAGTAGGGAAGGAGAAGTCCGTCAACTCTCCTTATTGCGTGAAAGATTACAAGGGGGTGAATCCCGAGTTTGGAACGATAGACGAGTTTAGGCAGGTAATCAGTCGGTGTCATGAGAAGGGAATGAGCGTTATTATGGACTGGGTGGCAAACCATACTTCCTGGGATAATGCCTGGCTGGCTCACAAAGACTGGTACACCCAAGATGGCGAAGGAACTATTATTTCTCCTGCCGGAACCGGGTGGAACGATGTAGCCGATTTGAACTTTGATAATCAAGAGATGCGTCTTGCGATGATTGACGCTATGACGTTTTGGGTAGATAGTGTGGGCATTGACGGTTTTCGTTGCGATGCGGCGGACTTTGTTCCGTTCGATTTTTGGAAACAAGCGGTAGATTCTCTTCGTTCCCGCTCCGAACGTCCGTTGCTGATGCTTGCCGAAGGTAAGCGGAAAGATCATTATGCTGCAGGGTTCGATATGGACTATGCCTGGAATTTCCTGGAGGGTGTGCGGGAAGTCTTCTTGAAAGATAGCTGTGCCTCGACTCTATTCGACATCGACCGTGCCGAATATGATTCGATTCCTGACGGGAAGGTAAAACTTCGCTTCACTACCAATCATGACGAATCGGCAAAGATGTCTCCTATCAGCGAGTTCAAGGGAGATCGGGGTGCGATGGCGGCTTTTGTGCTTTCTTCTTATCTGCATGGGGGCGCTTTAATTTATGGTTCTCAGGAAGTGGGTTATCCCGATCGTATCAACTTCTTCAATTATTGCCCTATGGACTGGGCTGCCAATCCTGCACTGCGCAAGGAGTTTGAACAGTTGATGAGGCTGTATAACGAATACCCCGCTATCCGCAAAGGCAGCTTGAAAGCTTATCCGGGTTGCAATGCCTTGTCCTTCGAGAAAGGGGCTGCCGGCGAACGCATCCTTATCCTTGTGAATGTAAGAGATGCTAAGCAGGCAATTGCATTGCCCGAAGATTGGAAGAATCATCCGTGCACGAATTTGTGGACGAATGTGCAGGAATCATGGGCCGATTCCATTGAACTGGCTCCATACGAATATAGAATACTTAAATATTAAAGGTAATATGAATAGATTAAAAACAGTACTTGTAGGATTACTGGTGGGCTTGGCCTCGCAGGCATTTGCCCAGCAGTTGGCTTCACCGGACGGTAATCTGACGCTCAATCTACAGTTGGATAACGGTACACCCGTCTACCAACTTAATTATAAAGGTAAAACAGTGATAGCTCCCAGCAAATTGGGATTGGAAACCGAAGAGGCGTCTTTGTGTGGTGGCTTCACGCAAACAGATGTAAAGACCGCTACCTTCGATGAAACCTGGACACCGGTATGGGGAGAATACGACCACATCCGCAGCCGGTACAACGAATTGGCGATGACACTGGTACAGAAAGAAAGCCACGACCGAACCGTAGTGCTGCGCTTCCGTCTCTTCAACGACGGACTGGGTTTCCGCTACGAGCTACCCGTACAGCGGACTATGAACTACCTGACAGTAAAGGATGAATGTACGGAGTTCAACCTGACAGGCAATCACAAAACGTTCTGTATTCCGGGCGACTACGACACTAATGAGTTCGCTTATACCACTGCCCTGATGTCCGACATCAAAGAAGGTATGACGAAGAATCTCAAGAAGAAAGGTTACGAATCGCAGGCAACCGCCTTCACCGTTCAGACCCCGTTGATGATGAAGACAGCCGACGGACTTTACATCAATATACACGAAGCCGCTTTGGTAGACTACTCCGGCATGTTGCTCAATGTGGATGATAAAGCTTTCCGTCTCAGCGCTCACCTCACTCCGGATAAACTGGGCAAGAAAGGTTACTTGCAACTTCCCTGTCAGTCGCCTTGGCGAACAGTTATTGTCAGTGACGATGCCCGCGACATCCTCGCTTCGCAATTAATCTTGAACCTGAACGAACCTTGCCGTTTTGAAGATACTTCCTGGATTAAGCCTCAGAAGTTTATCGGCGTATGGTGGGAAATGTTTACCGGTGACGGAAAAACATGGGCTTACAGCGATTATTATAAAGCTAAACCCGGCGTAACGGACTATACTCAACTGACTCCTAACGGTCGTCATCCCGCCAATACCGCCCATGTCAAAGAGTACATCGACTTTGCCGCCGCCAATGGTATCGACGGCGTACTGGTAGAAGGCTGGAACGAAGGTTGGGAAGACTGGGCTTCTTATCGCAAAGACCGCCAATTCCTTTTCAACAAACCCTATCCTGACTTCGACGTGAAAGAATTGCAACGCTATGCCGTAGATAAAGGCGTGCGCATCATCATGCACCACGAAACTGCTGCCAATGCTGCCGACTATGAACGTCAGATGGACGAAGCCTTCCAGTATATGGTAGACAATGGTTACAACTCCGTGAAGACCGGCTATGTGGGCTATATCATCCCTCGTAGTGAATACCACTCTTCGCAGTGGATGAACAACCACTACATCCATGTCGTGAAGCGTGCCGCCGATTATAAGATTATGATTGATAGCCACGAAGCTGTGCGCCCTACAGGTTTGTGCCGTACCTATCCTAACTGGTTGGCTCAGGAATCCGCTCGTGGAGGAGAGTTTGAATCAATGGGTGGAAACGATCCCGACCACACTACCATCCTGCCTTTTACGCGTCTGAAAGGTGGCCCGATGGATTATACTCCCGGTGTCTTCGAAACCCGCCTCAGCTATTATGGCGACGGCAAGAAGAACGAGCGTGTGCATACTACCTTAGTGAAGCAACTGGCTCTGTACCTCACCATGCCCAGCCCCTTGCAGATGGCGTCCGACCTCCCATCCAACTATCTTCGCTTCATGGATGCCTTTCAGTTCATCAAAGATGTCCCCGTTGATTGGGCGGACAGTCATTACCTGGAAGCCGAACCGGGTGATTATATCACTGTTGCCCGTAAAGCCAAAGGCCGTGATGAATGGTTCATCGGTGCCATTACTGACGAAAATCCACGTACTGCCATCATTCCTTTCGATTATCTGGCGGCAGGCAAGAAATACATCGCTACCATTTACGAAGACGGTCGTGATGCCGACTGGGATACGAATCCGCAGAGCTATCAGATCCGCAAAGTCATCGTAACCGGCAAAAGCATATTGAAACAAAAGCTGGCTCCCGGCGGTGGAGCAGCCATCAGCCTGAAAGAAGCTACAAAAGCCGAACTGAAAGGCCTGAAAGAAATTAAGTGAAGGAAATTATCCTGCATTTAATATTAAAGTTAACAAAGGGAAAAGCGCGGGCCGGGAGGTTCGCGCTTTTTACATTTGGTTAGTTGATACTAATTCATAGAACTTACGTTATATGTTGTTATGAACAAAGGCTTCTACTTTCCCTATTTGCCGATTACTCGATATTAATAAAGAAATCATTCGGTGTTAATAGGAAACATCTTAGAATCAAATAGAAAAGTGTCATACTTTAGTAAATGGTTTATATTTAAAGCTTGCGAATGTATATTCAAGCGTTGCGAACGTACGTTCAAGCATTGCGAATATACGTTCGCGAGTTTTGAACGGACATTGTATAACGAACATTGAGTTTTAAATAAGCATAGCTTGAATGAATTCATTGGAGATCTAATGAATCTGAGTTTGATAGGGTTGCCCTGATTCTGAATTTAGGAAGAATGGTCTTTAGTTTTTTTGCTTGATTAATTGTTTGTGTTATATTTGTCCAAACTAATAAAGCGACCATGTTGCCCCAAGTAGAACACATTTTGGCCTTTAATCAATTGTATGAAGAATATAATCAGCGTTTCATTCGCTTCGCCAGGAGTTACGTCATGACGAACGAAATCGCTGAAGATATTGTCAATGACAGTTTTATGTACTATTGGGAAAACAAGCAAAATATTGCAGACCAAAACTTATCGTCCTACCTCCTGACAGTAGTCAAGCATAAATGCATTAATTATTTGAAGCGCCTTTCACTCGAAGAACAAGCCAGAGATCGTTTTCAGTATCTTGAAGAATGGGAACTTCAACTCAAAATCAGTACACTGGAAGCATGTAATCCGGAGAAACTTCTCTCGGAGGAAATCCAGCTACTCGTTCAGAAAGCGTTACGCTCCATGCCCAAGCAAACTCGCGATATATTGATCCGCAGTCGTTACCAATCACAATCCAACAAAGAAATAGCAGCTGAACTCGGCGTTTCGGTTAAAACAGTGGAATACCACATGTCGAAAGCCCTGAAGACACTGCGTGCCGTTCTTAAAGACTACTTCCCTATTTGGTTATTTTGCTTCTAAATTAGTGTAATCTCTTTTGAGCAGCTGTTTACTGCTTACAGATCTTCTTTTGCATTTATTAACAGAGAAAGATGTGTAAGCGGTTAGGGTATGGAATAAATTGATTGCTTTTAATATATAAAGGGAATAATATGGAAAAGGAAACTCTATACAGATTTTTTGCAGGTGCGGCTTCTAAAACAGAAAAGGAGGCCATTAAGTGTTGGTTGGAAGAAGATTCCGCCCATCAGCAGCGATTGTTGAAAGAACGTGCTTTCTATGATGCACTGATGCTGGCCGATGAGAAGAGAGTAGTGGCTGCATGCCGTCCTGCTTATAACTTCAGAAAATTGGCACAGCAATCCATGAAGTGGGCGGCTGTTATCTTGGTAGCATTCATTTCCAGCTATATGTATTTTGATGTCAGGTCTAACTCTTTTGAGGAGGCAACCAATACAATTACCGTACCGCTGGGACAACGCGTAAACTTGTCTTTATCGGACGGTACAAAAGTTTGCTTGAATGCGGGTTCTACCTTTACCTATCCAGCACTCTTTGCGGGAAACACGCGTAAGGTTAAATTGGACGGTGAAGCTTTCTTTGAAGTCTCGGCAAACAAAGAAAAGCCGTTTATAGTACATACCGATGTGTGTGACGTGGAAGTGCTGGGCACTAAGTTTAATGTAGATGCTTACAACAAAGAGAATTCTTTCTCGGCCGCACTGATGGAAGGTAAAATCAAAGTAAGAAACAATGCTTTTCCTTCTAACGTAATTCAGCTGTCGCCGAATAATAAAGTTACTCTTTCTGACGGCAAACTAAAAGTAAGCAATATCTCTGATTATGAAATCTACCGTTGGAAGGAAGGTCTTATTTGCTTTAAGAATTTAAACTTTGTAGACTTGATGAAGCGGATAGAAAAGTATTACGGAGTAGATCTGGTAATTGAAAATCAATCTTTGTCCAAATACTCCTTTAGTGGTAAGTTTCGTATTTCGGACGGTATTGAGAATTTATTACGGGTGTTGCAGAACGACGTCAGCTATAAGTATACTCGTTCGGAAGACGGAAATGTAATTTATATCAAATAGAATATACTAAATAATTAATACTGTTTTAGCCTATGGGGAAGAATCATAATAAATGAATCTGAAGTAGAGAATTTCCTTTTTTATATCCTAATACTAATTTTGTGTAACCTCTTAATGTACAAATGTATGAAAAAACACACATTGAAGAATCTTGTGCTTCAAAAGCTGCATAACCTGATGTCTTTCAGAGTTGTGGCAATGGCTTTCTTCTTATTGTTCGCATGCGCTATCAATACACATGCAGTAAGTGCACAGTCACAGAATACATTGATTACTATCAATAAAAGCAATGTAGATCTGCTGAATATCATGGGGGATATTGAAAAACAGTCCAATTATCTGTTTGTTTACAATAAGGAAGTAAACGTACATCGTCCTGCCTCGGTAAACGTGGTCGAGAAACCGCTGAATGAGGTACTACAGGGATTGTTTAAAGACTCGGAAGTACGTTTTGCCATTGATGGCTCTTATATAGTTCTATCCGCTAATAAGCGGGATGAAGTGAAATCCGTAGCACAATCACACATCAATATAACAGGTACTGTATCTTCTACTGACGGCGAACCTATGCCCGGTGTTACTATTATGGTGAAAGGTACTACCACAGGCGCTATTACTAATGTAGACGGAAAATATACGATTGAGGTCCCGTCTTCAAGCAGCGTACTGGTGTTTTCTTTTATTGGCTATCAGAAGGTGGAACAAGCTGTAGGCAATCAGCGTGTTATCAATGTTTCATTGAAAGAAGATATACGTACGATTGATGAAGTAGTTGTTACTGCTCTAGGTATCAAGAAGAAAGAGAAATCATTGACTTATTCTACTCAGGTAGTAGGTGGTGACGAACTGATTCGTGCGAAAGATCCCAACATGATTAATTCACTGGCAGGTAAAACAGCAGGTGTACAGATTAATCGCAGTTCATCGGGACTGGGTGGCTCTGTGAAGATGGTTATTCGTGGCTCACGTTCCGTATCGGGCAGCAATCAACCGTTGTATGTAATAGACGGTGTACCTATCAACAGTTCTGCTAATGATGCTACTTCCACAACTATCGGTGGTAATAATGACTCCGGAAATCGTGATGGTGGTGACGGTATCTCCAACCTGAATCCGGACGATATCGAAAGTATGAATATCCTGAAAGGACCTGCTGCGGCCGCTTTATACGGTAGCTCCGCTGCTAATGGTGTCGTTGTGATTACTACCAAGAAAGGTAAAGTGGGGCGCACTAATATCACTTTTAGCTCAAATACTACGTGGGAGAATGCTGCATACGGTATTCCTGAGTTTCAGAATTCTTACGGCGGTGTATCTTCCAGTTGGGGAGATAAAATCAGTGGTAGTCCCGATTATACGAAGGACTTCTTCCAAACGGGTATTACAACCATCAACTCTCTCTCTTTGAGCGCAGGTTCCGAGATGATGCAAACTTATTTTTCTTACGCCAACACATACGGTACGGGAGTCATTGAAAACGGTAGCCTGAACAAACATAACTTCAACTTCCGCGAAACGGCGAACTTCCTCAACAATCGCCTCACGGTGGACGCTAACGTGAGCCTAATGTTTCAGGATGTGAAGAATCGTCCGTCGCCGGGTGGATTCTATCTGAATCCGTTGACCGGCTTGTATAAGTTTCCGCGTGGTGGTGTACAGGGCGGTGAATCTTTTGATTACTATCGTACCAACTATAAAATAAAGAATGCTGAGCGCAACATGTATCTGCAAAATTGGTACACTGCTCCTACGAGCTTTGAACAGAACCCGTACTGGCTGACGAACATGTTACCCAATGACTCCAAGCGTTACAGAACTATTGCCAATTTAAGTTTGTCTTTCAAACTAAACGATTACTTTACCATTCAGGCACGTGGAAATGCCGACTTCGTAACGGATAATTATGAAATGAAGATGTACGCCGGTACCGATACCTCCATCGCCGGAACCAATGGTCGTTACATTACCGATGAATCCAATGACTTAAGCGTATATGGAGACCTTATGCTGACCTATCAACAAAAGATCAAAGACTTTACCATAAATGCCAGTTTGGGTGCTAGTATTAAAGACGATTCAGGCAAAAGCATCGGATTTGATTCTTTTGGTGGCGGCTTGTATAACCCCAATATCTTTTCTTCGGGAAATATAGATCATAATAATGGCTCTCCATCATTAGATAAATATCATGCGCAGAATCAAGCAGTGTTCTTTGCCGGACAGGTAGGTTTTAAAGATTGGCTGTTCTTGGATATTACCGCACGTAATGACTGGACATCTACCTTGGCTTTCACTAAGTATATGAACAAAGGATTCTTCTATCCCTCAGTAGGCTTGACGTGGGTAATGAACGAAGCATTGAAGATGCCCGAGTGGATTAATCTAGGCAAGATTCGTGGTGCATGGTCAAAGGTGGGCAACGGTCTGCCGAGATACCGCAGTCGTCCGTTAAATAGTGTGGGGCGTGGTGGGGTTATTAGTTTTAATACAACATCTCCTTTCGACGAATTGAAGCCTGAGATGACTACTTCTTATGAATTTGGTACAGAATGGCGATTCTTCAGTAACCGTTTGGAATTTGATTTTACGTATTATCAGACCCGTACCAAGAATCAATTGTTCTCTTTGAGCGCGCCGTCAGGCTCCAGATTTACTACTTATTATGTAAATGCCGGTGACATTAAGAATGAAGGTGTTGAAATCGTATTAGGCGGTACGCCGGTTATGACGAATGATTTTCGTTGGAAGACATCCGTAAACTTTGCGCTCAATCGTAATGAGGTTATGGAACTGGCGGAAGGTTTAGGTTACTTCAGCTTTGGCGGTGGTGGCTCTAACAGTTATAGCATGCGTCTGGAAGTAGGTGGTTCCTTCGGTGATGTATACGGAAGAAAATTCTTACGCGATGACGATGGCAATTATAAGTACGACAAAGACGGCATGCCGATGCCCGACAAATCGGATTTAAAGAAGATAGGCAATACAGCTCCCGACTTTAACCTAGGCTGGCAGAATACTTTTACTTATAAAGGTTTCTCACTATACTTCCTGATTGACGGTCGTTTCGGTGGTGATGTCATTTCCTTGACACAAGCCGAACTGGATAAGTATGGTGTCAGCAAAGTGACCGGTGATGCTCGTAATCAAGGAGGTGTTAATTTTGGCGGAGGAAAGCCCATTGAGGACGTTTCACGATTTTATGGCATCGTAGGTGGTCGTGACGGTATTACGGAACACTATATTTACAATGCTACCAACATCCGCTTGCGCGAGCTCTCTTTGGGTTATTCTTTACCGGCTAAATTACTTGCTCGTATCCCTGTTATCAAGGGAGCGGATATCTCATTGATCGGTAGAAATCTGTTCTTCTTCAAGAACAATGCTCCGTACGATCCCGATGGAACACTCTCTGTGGGAAACGGATTGCAAGGTATTGATGTATTTGGTATGCCAAGTACCCGTTCATTCGGTTTCAATCTTAAGGTTAACTTCTAAATTGCGAATAGTATGAAAAAGATAATAACATATACAGCATTAATGTTCTCTTCTTTATTTTTGATGCCTTCTTGTACAGGCAATTTTGAAAAGATGAACACGCCTCCATTCGGTGTGACCGATGAAGAACTGGGACAGGATAATAACTTTATAGGTATGCACTTTCCCACCTTGCAAAAGTCTATTTACTATAATCGTAACGGTTGGGGATGGGATTTTCAGACGATTCAAAATCTGACTTCCGATATATGGTCGGGTTATATGGCTACCCCAAGTAACTTTAAAGGGGGTATCAACACTCAGACTTATGCGCTGACCAATGACTGGACTGATGAAGCATGGACGTACACCTACTCTTCTGTAATGACCAATCAACTACGGGTGAAAGAAAAGTGCGAGCAATTGGGTATGGATGTTTATGCCCACTTCAATGCTATCAACTCCATATTGAGAGTTTTTGCGATGTCTCGTGTTTGCGACGAATACGGCCCGATAATTTATACGAAATATGGTGAGTCGAAGACCGGCGGTACTTACGACTCTGCTCAGGATGCATATAAGGCATTCTTTGCCGAACTGACGGATGCTAGTAAAGTATTGGACGAAGCTTTGAAGAAACCGGCAGTTGCTTCTTTTGCCAAATTCGATATGGCATATAATGGTGAATTGGACAAATGGCTCAGACTTTGCAATACATTGCGTTTGCGGTTGGCTATGCGTGTGGTGAAGTATGATAAAGAGTGGGCCCGTAAGGAAGCTGAGGCTGCTATAGCTGCTCCTCAGGGAGTCTTGAAAAGTGGCGAGAGCTTTATTGTTTCCGGTTATGGATGGATGCATCCTCTTTATACGTGCTCAATAGAGTATAATGATATATTTGTAAGTGCTAATATCGTATCTATTTTGGGTGGTTACAATGATCCGCGACTTTTGAAGATTGGAATTACTAAAGGAACAGGAGATGACAAGAAAGTGGTTGGTGTACGTACAGGTATTCCGGGGCTTGAAGATACGGCTGACAAATATAAGGCATTAATATCTAATATCAATGTAAACACTACTACTCCGGGTACGGTAATGTCGGCAGCAGAAGCTTACTTCTTGCTGGCAGAAGCTGCTTTGCGTGGTTGGAATGCAGGTGGAGATGCCAAGACCTATTACGAACAAGGTGTTGCAGCTTCCTTTAGTGACTTTGGCGTTTCGTTGGGCGATTACCTGAATAGCTCTAAGGTTCCGGCTGCGTGGGTTGATCCGTTGGTAGATAAGTTTAACTCGCCTGCAGTTTCAACCGTCAGTCCTAAATGGGATGATGCCAAGAACGATGAAGAACGACTCGAAAAGATTATTACTCAGAAGTGGATTGCTTCTTTTCCTGAAGGCAAACAGACATGGGCTGAATGGCGCCGTACAGGCTATCCTAAGCTCTTCCCGGTTTTGAAAAATGATAGTCAGGGATTGATTACAACAGAATATGGTGTTCGCCGTTTGCCATTCGTTTTGAGCGAAGTTTCCAAGAATCCGACAGGTTATGCGGATGCGGTTAAGCTACTCGGAGGTCCTGATAATGGAGCTACCCGTTTGTTCTGGGATATCAATAAAGGCAACTTTGAATAGAGTCCGGTTCCTTTTTATGTCTGTTTTAATTTATTAACTAATAGTATGTCCTGTTATATTAGGGATTGTGCTCTTTCGCTTGTTCTTAATATAAAGGAGTTCTAACTTAACATATTCAGGCTATTGAACCCCAATCATTCAATAGCCTGATTTTAATCTTATACAAATAATAGTATGAAGAAAATCATTAGACCTATCTGTTTACTGACCGGTCTACTTTGTGCCCCGACAGTTATCCTGCATGCACAAGTCGATGAGAAACTGAAAGCCGATATCATCCGTACGGGCTATGTACACAGTCCTTTGCCTCTTGACGAGACAAAAGCTTTCGAAACATTCGGCCTTAAAAAGAAAGTTTTGGAATCAGTAGTATTGTGCGATATGGAAGACTTCTCCAAGTGGTCGCACAAAGGTATCGGTAAAATAGGCTTGACTACCGAGCGAAGTAAAACCGGCAAACATAGCCTGCGCCTGGAATCTGAAACCGCTCCTGCCGAAATGCTGGGCTGGGGATTAGGACGTGGCACTTGTATGGCTACTTATGATGTGGGTGGCGCCAACTGGGAAGGTTACAACCGACTGAAATTCTATATTTATCCTACTTGTGAAGGAGCACGCAGCATCTATCTGAATCTATATGTTGAGAATGACGGTGAAATCAAAGTCCCCGATAAATACGGTCGCGAAGGTTATCATGAGATAAACCTGAAGAACGACCAATGGAACGAATGTTTTGTTGAAATGTCCGGCTTGTCTCGTGATAAAGTGACTAAGGTTTCGTTTGCCATCGAGATATTTGGTCGGGAGAGCACGATGGGGGATTCGCTTCGTTTTGATGTAGATGCGGTAGAACTTCAGAAAATAGAAAATCCCGAAACGGTAAAAGGCTGGATGCCTGCTCAAAACCGTATCATCTTTTCTACTACCGGCTACAGTCTCGAAAGTCCTAAAACAGCCATCGTTCATGTGGAAAATCATAGCGGTCAATTCCAATTAAAGGATGCCGATACACAAGCCATCGTCTTTACGGGTCCTATCAAGAAAGAGAAAACCGGACTGGGTGAGTTTGAAACGATTGACTTCTCTACATTCAAGACACAAGGCAGATATGTGCTTCAAGTAGGCGATGTTGTTACTTTCCCCTTCTATATCCATAAAGATGTGTGGGATGATTCTGCCTGGCGTATGGTAAACTTCCTGTTCTGCGAACGTTGCGGTTATCCGGTTCCCGGAAAACATGGCACTTGCCATACCGACTTGCATGTCAACCACAATGGTAAAGTGATACCCATAAACGGAGGATGGCACGATGCTGCCGATATGTCTCAGCAAACTTTGCAGACGGGAGAAATATCTTACTCCTTGCTTTCGATGGCTAAACGTGCGAAAGAAAAAGGAAATACTGACCTCTATAACCGCCTGATGGAAGAAGCTCTTTGGGGCATTGACTTTATCCTGAAAACCCGTTTAGGCGATGGTTACCGTGCACAAACCTGGGGAACTAACCTTTGGACTGACGGAATACTGGGTACTATTGACGATGCCGGACGCCGTGAGATGCTTGTCCACAACGGAGCTTTAGAAAACTTCCTGCTTGCCGGAATAGAAGCTTATACTTCCATGATGGTTGAAAACGATGTTGCCCTTAAAAATAACTTGAAGAAGATTGCTAAAGAAGATTTCGGTTTTGCCATGGAACGTTTCAATAAATTGGGTTTTGCCGAATTGATAAAGAAGGGCGGGGGACATGCCGGTATGGCATCCGAAAGCCAGTATCATGCCAATATCTCTTGGGCTGCCAGTATGCTTTACCAACTTACAGGAGAACAGCAGTATGCCGATGAAGCAGCAAAAGCCATTCGCTATACTTTACAGTGCCAACGCACCGAACCCTTGAAAGACAAGAATAAAACTTGTGGCTTCTTCTATCGCGACTTGGCTAAGAAGTCTATTGTTCACTATACTCACCAGTCACGTGACTATGCCTATATGGAAGCATTGGCAGCCTTGTGCGAAACGCAGCCTAATCATGCCGAATATAATCAATGGATCCATTCGATGAAGCTGTATGGCAATTATCTGAAGAACATCATGCAACATGTGTATCCATACGAAATGGTACCCAGTGGAGTTTATCATAAAGATGAAGTGAAAGACTCACTGAACTTTTATGCCGTTCAAGTAGGTATTCGTAGCGGTGCCGAGAAAGATTATCAAGAGCAGTTAGAGAATGGTATTCGTTTGGATAAAGAACATTATCTGCGTATATTCCCGGCTTGGTTCTCTTTTAAAGGAAACATTGCCGTACATCTTTCTACCGGAAAAGCGGCTGCTATCTGTGCCAAAATATTGAAAGATAAAGAACTCAAAGACATTGCCGAACAACAACTGTTCTGGGTGGTAGGAAAGAATCCTTTCGGTCAATCCATGATTTACGGAGAAGGTAGCAACTATCCACAACTCTATACTGCTTTGCCGGGCGAGATGGTGGGAGAAATCCCTGTAGGTATGCAGTCTTATTTCAATGAAGACTCACCCTACTGGCCGCAGTTCAACACGGCTACTTACAAGGAAGTGTGGGGCTCTTCGGCTGCACGTTGGCTGATGTTGATCTCTGAATTTTAATAAAGGAGTAAAGTTATGAACGATACGAACATTTATTCACGTCGCAACCTCGCGATAGATATGCTACGTGCATTGACCATGTTTACCATGATCTTTGTGAATGACTTCTGGAAAGTACACGACGTACCTCATTGGCTGGAACATGCCGCTTACGGGGAAGATTTCATGGGATTGGCGGATATCGTATTTCCCTGTTTCCTCTTTGCGGTGGGTATGTCTATACCTTACGCCATAGAGGGCAGATATTCCAAAGGATATTCGGCAGAATCGACGTTGGGACATATTCTATCCCGTACCTTTGCTCTGCTGGTGATGGGAGCTTTTATCACAAATTCGGAATACCGTCTTTCTTCGGAGGTATGCTATCCTATCGGTGTCTACTGGTTTATCATGGCGATAGGATTTATCGGAGTGTGGAATCAATATCCGCGAACGACGTCAAAGATGCAAAAAAACATCTTTCTGATATGTAAGATCATCGGTGTGCTGGCACTACTCTACCTCGCTTTCACCTTCCGCAATCCTAAGGGCGGAGTGTTCGGCTTTTCCGGAGGTATATTAGGTGCTATAGGCTGGACTTATCTGGTGTGTGCCGTTACCTATTATCTGACTCGTGACCGTTTGAAGTATCTGCTGCCAATTTGGATTATCTTTGTCCTGATTTGTCTTCTGACTACCCCGTTGCGCGAGGAATTTGGCGGTACTGCCATTCTTGACTTTCCTGAATGGAACTTCCTCAGTGGCTTTTTGGGTGCATTGCATATAGGCAACGGAGCATTGCCGACATTTACGATGGGGGGTATTCTGCTCTCCGTACTCAGCGCTCGGTATGTAGGTAAGAGTGATATTTGGAAGTTACGTACTTCGTGGATGGTCGCTGCGGGGCTTTTGCTGCTCGGCATCTTTTCGCACCAGTTTTGGATTGTTGCCAAGATAGGCAGTACGCCTCCTTGGGTCTTTTACGTCATGGCTATTTCGGTAGCTACCTATGGTGTGTTGAACTATTTGGTTAATCATCAGATTACGGGATGGTTCAAACTGATAAAGCCTGCGGGTACCGCTACGCTGACTACTTACCTGATTCCTTACGTTTTCTATGGTTTTGCTGATGTCACAGGTTACGTACTTCCGGATTGGTTTACTTATGGTTTCATGGGAATAATCAACTGTATTTGCTTCGCTTTTGTGGTGATTGGTGTTACTTGGGTTTTGGAAAAATTGCATGTTAAACTTAAAATTTAGATAGATATTATGAAGAAGAACTTATTATCAGTATGGGTATTGATGTGTTTGATGCTGGGACTTTTTGCGTGCCAACCCAAGAAGGAAGCAGTCAAAGAATATCCTATGTTTTGGACATGGCTTGATTATCGTCCCGGTATGAATTTCGATTCCATTTGCCAAGTGATGAACGATATCGGCATGGATGGTATCATGCTGAATGCACCTACTCCCGACGATTATCGGGTGGCCATACCCATTGCCCACAAACACGGCATCGAAGTTTATGCCTGGCTGTGGACTATGAATTTGGAACACGACCGTGATAAAATACTGAAAGAGCATCCCGAATGGTTCAGTGTAAACCGTAATGGAAAGAGTTTGGCAGATACTACGGCTTACGTAGGTTATTATAAATTCCTTTGCCCTGCATTGCCCGAAGTGCGTGAGTATATTAATGAAAAGATCAAAGCCTATTGCGAAGTCGAAGGACTGAACGGTATCGCTATCGACTACCATCGCTTTGTGGATGTAGTCTTACCCACCACCTTGTGGCCTAATTACGGCATTGTACAGGACCGTGAATATCCTGCATGGGATTATGGCTATCATCCGGAAATGATTAAGAAGTTCATGGCACAATATGGCTACGATCCTCGCGAACAAGAAGATCCTTCTCTCGATGTGAAATGGCGTCAATTCCGTTGCGACCAGATTTCAGAAGTGGCAAACATGATTGCCGAAACGGTACATTCATACGGTAAGACCATGGCTGCTTCTCCATTTCCTACTCCGAAGATGGCTTCGCGTATGGTACGTCAGGATTGGGGCAATTGGAATCTCGACATCGTATTCCCCATGGTTTACCATACCTTCTATACAGGAGATGTAAGCTTCATCTCCGACTGTACGGTTGAAAATGCACGTGACAAGAATGAGATGACCACTCTCTATTGCGGTATGACTGCTACTAACGGTCCGAAGATGTTCGAGTGTATGGATGCTGCGTTCAATAGTGGTGCACAAGGTATTGCTGTATTTACGATGTTAGGTCTTCGTTCTCCCGAAGTAAGACAGCAGTTCAAGGCTTATACGGATAGCATGCGGACAGTGCGTGCTGCCAATGGTGGTGTCATCAAGGCAACTTATCCGAAAGTGGCTGACATAGATCCTTTCAAACACGAAGGTATTATGAAACTGATGCAAGAACGTATGCAGCAAATTATAGCTAAAGCAGCCGGCAAAGAAGAACTTGCGCCATTGTCTTTGGGCGAATATAAGGAAGTGGATTCTTATGACGCAACCCGTTGCTATCAAGTAGTGGACGATAATAGCAAGACGACTTTTGATGTTACTTTCTACCTTTACGGCGATGTGGTATCCGGATGGGATGTGAAAGCTGCTCATTAAACTTTCGTTGAAGGGGGGATAGTCAAAATTACTTCTGACTATCCCCTTCAACTATCAGTTGTTGTTATGAATTAGTTGAAGATATAGCGCACCCCTACTTGAATCTGCCAGCAATTAGAGCTGTTTTTCTGATAAGAAAAAGTCTCGGTAGGCAATGTGTTCTTACCGCTCGCGGCTGAGTAATACATTGAGTAAGTGGGAACATTATCACTTGTTACACCTTCATACTTCAGGATGCGCCCGCTATTAACGGGTATTTTGCTTATTCCCCATGTATCGTTCAGCAGGTTGCCGATGTTGAATATGTCTAAAGTAAACTGCAACGTATTCATTGTCTTGCCCACTTTCAGGTTGAAGTCCTGCACCAACTTGAAGTCAAATTGATTGAGCCACGGATAACGTGCTGAATATGCTTCGGCATACTCACCTTTATGTTTCTTCAGATACGGGTCTTGATTGACGAAGTTCCAGAAAGCAGTGGCCTGCTCGTCTGCTGTGAATCCGTTCTTGTCGATGAATTTTAGTTCGTCTTTGCCCTTGGGGATATATATAAGGTCGTTGTTTATGCCGTCGCGGTTCATATCTCCATTGTACATATACGAGTAATTTCCGGGGGCATAGCCTGTGTAGTATAGACTTACAGTCGTTGCAAAATGTTTGGCGTAGCTGAACTTGTACGCCACAGATGCAATGAGCCTGTTCGGAGTGAGATACTGTGAGTTGCGCAAGGGTAGGTAGTTACCACCGTTCACGGTAGGAGTGTTCTGCCACAATTCGTAGGGTTGTGCACCCGGATTGCCCGATACTTCTTTGGAACTGGTATGCGTATATGCCATCATCAGGTTCAGTCTTTCAATGGGGTTCATGTTCAGTGTGGCATTGAAACTGTAGCTGTATCCCTTGCTTGTATTGGTAAGGATATAAGCTCCCGACATGTTTGGTATTACCCGGCTGTCATTGGCGCCCGGATACATATAGCGCTTGTCGGGGCCATTAAATTGGGTTACTTTGGCATTGTCCGCCGAAATCATGTTTACGTTCTGTTGCAGTACGGCATTCAGGTTCTTGGCAAATACACCTTCCAGGGTAAGTCCCGCATTAAACGGAAGAGGCAGTTTAATGTCGGCTGCAAGGGTACTTTTCCATATCTGTGGCAATTTAAAGTCAGGATCAATGCCCGCTACGGCTCCCGGAGCTTTCTCTACCGGCGTTTGTGGAAACAAATCGGGGAGCAATGCCATTACTTCATCTTTGGGGCGAACCTTTCCTGCCAGTTTGGCCAAAGCCGATGGGTCGGAGATTGTGACTGTATTTTGAATCATACCGCTGTTGGTAGGCATATTGGTGAAGAATACGAAAGGCATACGTCCGGTGAATATACCCGTTCCTCCACGGAGTCTCAAGTTGTTGTCTCCCAAAACATCCCAGTTGAAGCCTGCACGTGGCGAGAACAGAACTTTTGTGCCGGGCCATGTACCGGTATTGATTTTTGCACCATTGGCAAAAGTCAGTTCGGAGACTGCCTTATTCTCCATCAGGTCATTCAGATAGGTTGGTATATCCATACGCAGACCGGCTGTTACCTTCAGGTTCTGATTGATATTCCACATGTCTTGTACGTAGGCCGAGAATTGACCGAAAGACAATTCGGCTTTAGGTTTGTCTTCGCCGCCGTAGCCGTAAGTCAATGAGTACAAGATGGGAGCTGCGCCGTTTTTGAAGTCGTCGAAACTGTTGTAACGGTAATATCCCAGCCCACATCCCATGAAGGAGTTGCTGACGTATTGGCTTTCGTAGGAAAGTCCGGCCGTAAGTATGTGTTTGTCCAGGTTCAGCGTGAAGTTGTCCGTCAAAGTCCAAATGTCGTTTGCCACGGCATTGTTATAGGTATATAGCTCATAACCGGCAGTCATAAACATATCGCCGTCTTTCAGAATGTCCACCATTGGGAACAGGGAAGAGTCCGAACCACGTTCGTCTTTGATCTTTGTAAGTGTGGCCAATACCTGATTGGACATTTTGCCTCCGAAGTTACTGTTCAGTTCGGCGGTTAGTGAGTGCACCAGATTGTTCATTTCATAACAACTGTTGCGGAAGGGCAGTGAGGCCGAACTATAATGTCCGTGGGAGGTAGCCGTTCCCGGCATGCTTTGGCTGGTGGGATTGGTATATTGGTTTTTGGTATAGTTGTAGCGAACGGTCAATTTGTTATTCGTATTGATGTTCCAGTCTATACGAGTCAGCGCTTTCTTGGTGAAAGTACCGGCATTGTAGTTGGTGTAAGACCCCGGATCATAATCGTATTGATCGCGGAGCACTTGTGCGAAGGCCTCCATATCTTTGGCTGTAACTCTTGTTATCAGGTTATCGTCGCTTCCCACACCGTCGGTCGAAAGTTTCCACTTAAAGATCGGTTTGGGCGCGTCTTCATATTCCCCATTCACAAAGAAGAACAGTTTGTTTTTGATGATAGGGCCTCCGAATGTGAAGCCGTACGTACGTTTCTCTTCTGCCGGACGCTCTCCGAGGTCAACTCCGTCTATTTTATTTCCTCTCATGTGCTGGTTGCGGAAATAGGTATAAGCCGTTCCTCTGTAAGTATTAGTACCACTTTTGGTGATAGCGTTGATACCCGCTCCGATAAAGTTGGCTTGGCGTACATCGAACGGGGCGATGTTGACTTGCAGTTCTTCGATAGCATCCAATGAGATGGGGCTTCCACCACCCGGCATAGGGGTTGAAGAGAGGCCGAAGTTATTGTTGAAGTTGGCGCCGTCTATCGTAATGTTGTTCATTCGTCCGTCTTGTCCGCCAAACGAGTTGTTGGTGCCGGCGTATGGCGAGAGTTTGGTAAAGTCCGACAGAGAACGGCTGATGGACGGTAGCGCCGTGAGTTGGCTGTTGTTGATATTGGTAGAAGCTCCTGTCTTTGTTCCTGAGAATTTGGACTTGGTAGCTATTACCACAACTTCGTCCAGCAGTCCGGAGTCTTCGTGCAGTGTAGCGTTGAGTACATAGTTGTCGCCTAGCGAGAGGCTAATGTCTTCGTAAACTGCGTTTTTAAATCCAATGTAGGATATGTCTACCTTATAGGGGCCGCCGGTACGCATACCTTGTAGGCTGAAACGTCCGTCGGCATTGGTAATTGTACCGTAGGTTGTTCCTGACGGAATATGTACAGCTTGTATGGTTGCCCCGATCAGAGGCTCATTGTCGCCTTTTATTAGTCCGTTCATGCCGGAGGTGGTTACTTGGGCGTATAATGATACGTTCAGCAGCATGCAAAGTATCATTAATAGTTTGAATTTTTTCATACGTTTCTTTGTTTTAATCATTAGTTGTCTGATAATATTTTACGGTCGCGTTCAAGAGCTTCTTTTACTAAGTTTTCGGGGACGAATTTCCAGTCGGATAACGGTAGGACTTCTACGGGAAAATGATGTCGGCGGAAGTATTCAATCACATAGTTACGCAGATCTTTGTCCGAGGTTGCGATGATGCGTGAGGGAAGATCTTCTAATGTTATGCCACTACCTTCCGTCAATAATCCTCCGCCGCCACTGCCGATGTAGGAATTTACAGCTACGCGGTAGGTCTTATCAGTCTGGAAGTCTGTGCCGTCTTTCATGCGCGTAATCTTGACTTTCTCTCCGTTCGGCTGTGTAAGGTCTACTTCGTAGGAGATACCGGCGGCTGACAGCAGATAAAATATAGGTGCGTCCAGCTGTGCTCTCTTCTCCTCTCTGTATCTGATAGGCAGAGCGTGTTCTTCGGGGCTTGCCATCGTACGGCTCCAAAGGCTGTACGAACGTTCCAATGCTCCTAAGATCTCTTTCCCGGTAAGTTGGAATACATTGATTCTGTTTTCATACCGATAGAGTTTGAAGATATCTTTCACATAAATATCTCCGGCATTGATTACCTCGTTAAAAGTAAGAGGAGTAACCAGTGAGATGTCTGCTTCTACTTGTGACAATTGTGCGTGGTGCAACAAGTCCGCCATTGCCGACGGACCGAAGAAATAGTCCAAAGTCTCGATAGGCTTGGCTAATGATCCTATTCTTTCGGAAACGAAGGCCTGCACCTCCTCCCATTTTTCTTTGTAATTGGCGGTGAAAGCGCTGTCAGGCTTGTAAGCGTCCATCGAGACGAGACTTCCTTTGATTTGTCTGCCTGTTACCTTACCGTCTTTGATGGAGAATGTCAAAGATGCCTCTGCCACATGATTTGTTTCACCTCCGGCATTGAGAAGCCATACCGGCTTTCCTGAAATGCGGTTGGTTACTTCCTGGCAATGTCCGCGATGATCGTGCCCGTAGAAGATAAGGTCGATGCCGGGAATGGTCAACGCTATTTCTTCGGCTGTGTTTTCATTGAATCCATTGATGCCAGCACCTTTTAGCCCTGTATGAAACAGACCCACAAGTATATCCGGTTTCTCTGTTTCCTGTATGAGAGGTATCCATTTGCGGGCGCAGGCAACCATGTCTTCAAAGCGTAGTCCGCTCCAAAGTGTTTCGGGCAACCACATGGGTATGGCGGGGGTAATCATTCCCAATACGGCAATCTTCACTCCCTCACGCTCAAATATGCAATAAGGCTTGGCATACGGTTGATTATTTGTTACCGATAGTATATTGGCTCCCAGTATGGGGAAACTGCTGTCGTTGGTCCATCGGTCGAAGGCCGGATGTCCGGCTTCGATGTCGTGATTACCGAAGCATGCGGCATCGTATCCCATAAAGTTCATCATGTCCGAAGTGAGATGTGTGTTTAGCGTGTCTATAAAGTTGGTATAGTAAACGCATGGTTGTCCTTGCAGAATATCACCTGCGTCGAACAGCAGGCAAAGATCATCTCCCAGCAGGCTACGTTGCTCTTTCACGTAACTGGCTACATGAGATAAACCTCCATCGAGAGGCCGGTTATTAATGAAGTCATAACTGAAGAAGTTGCCGTGTACATCAGTTGTCTCAATCAATTTTAGGGTAACCTCTTTGGTAGTCCCTTCATACTCCTTTGAATATAAAGAAGGAAGAAAGATTATAAGAAAGAGCAGAATCAATTTTACTTTCATAAGCAATAGTTTTAATAGATTTGTTTTGAGTGCACAAAAGTAGAGGTGGCATGTTTGATTTAAGTTACACAGATATTTCAGTCTTATGAATATATGTGATGCTGATTGAATAAGAACAGTTCTTTCCGAGCAACTTATTTTACTGATAGCTGAGGATTTATCCGCTTTTTTCATACCTTTGTGTCCCGAAAGAAAGTAATTTGTAATAATCGTAAACAGAACTTATGATTACCGTTGAACAACTGAAAGATATCAAAGAACGTACCGAAGCGTTGAACCGCTATCTGGACATCGAAGGAAAGAAGATACAAGTGGAAGAAGAGCAGCTTCGCACCCAGGCTCCCGGCTTTTGGGACGACCAGAAGACTGCTGAAGCTCAGATGAAGAAGGTAAAAGGCTTACAGCAATGGATCTCCGGCTACAACGAAGTGAAGACCATGGCTGACGAGTTGCAACTGGCATTCGACTTTTACAAAGACGAATTGGTAACGGAAGAAGAGATAGACGAAGCTTACGCCAAAGCTTCTGCTGCCGTTGAAGCACTTGAACTAAAGAATATGCTTCGCGATGAAGCTGACCAAATGGATTGTGTCTTGAAGATTAACTCCGGTGCCGGTGGTACCGAGAGCCAGGACTGGGCCAACATGCTGATGCGTATGTATCTGCGTTATGCTGAAACCCATGGTTACAAAGCAGTTATCTCCAACTTACAGGAAGGAGACGAAGCAGGTATCAAGACCTGTACCATCGAAATGTCCGGTGAATATGTGTACGGTTATCTAAAAGGCGAGAACGGTGTACATCGTTTGGTACGTGTATCTCCCTATAATGCCCAAGGCAAGCGTATGACTTCTTTTGCTTCTGTGTTCGTCACTCCGTTGGTAGACGATACCATTGAGGTAGATATCAAAGTTGCCAACATCTCTTGGGATACTTTCCGTTCCAGTGGAGCCGGTGGTCAGAACGTAAATAAGGTAGAGTCAGGTGTGCGCTTGCGCTATCAGTTCAAAGACCCTTATACAGGTGAAGAAGAAGAAATCTTGGTTGAAAACACCGAAACGCGTGACCAGCCCAAGAATCGTGAAAATGCCATGCGCCAATTACGCTCTATTTTGTACGACAAGGAACTTCAGCACCGCATGGCAGAACAGGCTAAAGTAGAAGCGAATAAGAAGAAGATTGAATGGGGATCACAGATACGCAGCTACGTATTCGACGACCGTCGCGTAAAAGACCACCGTACCAACTACCAAACCAGTGATGTGAATGGCGTGATGGACGGTAAGATAGATGAGTTCGTAAAAGCATACTTGATGGAATTTGCCGGAAACGGCGAATCATAAAAGAATGGATATGATATAGTGCAGGGTGCCGGAACTGAATTAGTTACCGGCACTTTTTGTATTCCCATCTATATTCTTAATGAAATCGGTCGGTAGCATTCCGAACTGTTTCTGAAAACACTTCGCAAAGTAGGATGAGGAGCTGAAACCCACCAAAAAGCCTATCTCAGTGATTCTATATTCACCTTCAACCATCATTTGACATGCTTTTTTCAAACGGGTGACTTTAATGAAGTCATTGGGAGTCATGTCTATGATGCCTTTGATTTTGGTAAATACAGAGGTGCGGCTCATGCCTAATTGTTGTGCCAATGTATTTACCGAAAACTCCGGGTTTTCAATATTGTTCAAGATAATCTCGGTGCATTTATCCATAAACTCTTCATCCAATCTGTTGTGGACTGCCGAACGTATATCAGAGAGTGGAGTGGAAGCGTATGTTTGTTGGATCTGTTCTCTTTTCTTGAACAGATTCCTTAATTGTGCTTTCAGGTGGAAGGGCGAGAACGGCTTGTCAATGTAGGCATCGGCACCGGCTTCCAGTCCTTGTATTTTACTTTCAGTATCGGTTTTTGCCGTGAGCAGGATAACCGGTATATGAGAAATGTTGATGTTGTTCTTTATCTTCGCACAAAGCTCAAATCCGTTCATATCTTCCATCATTACATCGCTGATAACGAGATCTATGTTATTCTTCTCCAATATCTGCACCGCTTCTTCGCCACTTAATGCAGAAATGACGAAATACTCTTCTGATAGTATTTTAGAAAGGAAGTCGAGTATTTCCGGATTGTCATCTACTACCATCACTGCATACTGTTTCTTCATCGGTTCATTGGCTGCCTCTTCATTGATCGTTTCTTCGATAGCAGAATCCGAGAGTACCATATCCTCTATCTTTCTTGTCGTTTGGAGTTTCTCATTAATCGGCATTATTTTAGGTAGATAGACGGATATGGCTACCCCATTTTTACCATCCTCCCTGTCATTGGCTACAATTTTGCCATTCATGAGTTGTACCAACGAACGCGTCATGTGCAGACCTATGCCTATACCCAGCTTATTGATTTCTTTGTTGCTTTTAACCTGATAGAAAGCATCAAATATCTTGCTCTTCTCTGTATCTGTAATGCCTATACCGTCATCGGTTATCGTGAGTATTACTTCGGAATCATTCTCACAAGTAGTAATTTCGATGGAGTTTTTGGCATATTTCATGGCATTACTTACCAGGTTGCTGACTATCTTTATAAGTGCTTCCTCATCAGTAATCATCACCATTTCTTCATTAATGGAAGAGGTATCGATGGTGATTTCTTTTTGTTTGGCAGTTAGTTCGAAGATGCCGGTCACTTTTGCGATCACTTCTTTTACTTGATATGAGTCGTATGAAAGCTTGTAGGCTCCCGAATCTACTTTCCTGAAGTCCAGCAATTGGTTCACCAGTACGTAGAGACGTTTGTAATTCTGCTCGATGATACCCAGATATTCTCCATAGACGTTGTTAATGCTGGCCGTCTTCATGAGATATTCCAGTGGGCCGATGATGAGGCTTAACGGAGTGCGTATTTCATGGGCTATGTTGGTAAAGAATTCTATTTTGGAATTATATAATTCTTTCTCTTTTTCATCATTCAGACTTCTGATACGTTCATGTTGCTTCTTCTCCGAGCGTTTGATGTAGTAGCGGACACTCATGAAAACAATAATGGCAAAGCATATCGCATATAGAAGAAAAGCCGTTTTCGACTGGAAGAAAGGTGGAAGCACTTTGATCTTTAGCCGTATCTCATTGCTACTCCATATCTTATCACTGTTGGTTCCTTTTATTCTAAGCGTATATTCTCCGGCCGGCAGATTGGCATAAGACAAATGGTTCGTATTGCCTTCGGTAAACTGCCACTCATTGTCCAACCCTTCCAGCATATATTGGTAATAATTCTCTTTGGGAGCGATGTAGCTGAGTGCGGCGAAATCGAAGCCAATCATTGATTGATCGTGCTCTAAAGTCAGTTCTTGGGTATATCCGATAGCTTGTTTTAAAGGAGAGTTTTCTGTATTGACTGATATCTCTTTGCCCAAAATAGTCATGCCGGTTAATATAACGGGGGGATTGTATGCATTCTCTCTTAAATTTTGGGGCGAGAAGAAACAGAAACCGTTGGTCGAACCAAGGAATAGCTTTCCGTCCGAAGCTTCCATACCCGAGTCGGGAGTGAACTGCTCATTATATAATCCGTTTGATTTGGAATAGACTTTCAGATACTTGGTGTCGGGGTTATAAACCACTAAGCCTTTATTGGTAGCAATCCATAATGCATCACCTTTGGGGATAATGGATGTGATGACTTGGTTGGGGAGTTCAAGGTTATCGTACCGGGTAAAGTCGTTGGTAGCTTCATTGTACTTGCATAGCCCTTGTCCGTGGGTTCCAATCCATAAATTCTTCCGACTATCAATGGCTAAGGTGGTTATCACGTTCTTAGTAATAGATTTCGGGTCGGTGGTATGTTGGTATGATTCTATTTTCTGAGTTTTTATATTGTAAGCCAATAATCCGCTTGTGCTGGTTCCTATCCAGATAATTCCGTTGTGATCTTCTATGATGGAAGATACTCTGCCATTGAAAGAGGCTATTTTTACAAATGCTTTTCGGGATGTATCGTAATAGCAGATGCCATTGGAAGTACCAATGTAAATACGTCCGTTGCTGGCTTTGTAGAGTTCGAACACACGTGACGAAGGAATGCTGGTTTTATCATCCGGATTGTGCAGAAAGGTCTCTACTTTTCCTGTTTTTAAGTCGAAAACTTCCAAACCTCTCTCGTAGGTGGCGGCATACAATTTGTCTCCATCCAATAGCAAGTCGTGTATGCAGTAATAAGTGGAGCCTATATCAGCGGCACTTCTGAAGGGAGTGATTGCTTGCGTTTTCGCGTTAAAACGGAAGATGCCATTATCGTCGGTGCCAATCCAGTAACTATTATCTTTATCTTCTCGTATCACGTTGACTACTTTTCCGATAGGGCTGTCGGGGGTGGGGGAACAACTGTAATATTCAAAATTGTTCTGGAAGGAAGAGTAAAACTTGATACCGTCAAAGTAGGAACCTAGCCAAAGGCTTTCTTCCTTGTCGATATACATGGTATAGATAAACTTGTTGACACCCGTTCTTATTTTGAGTTGCGGATCGTTGGAAGATATAATTTCGCCTTTTTCTGCTTTGAAGATCCCTACACCATTATCGGATGCAATAAGAAGTTCTCCGGGATGGTACTCTTTGATGTCGTGAATGTGGTATAGCAGATTATTGGCGCTTTTGTCCTGGAAGTTGGTGAAAGTCTCTGTGGCAGGATTAAACAGATCGAGTCCGTTTTGGAAAGTGCCTATCCATAAGTTTCCGTGTGAATCCTCAAAGATGCTTTGAATAGAGTTATCCGACAAACTCTGAGGGGTCTTCCCTTTTTGATACGTTTTGAATTGGTTGGTCTTTTTGTCGTAGCGGCACAATCCCTCTGAATAGGTTCCTATCCATAGATTTTGTTTACTGTCCAGTTGCAAAGCCATGATAATGTCTTGGGGGATACAGTCGGTTTTGCCGGGGATGTTCCGGTACACTTTGAGTTTTACTTCATTGTATGGCGAGAAGCGATACAATCCTTGCCCGTTTGTTGCGATCCATATCGTTCCTTCGTTGTCTTCTACTATATCGGTTACGTATGACTGAATGGTTTCTCCTGTTTCGGTTTTTGCGTTGAAGGGTTTGAATGTGTCGGTTTTCGAGTCATAGATAGCGATTCCACTGTCCAAGCCAATCCACATCCGGCCTCTGTGGTCAATGAGTATTTTCTTCACACTATTGCTGGTAGTGGCGTCGATGTATTTGGATAAATAGTAGTTCTTGAAACGAATTCCATCGAACCGGCTCAATCCGTCGTCGGTGCCAAACCAGATGAAGCCGCATGAATCTTGCAAGATGCTGTAAACCCGATTGGCTGCCAGTCCGTCATCCATGGTGTATGCGGTGGAGAAGATGCGCTGTGCATGCAATGTTGTGATGCATAGAAGCTGAAAGATTGCGCAAAGGATGATTTTTTTCATGGGGGAGTAGTTTAACCTTGTTTTCAAATGATTTGCCAGTGACAATATTAGGAAGAATAAGTAGGATAAGCAAATGATGTGCAATCTTTTTCGTGACGGAAAAAGACTTTCGAAAACGAACGAAAGAAACGTTCAATTCTTGGATAATTATAGGTAAAAAGAGATTCTTACGATATTGTCCTTTATTTGTACGCGATTTTTCAAGCTTGATTAGGCATCGCATTATTTTTGCAGATACAATCTTAAATGAATACTATAATGGAGAAATCACGATTAAGTATCATGATAGTCAACCTATCGATAAGCCTTTTGGGAGTGGGGATATGTTTACCTTCCTTGGCATATCCATTGCACCAGCCTGTTCAGCCTGCTGCCAAGCAACTTCCTGTTATCCCCATGCCTACCGAATACCAATGGGGTGAAGGTTTTTTCCGAATAGATTCGGCAGCCCTTTTCTCGGATACTCCTTGTGTCGGAGTTGAGTATATAGTCGATAAGGGTTTGGCAGAGTTTGGTAATGAAGGGTATCTGCTGAATGTATCTCCAAAAGGAATTTCTGTGAAAGCACAATCATCTGCCGGACTGTTTTATGCTAAAGTTACCTTGCGACAGTTGTATAGCTGTGGGGTAGTACCTGCTGTACGGATAAAGGATATACCTCGGTTTGTTCATAGGGGAATTATGTTGGATGTTTCCAGGCATTTTTTCTCAAAAGAGGAGGTCAAGGAACTTATAGACCGGATGTCCTTTTATAAGCTCAATCGCTTTCACTGGCATTTGACTGATGACGGAGGATGGCGCTTTGAAGTGCCCGATTATCCTGAACTGACTCAAACAGCAGCTTTCAGAACCCACCATGTATGGCGGGATTGGTGGAAGAACGGTGGACGGTTTGCTACCGAAACTACTCCGAATGCTTATGGTGGATATTATTCTAAAGCCGATATAAAGGAAATTGTAGACTACGCATCCGAAAGATTTATAACCATTATTCCCGAGGTGGAATTTCCGGGTCATTCAAAAGAAGTCTTTGTTGCCTATCCCGAACTCTGTTGCGCCGGCAAGCCCTATTCAGGAGGAACATTCTGTGTGGGCAATGCCGATACATACGCTTTTATGAAGAGTGTACTGAATACAGTGATGGAGTTATTTCCATCTGAAGTGATACATATAGGAGGTGATGAAACCGATACCAAGCCTTGGGCGAACTGTCCCAAGTGTCGGGAATTGATGAAGCGCGAGGGCATGGAGGAGGTACATCAACTTCATAATTACATCATCGGGCAGGCCGAAGAAATATTGAAAGCCGGCGGTCGTCGCATGACGGGATGGGATGAAATAGCTAGTGAGAAACTAGATAAAAGTTCGATTATCATGTCCTGGCAAGGCGAACGGGCAGGGATTGAGGCTGCCAAGGAGGGTTATGATGTTATTTTGACTCCTTTGCATTACTTGTATCTGGACTATTTTCAGTCTGCTCCCGATAAAGCACCTTTGGCGCACGATGGGTATACGCCTATTGAGAAAGTGTACACTTACAATCCCGTACCCGATACGCTCGAAACGGTGTTTCTGCCTCATATCCTAGGAATTCAAGGCAATATCTGGACCGAGTGGATAGCGAACAATCAGCATTTGGAGTATATGGCTTACCCTCGCCTGCTAGCTGTTGCCGAAGTGGCATGGAGTCCTCAGAACATGCGCTCATGGTCTGGTTTCAGAAACCGCTTGCTTCCTCATATTGGCAGACTGCAACACGAAGGAGTCAATACTTATACTTTATCTTCGGATATAGAAGTGATGATGAAAGCCGATACAATGCAAAAAGTGCTGAGCCTCTGCCTGAAGTGTGAAAGGAGTGATGTAGAAATACGATATACTACAGATGGCACCTTTCCTACGGCACACAGCCCACTGTACAAAGAACCACTGTTTCTGAAAGATTCGCTTCTGTTGAAGGCTGCCTCTTTTAAAGATAATGCAGTACAGGGAGACATTTTTAGTGAAACGTATTATTATCATAAAGCTATTGGAAAACAAGTGGAGAGTTCCTTGCAGCATGTTGACCAAGGAATTCTTACGGATGGTTGCATCGGAGGTAAAACCTATTTGGATGGCAGTTGGGTAAACTTCTCCGGTGACCGCTGTTTCACGTTAGACTTGGGACGTGTAGAAGTAATCCGCCAAGTTTCTACTCGCTGGATGCACCTGCGAGCAGGTGCACGGCGTCATCTGCCCCAGCAGGTAGAGGTTCTCTTTTCGGTAGACGGAAAAGATTTTATTTCCGGAGGTGTTATCCATAAGAAGGAGCTGGAAGACACTCCGGCCTTGCAATACCAGCACTATGACTTGAGCGTTCTGCGTAATGCAAGATATGTCCGCATTAATGTGAAGGCAGGAAGCGGCGGCATGTCATTGGATGAAATTATAGTGCGATAAGGACTATTTTTATCAGTTCAAGGTATTGATTTCATACAATAATAGAAACCATTTAAAATCTTATTAATTATGTTCCATTCAATTAAAGTAACATTTTTCTTTCTGCTTCTCTTGATGCCTTTTAATGTGGCTATGTCCCAGAGAGTTGTATATATGCAAGGTACTTCCCCTTTTGAGGAGATAAATCGTATTGAACTATTATCCCAGTTTGAATTATGGTGGAGAATATCCTATAATCCTATACGTACTCCGCTGGAAAAAACTTCGTGCGATCATTTTCTTTTGAAAACAACCTTTACCACCCCCGGACTGTTAAAGTTCAGTTTGTTGAATTCAACTGTGCAAAGTGTCTTTGCAACTCCCGGTGATTCTGTGCAATTTACAGTCGATTCTATCAGTTATAATAATAAGAATGTAGAATATTACATGAAGTTTACCGGGACAAATGCAGCTCAGTGGAATTACGGGCATTTGTTTGGCACTAAGTTTCACAATAGAAAATCTCCTGTCTTTAAGAAGGGTGGAGATATTGAGGCTTACAAATGTGCAGTGGAAGACTGGAAAGATCAACAACTGGAGTTTCTTAAAGCTTATAATCAGGAACATGTGCTAACAAATGACTTCTTGACTTACGCCAAAGCACATATAGAAAATGAGTATACATATCTCTTATACTTACCTATTCGATATAAATACATTGCTGAAGACTCTATTCCTGTTGGCTATTTGAGTGATGTTTCTAAAATTAATTTCAAGGATGAAAACTTGTTGGAGTATTACAAGACTGCTTTGGTATTAAGGTATATTCGTTGTTATACTAATGATATTTGGACTCAGTTCGATCTGATCCATCACAATATTATGACTGAATTTACTGGTCGGACACGTGAATTTTTGCTGAGTGCCTTAATTGATATATTTGCTCAAAAACAAGACCAGTCGTATTCTGTACAGTTGTTGGCAGCGATAAAAGATTCTAGTAAGTATGTACAAGACTCACTTTATTCAGGTTTTATTAAGAACACTGAAGAGTTCTATCTTAAGTTGAAAAAAGAAATTCCCAACGATGTTTTAGAGAACACGCTTCTCACTGCTTATAACTCTATTTCCACTATTACTTTCAAGGAATTGTTGGATAGCCTGAAGGGAAAGGCACTTTATATTGATTTTTGGGCGAGTTGGTGTGGACCCTGTAAGTATGATATAAAGAACTCGGCAGTAGCTAAAAAATATTTGGAAGATAAAGAGGTTGTTTATTTGTATTTCTCGGTAGACAGTGATGTTGAGAAATGGAAAATTACTTCTGCTGACGAAAATATAACTCATAATCAATATTTGATAAATGATAATAGGGCATCCGTCTTACTCAAATACTTGGGTGTGAATTCTTTTCCTAAGTACGTCATTTTAGATAAGGCTCACAAATTAGTGAGTATGGACGCACCACGTCCAACTCCGCCTTTTTTTCAGCAGCTAAAAGATATGATTTCACTTATGGGGGCAAAAGTGATTAGGTATGAATAAATACTGTACACTTCTTAGCAGCTTGTTGCTCTTTAAAAGAGAATTTCATTTTATAACCGTCTCTTGCAACCCAAATATACTTTTCTGAGAAAAAGTTTGTATGCGATTTTACCCTCATGCTCTCATACTTTCCTGTAGCCCTTTATTCATCGGTATTTGAGGTGTGAGGGTAAGTATGAGGGCACTGTGAGGGTAACGACTTACCCTCATGCTATTCTTAAATGAGAATAGACCTAATGCGTTGAATCACAAATAAATGATTTCTTTGTGTGCTGCCTTTGTTTTGACGATAAAAGTGTGCATATTATTCGGGTTGAGCACCTATGTGCAATGTATTATTCTTTGGTCTTCCTTATGCTCGCCCTTTATCTTTGTTCTATTCATCCCTCTTGTTTATAAAGAGCTAACAATATTGAGCTTATCTATTTACAACAGTAAATAAATAAGCTTACAAAAGCGAATAGATCAGCTTACTAATGTGAACATGTAATTGAAGTGAAGGGTTTGAGTTACTTTACACGTATGTTATGCGTATTTAGCACCAGGCTTTGACGTATCAAGTCCCTTTAGTAGAAGTGTTGGGATATGGCATTGCTACAAAAAAACTAGGAAATTATCACAGTGTATTGATTTGTATTTATCGGCTTATAATCAGAAGAAAATACAGTTGGTGGAAGCAAAATTTGCCTACACCTTTTTAATTTGCTTCCACCGCACCTGTAGCACCGATGAATAGGGAGATACAGTAAAAAGGTGGAAGTGTGTAGGCAGGATGCATAAAACTTTGATGCGGTTGTTTTGACTGAGAGGACTTTCGACATATAATGAAATCAGTATGATTCGCATGACAGATGTAACAACAAAATAGTACGCATTTAGGATAAATTCATCTAAGATGTATTTCTATAGCTTTTGAAGTGGGATATTTTACGATATTGTCCTTTATTTGTACGCGATTTTTCTAGCTCAAATACAGTCGTCGTTATCTTTGCAAGCAGAACCTTTGCAGATGAAGTTGCGCAACGACACGATGGGTTTAATAAAAATGTTATCTTAATCAACTACTATTATGAATGTAGAAAAAACATCAGAAAAGCATGGCGGCTTCCTGTATAAGCGCCGACCTTCAAGTAAGCTTTCAGCTTTGGTGGCATTGTTTATCTTCTTGGCTTGTGCCACAGCAAGTGCACAGAGTGTGCAGAGAAAGATGATAACGGGAATCGTAACCGATCAGGCAGGCGAATCAATTATTGGTGCCAATGTAATAGAAAAAGGAACTTCTAATGGAACGATTACCGATATAGAAGGAAAATTCAAGCTCGAAGTTAGTGAAAAGGGTGTTATTCAGGTATCTTTTATTGGTTATACTTCTTATGAATCTCCGGTTGGAAAACAAACTAATTTCAATATTAAGCTTCAGGATGACTCTCAGGCATTGAGTGAAGTGGTTGTAGTGGGTTATGGCGTGCAACGTAAAGTGACTACTACCGGTGCCGTGTCTAAAGTAGATGGCGGCGAACTGAAGAAGCTCTCCATTCCCAATGCTGCCAAGGCACTGCAAGGACAAGTTTCCGGTCTTACAATTATCGACCGTGGCGGTGTGCCGGGCGGTGATAGTCCGGTTATTTATCTACGCGGTATCGGTACTACGGGCAATTCAGCACCACTAGTTTTGGTAGACGGTGTGGAAATGTCGCTCAGCGCTGTGCCTTCTTCCGAGATTGAGAACATCTCTGTATTGAAGGATGCTGCTTCGGCCTCTATTTATGGTTCGCGTGCTGCCCACGGTGTTATACTTGTGACTACAAAGAAAGGCAAAGCCGGTAAAGTCAATGTGAGCTATAACGGTACCATCGGTCTGCAAGACCGTGCCATCAAAGCCAAGCAAGTTTCTGCCCGCGAATATATGGAAATGGTGAATGAAGCTTTACTGAACTCCGGCAAAGCAAAAGGCAAATATTCGCCCGAGGATATTGACATTACCGAAAGTGGTACTGATCCCTACAAACATGCCTATAACGTTTGGCCCGATGAAGTTTTCAAGAGTACCTATATTACCGAACATAATCTTTCCGTGAATGGCGGTAACGAGAATGCCCGCTATATGGTATCCTTTAACTACCTTGACCAACCCGGTCTTACAGCCAATACCGATTTTCAACGTTACAACTTCCGCACAAGCACAGAAATCCAGATAAATAAGTTTATCAAATTGAGTAGTGACCTCACTTATCGTCACGACGACCGTCTGAAGCCTCAACGGTTGGGAGACGCCCTATATCGTGCATGGTGTATGCAACCCACTACTGCCGCCCGTTATGAAAATGGTGATTATGCACTGGACGGACAGAATTTGAGTGTATTATCTTTTACTGACCTCGATGTAGTGGGTGAAGAACGCTACGTAGCCGATGCAGTTTTCGGTCAAGCCAAGGTTGACATCGAGCCCTTGAAAGACCTCGTATTTACCGGTCTTGTATCATTGAACGGACTTTGGGACAGACAAAAGATTCACTACAAGAACCATAAGTATTACAATGAAGAAGGTAAGCTTATCACTCAAGCCAACAATCCTAACAGCGTGGAAGACGCCCGTAATAACCGCTACGAACTCACTCTTCGTTTCCTTGCCAACTACAAGAAGCAACTGGGCGAAGATCATAACCTTGCCTTCCTCTACGGTATGGAGCAGATTTCGTATCGCAACTATTGGTCGAAAGCTCAACGTAAAGACCTTATCTCGGATGAATTACCCGATGTATCGCTTGGCTCGGCAGCCAGTCAGTTTGCTGAAGGTAAACCCGAACAACGTGGTCTTAACTCTTTCTTCGGTCGTATCAACTACGCCTTCAAAGACAGATACCTGTTCGAAGCGAACCTGCGTGCCGACGGTTCTTCACGCTTTGCCAAAGGACATAAATGGGGTATCTTCCCTTCATTCTCGGCTGCATGGCGTGTATCTGAAGAGAACTTTATGAAGAGCTTGACTTTTGTCGACAACCTGAAACTGCGTGCATCGTGGGGACAGACGGGTAACGAACGTATCGATAACTTTCTGTATGTGCCTCAGTACACCACTGAAAATGTAATTGTCAATAACAGTCTGTCTACCGCCGTTTATCAAAAGAAGATGGCTAATCCCGATATCACTTGGGAAACAGTAGAGCAAACCAACGTCGGTATCGATTTCAGCTTATGGAATGGTCTGTTCTTCGGAGAGTTAGACTGGTATCGCAAGGATACTAAGGATATTCTTCTGGCATTGGGTATTCCTCGCTTTATCGGTCTCGATGCTCCGATGCAGAATGCCGGTGTTGTAAGAAACAGTGGTATCGAAACGATGCTTGGTTTCCGTAAGTCGTTCAAGGATTTCAAGTTGACTACTTCGGTGAACTTCTCGTACAACGATAACAAATGGGTAGACCGTGGCAGCGATAAACGTAATATCAACGGTTGGACTATCCAAGCCGAAGGTTCACCTATTCACGCATTCTACATCTACAAAGCCGACGGATTGATAGCCAACGACGAAGAATTGAAAGAATACAAAGCCAAACACAAATCCGATCCTCGTGGTATGGATGTATTGAAAGCCGGTGATGTGAAATTTGTAGATACTAATGGCGATGGCGAAATCAATGCTGCCGACCGCCAGATATATCGTCCCAATATTCCAGCTTTCACCTTCGGCCTGAATGTAAACGCCGAATACAAAGGCTTTGATTTCAGCCTCTTCTTCCAAGGAACAGCTGGTGGTAATCAGTTCCTTGAGAAAGAATATGTAGAAGGTCCCAACTACGAAGTGTTTACCGGTATCCACTTCCGCGACCGTTGGACGGAAACCAATCAACGCGGCGATGCTTCCATGCCCCGCCTCGAAGCTGCTAACAACCGCAACTCATCCAACTACAACTCCTTCTTCCTGCAAGACTGTTCGTACTTGCGCCTGAAGAATGCGCAACTGGGCTATACGCTGCCCTCTAAGCTAGTCAAGAAGATGGGTATGAATACACTGCGTCTCTATGTGTCGGGTTCTAATCTGCTTACCTTCAGTAATATGTTCCAAGGTATCGACCCTGAAAAAGAAAACGGAAGAGTGGATGCTTACCCCGTGCTGCGCACATTCAACTTTGGTGTTAACATTAATTTCTAATACAACATGATGAACGTTATGAAAATATATAAGAAAGCTTGGCTTTACGGAGCTCTTTGCCTCACCATGGGGCTCACAAGCGGATGCGAAAGCAACATAGACCTTGACCCTCAGGGTATTATTACTGCCGAAGGCTATTTTAAGTCACAGGATGATTTTGAGAAGGCATTGAGTGGACTGTATGACCGCTTCCACTACGACAACTATCCTTTCTGGATGGATGGCGTGACCGATAATGGTCTTATCAACCAAAGTTGGAACTGGGGCTACGACCTCAGCTTGGGTAACGGAAGTCCCACTTCCAGCTTTTCGACCGACAAGTGGACGCGCAGCTACATCAGCATTCAGCGCGCTAACAATGTTATCAACAATATCGACCGCTTTCAGTGGCCTGGTGGTGCCACAGATGCTAATCGCAATCGTATTTTAGGTGAAGCAAAGGTTGTGCGGGCCTTTTTCTACCTCGACTTGTTGGGCAGTTTCGGCAGAATATTATTCTATACCGAAAACCCTGCCTCAGTAGCCGACAGCAAGAATCTGAAACAGGTGGAGGACATGAAACCCGTGTACGACTTCTTGTTGAATGATCTCAAAGAAGCCATTGACGGATTACCCGAGAAGGCTGCGCACAAATTCAAGATTGGTAAACCGGCTGCCCGTTTGCTTCGTGCCCGTATGGCTGCCTATGCAGCCGGCTATCTGAAAGACAAGGCTTATTATAACACCACCCTCGAAGAAACTGCTTTGCTGGTAGCTTCAGCTCCTAAGTTGGGCGACTATAACAGCCTTTTCACCGATGGTTGTGAGAAGATTGACGAAGTGATCTTGGCCAAAGGCTATACCATCGACAAGAAGAACGGCTGGGGCAATTGGTATAACCAATCCATCAATGGATATTGTGTTACTGTGCCTACCAAATCGATGGTAGATGCTTACGAATACCTGCAACCCCGCAACGAGAAACTTCCCTACGTGAATAAAGATCCGCGTCTTTATGCCAGCATCTACGTTCCCGGCATGAAGTTGCGCGACAGATACTACAACACTATTCCTAATAATGTTGTGACCAAGGATGGAAAAAGCTATTTCGACCCTGCACAAGAGTATGGCGCTCTGCAAGATGCACCCGTATCGGTAGGCGATGCACCGGGCGAAGGTGGTGGTAGCGAATGGAACAAAACCTGTTCGGGTTTCTCTTGGAAGAAGTATTGCCAGGGATTGGAAACATGGACTACGTTCAACTCCTTCATTGTATTCCGTTATGCCGAAGCCTATCTGCTGAGAGCCGAAGCGCTGGTAGAAACCAACGGTGACATTACCGAAGCAAAGGGACTGATAAAGACTATCCGTGAGCGTGCCGGAAATACTAATGACATAGATAAGGCAGTGAAAGATCTCTATAACGGCAGTTTAATCAACCTCATTCGCAACGAGGCGCGCGTAGAGTTTGCCCATGAAGGAATGCGTTTCTTCGATATCCGTCGCTGGGACATCTTCCTCGATGTAATGAACAAGCCCATCGGTGGAGTAGAATATTACGTAAACACCGATGAGGGGCGCGTGAAAAAGGTACATGTACCGGCTGTACGTTCTACTTATACCACGAAAGACTTCTGGTGGCCCATTCCGCAAGCTGAAATCGATGTGAACGAAGGACGCCTGACGCAGAATAAAGACTGGAAGTAACGGTCTGGTGACGAGGTATTAGTTAATAGTATAAATGTGGACCGTTATATTGTAAAAAAGCGATATAACGGTTCTGTATTTATACAGGACATTAAAATAAATTACTATGAATAAGAAAGTAGGTTTAATGGTAGCAATGGGGCTGCTGGTATCGTACCCTTTATTAGCTAAAGATGGGCTGGCCAATACCGAAAATGGAAGCCTTGCTTTAGAACTTCAGGCTTTAGAGTAATCTGCTGGAATATGAAGAAAAGCAATAAACCGATCATCGGCATATCTACGGAAATTGATATTCCTGAAAGAATAGCTGTCAAAAGGAAATATGTGGATGCTGTTATTCGAGGAGGCGGCATCCCCATTCTTCTTCCTTTTACCGATAATGCAGAGATCCTTCAATCGGTCATTACTGCCATTGATGGTTTACTTTTGACCGGAGGAAATGATATATGCCCTGCGCTTTATGGCGAAGAAGCGATTGCCGAATGCGCCGCTTTTGGTGTGGAAAGAGACGCTTTTGATTATACATTGTTAAGGTTGGCCTTGGCATGTAGAATTCCTGTGTTAGGCATTTGCCGGGGTATGCAGATAATCAATACTTACTTTGGAGGTACATTGTATCAGGACTTGCCGACTCAATATCCCTCTGATGTATGTCATCGTTCTCAAAACACTGATGTGGTGGCAAGACATGATATACATTCTCCGGAAGGTGGCATATTGTATTCTATAACCGGAAAAGATTGTTTGGAAGTTTATTCTATTCATCATCAGGCAGTCAAGAAGATGGCTGACGGTTTTAAAGCTACAGCATTCTCGGCTGATGGTGTTGTGGAGGTTATAGAATCTGTTTCAGGTGATATATGGGGCGTGCAATTTCATCCGGAATTGTCGGTAGCTGATGGCAATAAAGAGATGCTGCAAATATTCAGGCATCTTATTAATCAAACGAGAATAGAGAGATAACTTTTAGATTAAGCAACTATCTTTGTGAAGAAAAATAGAACAACAGAAATATCATAAAAAAGAATACCCATGAAGAAACACTTATTTTTAGCATTTGCTTTACTATTCGGCATAACTACTTCTATGTCGGCAAAATCGGTTCCCACTACCCGTTTGAATATGGATTTAAGCGGAAACTGGGCGTTTGCACTCGATCCGGATAACGCCGGAATAACCAAAGAATTTTGGAATGAGACGTTTGGAGAAACCGTACTGCTTCCGGGCACAACCGACACTAACCGGAAAGGGAAAGAGAATACCAACCGGAATGAAACGACCCAATTGTCACGACTCTATCGTTACGAAGGTCCTGCATGGTATTCCAAAGAAATTAATCTTTCCGCAGAATGGAAAGGAAAGGAGATTATGCTGTACCTGGAGCGTACTCGTCCTACTACCGTTTGGGTAGATGGAAAATTAGTGGGTAAATGTGATTATTTATCCGTGCCTCATTGTTATAATCTGACTTCTTTCCTCACACCGGGAAAGCATAAACTAACGATCCGGGTTGATAATAAAGAAAGCATTCCTTCGCAAATACGCTCCAGTTCGCATTCGTGCACCGAGTCTACTCAAACAAACTGGAACGGTATTATCGGACGGATGGAGCTACAAGGGGTTAGTCCTGTGCACATTGCATCCATGCAAGTATATCCGCAGGTAGGAGACCGCTCGGTAAAGGTGAAGGTTGTTTTATCAAAGGCTCTCAGTAAAAGCGAGAAGTTAATGTTGAATGCGGAAGCTTTCAACACAACGAAACAACATCAGGCAAAAGCAATGGAATTCTCACTTGCCGCAGGTAAGAAAGAATATGAGGTCGTATTTCCATTGGGCAAAGATGCTTTGTTGTGGAGCGACTATGCTCCGGTGCTTTATAAACTTTCTGCCGGTCTAGGTAAGCAAGATCAGTACAGTGTGAACTTCGGTCTGCGCGAATTCAAGGCGGATGGAAAACAGTTTTCCATCAACGGTGAAAAAATATTCTTAAGAGGCAAGCATGATGCTTGTGTATTCCCTTTGACGGCTCATACGCCTATGGGACTGCCCGAATGGCAACACTACTTTAAAGTATGCAAAGCGTACGGCATCAATCATGTCCGCTTTCACTCCTGGTGTCCTCCGGCAGCTTGTTTCGAGGCGGCCGATCTGGAAGGAATCTATCTGCAACCGGAACTTACCATCTGGGGCAGTTTCAAGAAAGATGCCGAAGAATTGATGGGCTTTTTATTGAGTGACGGTGAAAAGATTCAGCAAGAGTATAGCAACCATCCGTCATTCGTCATGTTTGCATTGGGTAATGAATTGGGTGGAGACATAGAAGTGATGAAATCATTTATAGATCGTTTCCGCGAATTGGAATCGCGCCATCTGTATGCTTACGGTTCGAACAACTTTCTAGGTTGGCGTGGGCATATAGAAGGAGAAGATTTCATGGTTACTTGTCGGGTAGGTGAGGGAGAAGGCTATTCAAGCCATGCTAGAGCATCGTTCTCGTTTGCTGATGCCGACGATGGCGGCTATTTGAACCATACTTATCCCAACTCGGAGATGAACTTCGACGGTGCATTGGAGAAATCACCTGTACCGGTGGTTGGTCACGAAACAGGACAGTTCCAAATCTATCCTAACTATGACGAAATGAAGAAATACACCGGTGTATTGGCTCCCTGGAACTTTGAAGTATTCCGTGCACGGTTGCAGAAAGCAGGAATGCTGAAACAGGCGGATGATTTTGTAAAGGCATCTGGTGCACTTTCTCTTCTGCTTTATCGTGCTGATATTGAGATGAACTTACGCACCAAGCAGATGGCAGGATTCCAGTTGCTTGATCTGCAAGACTATTCCGGACAAGGATCGGCTTATGTAGGTGTTTTGGATGCTTTTATGGATAGCAAAGGACTGGTTACTCCTGAGCAATGGAGAGAGTTCTGCTGTGAAGTTGTACCACTTTTCACAACTCCCAAGTTCTGCTGGACCGGCAATGAACAGTTGACAGGTAAAGTAGAAATAGCCAATTATAGCCCTAATTCATTGAATGGAAATAACCTCCATTGGGAACTGGTTTCCAACGGACAAGTCCTCGAAAAAGGGAAATATACGATTCCTGCCGGAACAGGATTGCTGGATGTAAGTGAGCTTTCTATTCAATTGCCCAATGTGGTGAAAGCATGTAAGGCAGCAATGAATCTGAAGATAGAAGGAACTGCCTATAAGAATAGTTATCCTCTTTGGATATATCCGTCCACTCAACCGATCCATAAAGATGGAATTACAATGGCCCGTACATTGGATGATGAAGCTATCCGTACCTTACGTCAAGGTGGTAAAGTTCTGTTGTTACCTCGCCGGGAAGATTGCAGTGAAATAACAGTCGGCGGACTGTTTCAAAGTGACTATTGGAATTACCGTATGTTCAAAAGCATTTGTGACCGTATCAAGAAACCGGCTTCTCCCGGTACCTTAGGTATACTGACCAATCCTGAACATGCTCTCTTTAAAGATTTCCCGACGGAATTTCATACCAATTGGCAATGGTTCTCCATTATCAAGCATAGCTATCCTATGATTTTGGACAGAATGCCTTCGGATTATCTACCCGTAGTACAAGTTATTGATAATATAGAAAGAAATCATAAACTCGGTCTGCTCTTTGAACTGAATGTAGATGGTGGAAAACTGTTGGTATGTATGGCCGATTTGGATGCCGTACAAGATAAACCGGAAGGACGCCAATTCTATACCAGTCTGGTTAATTATATGCAATCTGCCGATTTTGCTCCAATCACTCGCATGACTGCCGACGAGGTAAGGAATTTATTTTCGACAGGAAGTAAAGTGAATCAGATTAAGGTGCTGGATAATATATCTTACGAGTGAGAAACATTGTTTTCATTACGAATGCCTGTATTTATTGTTCTTTTGTACGCAATTTGCCTTGATGAATTTTGCTTACCCGTACATTTGCAGGGGAGAATTGAGTATGAAAGAACTTAAATATTTTAAATCTATACCCATGATAAGAAGACTATTTGCACAATCATGCCTCATCGTTTTTGCGGTAGGGGCTATGGCACAAAACCAAGTGAAAGATGCCAAAATGAATCCTTTTATTTCCAATCTGATGCAGAAGATGACATTGGAAGAGAAAGTAGGACAATTGAACCAATATGCCGGTGGCTTTGCTACCGGACCTAATAATACACGTGTCAGCCGTACGGACGATATAAGTAAAGGTTTGGTAGGCTCTCTGTTGAATGTATCGGGAGCAGCCAATACCCGTAAATATCAGGAGGCTGCCATGAAATCGCGCTTGCAGATACCATTGATTTTCGGGCTTGATGTCATTCATGGTTTCCGTACCGGTTTCCCTTTGCCGCTGGCCGAGGCCGCCAGTTTCGATCTCGATGCTATTGAACGTGGTTCAAAGTGTGCTGCCAAAGAAGCTGCCGCTGCCGGGTTACACTGGACATTCGCTCCGATGGTAGATATCAGTTGGGATGCCCGTTGGGGACGTGTGATGGAAGGTGCGGGCGAAGATCCATATTACGGGTCTAAAGTAGCTGCCGCGCGTGTGCATGGTCTACAGGGCAATGACTTGTCAAAAGAGAACACGATTCTTGCTTGTATCAAGCACTTTGCCGGATATGGGGCTGCTGCTGCCGGAAAGGACTATAATAGTGTGGATATGTCCATGGGGCAATTCGCCAATTTCTATATGCCACCTTACAAAGCCGGGGCTGAGGCAGGGGCAGCTACATTCATGAGCGCTTTCAATGATTTTAATAATGAACCTTCTACCGGAAGTAGCTTCTTATTGCGCGATTTACTGAAGAACCAGTGGGGATTCAAAGGATTTGTTGTTTCCGACTGGGGTTCGGTAGGTGAAATGATGAACCACCGTTACGCCAAAGATGAAAAAGAAGCTGCTTATAAAGGAATCACTGCCGGACTCGATATGGAGATGGAAAGCGGATGTTATGCCAAAACTCTGGTATCGCTGGTGAAAGAAGGAAAAGTTCCGATGGAGTTGGTAGATGATGCTGTCCGCCGTATTCTGGAGCAGAAATATAAACTCGGTCTGTTTGATGATCCTTTCCGTTATTGCAACGAAGAAAGAGAACGTACGGTTATCGGTTCCGAAGAATCACGCCGTGAAGCCCGTTATGTATCCGAACGCTCTATGGTTTTGCTGAAGAACGAAAACTCTGTACTTCCGTTATCTCCATCCGTAAAGAAAGTAGCCCTGATTGGTGCGCTTGCCAAATCGCAGAAAGATATGTGTGGTGCATGGTCGTGTGCCGAGGTAAGTAAAGTAATCACTCTGCATGAAGCAATGGAGAAACGGGGAGTGACCGTCAATTACAGCGATGGCTATGATCTGAAGAGTAATGAAATCGTAAATCTGGAACAATCTCTGGCTGCTGCCCGTCAATCGGATGTAGTGGTGGTAGCTATGGGTGAACAGGCTTGGGAGAGTGGCGAAATGCGTTCGAAGGGAGATATCTCCATTGCCCCCGGTCAGCAACAATTAGTAGCCGAATTGGTGAAAACGGGCAAACCGGTGGTGGTCTTGATGATGTGTGGTCGTCCGGTTATCTTCAACGAAGTGCGTCGTGATGCTCCTGCTATCTTATGCACTTGGTGGTTGGGAAGCGAGGCGGGTCCTGCTATCTGCAATGTTCTGTGGGGAGAGTATAACCCTTCGGGCAAACTGCCGATGACCTTTCCTCAACACATCGGACAAATGCCTTTGCACTATCAGCAGAAAAGTACCGGACGTCCTACCGCCTTGGGTGGGTGGTGTGCCAAATACATTGATATTTCGACGGAACCTGCTTATCCCTTCGGCTATGGTTTGTCTTATACCACTTTCGGCTATTCGGACTTGAAGTTGCTTCCGGGTAATGGCAAGGATATTCATGCACGTGTAGCGGTGACTGTAACGAATACCGGCAAATATGCAGGTGAAGAAGTGGTTCAGTTGTATGTTCGCGATGAAGTAGCCTCGATTACCCGTCCTATCAAAGAATTGAAAGGCTTCGAAAAGATAGGATTGAAAGCCGGAGAAAGTAAAACCGTGACTTTCGATGTAAAAGACGAACAATTGGGCTTTTATGACAATCGCATGAATTATGTAGTGGAGAAAGGCGACTTCACCTTCATGATAGGTGGAAACAGCGTTGACTTGCAATCGGTGAAATACACGCTTAACTGATGACTGCCATGATATATCACAGTGAAAAAAGATGGCTTCTTACTGCCTTGCTGATTTTATTTGCGATAGCAGGAACACCCCCCATGCGGGCGGCAACTGCGAAACAGCTTACAGATACAATAGACTATAAAGTATTTGTAGCTGTAGATAAAGCCGCCGTAGAACACTGGGGTGGGAAAGAGGCTTATCAGGCAAAACTGAATACCTTCTTCGGACAAGTAAATGACTTCTGGAATCAGGCGGGACAGGGTAAGTTCAACTACTATTTTCGCTATCTGCCGGATTTGCAAGTTGTTTACGATTGCTCGTCGCGTCAGCTGGAGAAGGTTTATAAGCATAGCGCCGGCTTTCCCAACCATGACGTACTGCTGATTATTGACTCCATACTCGACCATGACGATGAAGAGGAAGGTAAAGGGTGGTATTGTGGCGGAGGAGCCGATGATATGACAATGGTGGTATGCCGTAGCCGTAGTAATACGGAATATGAAGACCTGTTTGGTGTGGATTATTTCTGTCGTGGAGTAGCTCATGAACTGGGACACTACCGTGGGGTAACTGACCTTTATGCCGACCGCATTCGTGAAAAGAACAATCCGGTGAACGGCATCGGCTATGAACCCGACTCCTGTGTGATGAACAATCACTATAAGACTTATAAATGGAGTTCTTATGCCGTGAATATCATTAATTATACGGCTCGTTCAAAGCGTCCTTCACGTGACTTCCCGGGTTTCTTCAAGCAGATGTTTCCGCAGAATATACAGGTGGCGGTGAAGGTAAGAGGTAAGAAACAAAAGGGTGTACTGCTGAATTTGTACGGTTCACGGGCAGGATTTAACGACTTGATAGCAACTCCCTATCGTACTTATCGTACTGACAAACAGGGTGAATATCTGATTACCGGTCTGCCGGATTTATACGATTCACCCGAAGAACCGTTGCATACGGATAAGTTGCCCTATAATCGCTGGTTTACCTTTTTGCTCGAAGCCGAATATAAAGGAGAGAAGAAATATGTATGGCTACCCGAATACGAGGTACAGCAAACTTTCTTTGAGAAGAAAGATACCTATCAAGTGGAAATTGAATTTTAGAAGATAAGATTTAGAGTAGAGCATTTCTTATGGATTATACTTGAATAGCAGGATGAAAAATCTTGTTATTGCTCTGCTTTTGTCCCCAATTGAAGGCTATTATTTAATATAAAAAATGTAATATAACAACATATTGATTTATGAAACACATAATGAAAAAACTTTTGCCGGTTCTAATGGCTATAGCGCCCTTGTCGCTTTCTGCACAAAATGTGTATGAACTGAAAGACCCTAGTGGTAAGGTACAAGTGAATGTGAGTGTTACTGACAAAGACGTCAGCTACTCAGTACTTCATGACGGAGATCTGATGATCGATAAATCTCCTGTGTCTATGAAGTTGACGGATGGAACAGCTTTTGGTATCGATCCTAAAGTGAAGAAGACAAGTCGTCGTTCTGTAAAAGACACCATTTATCCACCCGTCTACAAGAAGAAATCCATAGACAACCAGTTTAACGAATTAACTATTGATTTCCGGGGAGGATATAGTCTTGTTTTCAGAGCTTACGAAGATGGTGCCGCCTATCGTTTTGTCTCAAACCTGAAGAAGCCTTTTATGGTAGAGAGCGAACAGGCTACTTTCTGTTTTCCCGGTGACCCGAAAGTGTACGTGGCTTCTCCCAAGGGTAGGATGAACGAAGGCAAGAAAGATCCTTTCTACAGCTCTTTTCAAAATACTTATCTCCAGACCGATTTGTCTGCATGGAATCAGGAAGAGATTGCTTTCTTGCCGGTATTGGTGGAAGGTAAGAATCAGAAGAAGATTTGTATAACGGAAGCTGATTTGATGAACTATCCGGGTATGTATGTGAAAAGTGGTGTCGGTACTGCTTCGTTTGAAGGTGTCTTTGCTGCTTATCCCAAAAGAGTGGTTGATGAAGTACGGGGACTTAAAGGGGTAGTAAAAGAACGTGAACTGTTCATTGCTAAGGTAGAAGGCGCTACTGCGTTCCCTTGGCGGGTAATGGTGATTTCGAAGAATGATGCGGAGTTGTTGTGTAGCGATATGGTCTATAAGCTGGCTACCCCCGCTCAGTTCACCGACTTCTCTTGGATTAAGCCCGGCAAAGTGGCTTGGGACTGGTGGAATGACTGGAATATCTATAACGTGGATTTCCGTGCAGGTATCAACAATGAGACGTATAAATATTATATTGACTTCGCTTCTAAGATGGGCATTGAATATGTGATATTGGACGAAGGATGGGCTGTGCCCGGCGAGGCTGATTTATTCAAGGTGATTCCTGAAATAGACTTGAAAGAACTAATCAGTTATGCGGAAAGTAAAAATGTCGATTTAATTTTGTGGGCAGGTTATCGTGCTTTCGAGAAAGACATGGATAACGTGTGCAAGCACTATGCTGCAATGGGCATCAAGGGCTTCAAGATTGACTTTATGGATCGTGACGACCAGTTGTTGGTAGACTTCAACCGCAAAGCTGCCGAAACAGGTGCCAAGTATAAACTACTTATCGACCTGCACGGTACTTACAAGCCTACCGGATTGCAACGCACCTATCCCAATACCATTAACTTCGAAGGCGTGCATGGATTGGAAGAACTGAAATGGGCTGAACCGGGAACGGATCAGGTGGTTTATGATGTTACCGCTCCTTTTATACGCATGGTGGCAGGGCCGCTCGACTATACGCAGGGAGCGATGAACAACGTTATCATGAAAAATTTCCACGCTGTTTATACCGAGCCGATGAGCCAGGGAACTCGCTGCCGTCAGTTGGCACTGTACACTATTTTTGATTCACCGGTGAATATGCTGTGTGACGCGCCTACCAATTATCTGAAAGAAGAAGAATGCACGAAGTTTATTGTTGACATTCCTACCGTGTGGGACAAAACTCTTCCGATTGACGGGAAAGTAGGAGAATACATTGTTATGGCCCGTCAAAAAGGAGACACGTGGTATGTTGGCGGCTTGACGGACTGGACGGAACGTGATGTGGAGGTTGACTTGTCATTTTTGGGTAAAGGTCAATTTCGTGCTGAAATCTTTAAAGATGGCATAAATGCCGACCGGGTGGGTAAGGACTATAAACGTGAAGTAACAAGTGTATCGGCTGACAGTAAACTGAAATTGCATATAGCTCCCGGAGGAGGATTTGTGGTGAAGATTACAAAATAAGCAGAAACAATAATAGAGGTTGCCTCTGGTATAGGAATTTATGTTTTACTATATCAGAGGCAATTTTCTTTCTCATTCATTTGGAAACTTCCCGAATTTCATCTTACTTTGTTTATCGTTGAACTTAAAACTAGTAGAAACACCATGGGAAAGAGTAAAAAGAAAGTAATGCACAGCGAGAAAGAAGAGAAACAAGCTAAGAAAGTACTGTTGATTATCGGAGTATCGGCTTTGATTTTAGTACTTGCCATGTTTGTAGGATACTCTTTCTTGGGTAAATAAAAAACGGATATGCCGCAAGAGATAGAACGCAAATACCTCGTTACGGGAGATTATAAATCGCAAGCATACGCACAGAGCCACATCGTGCAGGGTTACATCAGCAGTGCACGTGGAAAGACTGTGCGCGTACGTATTCGTGACGACAAAGGCTATCTCACCATTAAAGGGGCTGCCAATGCATCAGGAACCAGTCGTTACGAGTGGGAAAAAGAAATTTCCTTGAGTGATGCGGAAGAATTGATGAAGCTTTGCGAACCGGGTATCATCGATAAAACCCGTTACCTGGTGCGCAGCGGGCAGCATGTCTTTGAAGTCGATGAGTTCTATGGCGAAAACGAAGGACTGACTGTTGCCGAAGTAGAACTTGCTTCGGAAGACGAATCCTTTGAAAAGCCCGATTTTATCGGACAGGAAGTGACAGGCGACGTCCGTTATTATAATTCGCAACTGATGAAGCGTCCTTTCACTACATGGGAGTAAACCAATCGGATGCCGTAATTGTTAAATCAGTATGGAGAAACTTTACGACTATCTCCCCCGGGAACTGGTTACTTTTATCTTAGTTACCATCTTCTCTTTACTTATCGGGCTTTCACAGCGGAAAATCAGCTTGAAGCGCGAAGGGGAAACCACGCTTTTCGGAACGGACCGTACTTTTACTTTTATAGGTATATTGGGCTATCTGCTCTATATTCTTGACCCTATCAATTATAGCCTTTTCATGGGTGGCGGAGCTATCTTAGGCTTGTTGCTGGGTTTGAACTACTACGTCAAGCAGTCACAATTCCATGTTTTCGGAGTAACTACCATTGTCATTGCACTTATCACTTATTGTATAGCACCTATTGTTGCCACGCAACCTTCGTGGTTCTACGTCATGGTTATCGTCACCGTGCTGACACTTACCGAACTGAAGCACACCTTTACCGAACTGGCACAGCGCATGAAGAACGACGAAATGATTACGCTTGCCAAGTTCCTTGCTATCAGTGGCATCATTCTGCCGATGTTGCCCAATGATAACCTTATTCCCGGAATTAACTTGACGCCTTATAGTATTTGGTTGGCAACCGTTGTTGTATCGGGTATTTCCTATCTTTCTTATCTGTTGAGGCGCTACGTTTTCCGTGAATCCGGCATCTTGGTATCGGGCATTGTAGGCGGTTTGTATAGTAGTACGGCTACCATTTCCGTATTGGCGCGTAAGAGTCGTAAAGCATCTCCCCAAGATGCTCCCGAGTATGTGGCTGCCATGTTGCTTGCTGTAAGCATGATGTTCCTTCGGTTTCTGATACTGATAGGCATTTTCAGTCAGGAAACTCTGCATACAATCTATCCTTATCTGCTGATTATGTCGGCGGTATCGGCAGGGGTGGCTATGTTTCTTCACTCCAAGCATAAAAGGAAGGATCATTCCGGTGAGGTAGAGGACGAGGAAGACGGTAGCAATCCGTTGGAATTTAAAGTGGCGCTTATATTTGCCATGCTGTTTGTGGTGTTTACGATCTTGACACATTATACATTGGAGTATGCAGGTACAGGCGGATTGAATTTATTGTCTTTTGTTTCAGGATTCAGTGATATTACTCCATTTATTCTGAATTTACTGCAGCAAAGTACGGGCAGCGTGGCAATGCTGATTATTACAGCTTGTACCATGCAGGCGATAGTCAGCAACATAGCGGTAAACATGTGCTATGCGCTATTCTTTGCGGGTGGGAAAAGTGCTTTGCGTCCATGGATATTGGGCGGATTCGGTTGTGTCATTGCAATCAATATTTGTTTGTTACTATTCTTTTACTTCTTGTAAATCAAACGCTTTTTGCTTTTTTAACTCCGAAACTCTCGTACATCTTGGAAAAGAGGCTAATTTTGCCGAATTCGTTGTGACAAATCTCAAACGAGAAACGTCTAATACCAAGACAATAATTTTAGAATAGTCACTAAATACAAAGACGCAATGAAAATTAAATTGATCGTGCTGCTGTGGATACTGATGTTATCCGGGCAAGCGGTGGCACAAAACACGGCAAACACTTCTTTTCAAATTAAAGGAATCTTGCTAGACTCGCTTACCCAAGAGGGTGAACCTTATGCCACCATTAAAATCGTAAAGAAAGAAGCACCTGCAAATACTTTGAAGATGCTGGTTACGGACATGAAAGGAAAGTTTCAGGAAAAAGTGCGCGGTACGGGTAACTTTGTTATGACCATTACTTCTGTAGGGCGTAACAGCATTATCAAAGACTTTACGGTGAAGGCCGGTGAAACTGAAGTAGACCTTGGAACCCTGTATGTGGTAGACGCTACCAACGAACTGGGTCAGGTGGAAGTCGTTGCGCAGAAGCCTTTAGTAAAAGTGGATGTGGACAAGATTGAGTATAACATCGAAGACGACCCCGATTCCAAGACAAATAGTGTTATAGAGATGCTTCGCAAAGTTCCGTTGGTAACAGTGGATGGTGAAGATAATATTCAGGTGAATGGAAGCAGCAGCTTCAAGATACATGTCAACGGTAAACCCAATAATATGATGAGCAATAATCCGAAGGAAGTGCTCAAGAGTATGCCTGCCAACACCATTAAGTATATAGAAGTGATAACCTCGCCGGGTGCAAAATACGATGCCGAAGGCGTTGGCGGTATTCTCAATATCGTGACCGTAGGTGGTGGATTCGAAGGGTATACCGCTACTTTCAGTGGTCGCGCCAGTAACATGGGAGTGGGTGGTGGTGCTTATGCTACTATTAAGCAAGGCAAGCTGACACTGACAGGTAACTATAACTATAGCTACAACAACCAGCCTACCAGCTACTCGGACAGTTATCGTGAAGATTATCAGTCTACCGAACAAAAGTATTTGGAGTCTTCCACAGCTTCGGATTATAGCGGACAATTCCAACACGGTAACCTGGAGGCCAGTTATGAAATAGATACTTTGCGACTTCTGACCATGTCCGTAGGTATGTATGGCGGCGGTAGTAGCAATGATTCGAAGGGAAACACTGTAATGTGGAATGATACACACAACAAGCAAGCATATAGCTATCATTCCCTAATGAATGGTGACGGCTCCTGGTACTCCATCCGTGGTAACATCGACTATCAGCGTACTTCGAAAAAGAATAAGAACCGTATGCTTACCTTGTCGTACAAAATCAACACTCAACCCGATGAGAGCGATAACTTCAATATCTATAAGGATACTATTAATGTACCGAAGGTTTTTCAACTATATAATTCTCACACCTTTGGCAAGACCAATACCACTGAGCATACTTTCCAAGCCGACTATACGACACCTATTGGCAAGCTGCATACCATTGAGACGGGTGTGAAGTACATTATTCGTAATAATGTCAGCGAAAACAACTTCGAGGAAGACAAGGGTACCGGTAAATATGAGTATAATGAGAAACGTAGCAGTAACTACAAGCATCTGAATGATATTTTGGCTGCTTATCTAGGCTATACATTGCGTTATAAGGATTTCACCTTCAAACCGGGTGTGCGCTTTGAGCACACTGCACAGGATGTTCGCTATATAGTGGGTGCGGGTGATAACTTCAAAGTAAACTACAATGATCTGGTGCCTTCTGTTTCTATGGGAATCAAATTAGGCCAGACGCAGACGTTGCGTGGAGGATATGACATGCGTATCTATCGTCCCGGTATTTGGTATCTGAACCCTTACTTCGATGATAGCAACCCGATGTTTATCCGTCAAGGTAACTCGAAGCTGAAGAGCGAGAAGAGCCATGCGTTCAACTTGAATTATAGCAGCTTCACGCAGAAAATTAACTTCAATGTATCGGTACGCCACTCGTTCAATAATAATGGAATAGAGAACGTAAGTCGCTTGATAGGTCCGGGTGGTGAACACTTTGGAGAACACTTCGCTCCCGAAGGTGCTCTTTATAGTACGTATGAAAATATCGGTAAGAGCCGCAACACTGACATGAGCTTGTACCTCAACTGGAACGCATCGCCCAAGACTCGTATTTATATCAACGGTCGCGGTGGTTACTCCGATCTTAAGAGTCCGTCGCAAAACTTGCATAACTTCGGTTGGCAAGGCTCTATGTACGGAGGTATTCAGCACACGTTCCCGTGGAGTTTGCGCGCCAGCTTGAATGCGGGTGGAAGTACACCTTACATCTCTTTGCAAGGAAAGGGTAGCGGCTACTCTTACTATAGCCTGAGTGTGAACCGTTCGTTCCTCAAAGACCGTTTGACGGTAAGTGTTTATGGCTCGAATCTGTTTAGCAAATATATGAGCTTCGACAATTCAACCTTTGGGGCGAACTTCTATTCTACTAATAAGAGCCGTTATCCCAACCGTTCGTTCGGAATGAGCATCAGTTACCGTATTGGTGAGTTGAAGGCAAGCGTGAAAAAAGCTGCCCGCAGTATCAACAATGACGACGTGAAAGGCGGCGGCGGTGGTGAAGGCGGTCAAGGCGGTGGCGGTAATTAATACGTGGCTACCGGGCTGACCAAACGATTAAACAGGAAGATATTTTTTTGTTTGTAATTGAAAAACTGTAAGAAAGGGATTGATTCCCTACTTACAGTTTTCTTCGTTTCTTGAGTCTTTGCCCGACCGGATATGTCACTAAGTTAACGTCAGTTCGATGAATTAGTAAGAGTAACTTAATTCCCTTCCTCTTGGCTGGTAATATCTTTATAAAAACTAAATCGTATTTTATTCATTCTGCCTCCACACTTCCACCTCTTTTTTGTATCTCCCTATTCATCGGCATTGCACGTGCTGTGGAAGCAATTTCAAAAGGTGGAAGCAAATTTTGCCTCCACCTCATTCTTAATTCCTAGCTGTGATGTATTTGGTGATAGATGTCATATCCTCATAGATGCACGTCTGTTTCCTGAAAGGTTATGGTCGTTCCCATTAGAGGAAACGGTCGTTCCCATTAAAGGAAACGGGCGTTTCTACGTGCAGGTACGGTCGTTTCCTATAGGGGTGTCACGGCAATTCGCTGTATATCAAATAAATAAAATATGCTTTTTGGGTAGATATTACCTATGAATATCTTTGGTTAGGTTTCGTGTATTTCGCTTTTATAATGAATGAAATGATGTATTCAATTTTAGGCACGGATTACACGGAACTGGCGCTATTACAGAGCTACGAAACCGTGTAATCCGTGTAATCCGTGCCTAAAAATATATTCATAACCGCTCAGGAATGTACTAATTTCTATTCATGTATTCTTTTGGAGACATTCCATATTTCTCTTTAAAAGAATTGGAGAAATGCGACAAATTAGTATATCCTACAGCATAGGCAACTTCCGATATTGTCATCTTCTTATTCTGATCCAACAAAGACGCAGCTTGCTGCAAGCGAATATTCTTAATAAAATCATGCGTTGATAAATTGGTGATTTCTTTCAGTTTACGATGAACATGTACTCTACTAAGCCCAACTTCCGAAGCAAGCATCTCAACATTAAATTCAGGATTCCCTAAATGTTTATTTACCACTTTCATAATCCTATCCATTAATACCTCGTCGTTCGATTTCATCGAGATCTTCTCTATTTTATCCTCTTGTTGCTGAGTCCCACTGAATTTATTACGCAATAATCTTCTATTCGTTATTAGGTTGGCAGCAGTACTTTTTAGTAGTTCTGTATTAAAAGGTTTCACGATGTAGGCATCTGCACCCGTTTCCATCCCTTCCAAAGTATCTTCCGTTCGCGACTTTGCTGTCAATAATATGATAGGTATATGGTTTACATTCGTATTCTGCTTTAACTTATGGCACAAGGTCAAGCCGTCCATTTCGGGCATCATCACATCGCTGATAACCAAATCCGGCATTTCTTTCAGAATAAAATCATAAGCTTCCTTACCGTTACAACAAGTTACCACTCTGTAGGTATCCGATAGTTCTGCCTTCAGATAAGCTCTGATTTCTTCTTCATCCTCAACCACCAATACTCTTTGGCGGGTTTTGGGTTTACTTGTCGGGGCTTCACCTGTATCATCCAACAAGTCTTCTTTAAGATTGGATAGATGTGGGTAAACAGTTGGGAAAGTAGCCTCCTCCATCTCATCTGCTCTTAAATGTTCGGAACCTAACGGCATACGAATGATGAAGCGGCTACCCGAAACATCTGTTCTATTCTCAACACGAATGGTTCCATGATGTAGCTGAACCAGCAAGCGAGATAAATGGAGCCCGATACCGGTTCCGAAATTTGATTTTGTCACGTCATTGTCTATCTGATAGAAGCGTTCGAAAATACGTTCTATCTTATCTTTATCAATGCCAATGCCACTATCTGTAACTACTATTTCAAAGAAATCCCGCAGGGCATCTTTACAAGTAATATCTCTGCCAACAGCAAGACTTACTTGTATTTCTCCTCCTTCCGGAGTATATTTGAAAGCATTGGAAAGCACATTCATCAGTATCTTATCAAAATTGTTTAAATCGACCCATGCGTTTAATTGTGCTACATCATGCTGAAAAACAAAATTGATATTCTTTTTATGTGCCATGTACTCAAAGGGCTGCATCACATCATCAATAAAACCAACTATATCTGTTTCACGGAATTTCAAGAACATTTGCCCCTTATCCAGCTTTCGTATATCCATCAACTGATTAATTAAGCGGAGAATACGTTGGGCATTACGATATATCATTAAATAAGTTTTATGTAGTTCCCCTTTGTTCTCTTCTGCCAATAATTTTTCCAATGGATTAATAATTAGCGTCATCGGAGTACGTATCTCATGAGAGATATTGATGAAGAACTGTAATTTGGCTTCATTTAGCTGTTCGTCATGTTCGCGTTTGGTGATCTCACGACGGTGGCGTATACGTGACATTACATTATTTATAATTCCCCATATAAGCAATGCCGCAAACCCTATATAAAGGCAATATGCCCACCACGTTTCATACCAAGGCGCGGCAATCAATATTTTTATAGTACGTATTTCTGAATAGTTACCATGATTGAGGGCGCGTACATGGAAAGTATATTTACCGGGAAGCAAATTGTTATACGTTACGCGATTTATTCCGGGTTCCGTCACTGACCATTGATTACTTAGCTCAGCTATTTTATATTGATAGGCTATCTGTTCGGGATTATTATACTGTAAAGTAGAAAATGTAATGCTGAACGTATTGTCACGATGTGAAAGTTGGAAGATATTAGCATCTTGCACCGAAGAGTAAATAACAGGGATTCCACCGGAAAGGGTATTTTTATGTACCGGCTGGTTGTATATATAAAAATCTGTAATGCAAACCTTTAATTCTTTAGAGTCTGTGTTTATCTTTCTAGGGAAAAAGCTGGTGATGCCATTTACTCCACCAAAATAAATTTTACCATTTGGATCTTTATAATAAGCTCCATGTGTAAACTCGTTCCCTTGTAAACCATCTCCTGAATAATAGTTTACGAAAGATTCCTTCTTTACATCATATTTGCTGATACCTTTATAAGTACTGACCCATATATTTCCCTCTTCATCCTCACAAATACCACAAATCACATTATTCGGTAATCCATCATGAGTCGTAAACCGTTTCAACTCACCTGTTTTTTTAGAGAAGCAATAGAGACCATTTGTAGTACCTGCCCAAATATTTCCGGCTCTATCCTCTGCAAATGCATACCCTACGCAGCCTGTTATTAGAGTATTTGTTTGTTTATAGTTTAAGAAGCTGTTTGTTTTTGGATTAAAACAACTTACTCCTTTATAATGTCCTAGCCATACGAGGCCTTCATTGTCGCAAAAGATATAGTTTATCCAATCATTTACTAATTCATCACGCTTTAAATCACCTTTTTCATCTTTAGACGATTCAAAGTGCTTCAATTCTTTAGACACTAAGTTGTATTGATAAAAGCCGGTACCAAACATACCGAAATATAAATTCTTCTTTTTATCCTCCGCTATTGAATATATAATGGGGTTATTGACCAGTTGGAGATATTCACATTTCCCTGTGGCTTTATTTAGTTTAGCGAGTCCTTGCCCATAAGAACCTAGCCACAGATTCTGCTCGGAATCCTCAAATATACAGATGATAGTATTGGGTATGGAATTCTCCGAATAACCGGGACTATAATGGCGCAAGCGTTTACCGTCTGTTCCCAATTCGTAAAGTCCTTCATTATCCGCACCTACCCAAAGATGTTGATTGCGATCCTGAAAAACAGACATAACACATCCTTGTCCGATGGGATTATAGTGAATTGATTTATTGCCATAATACTCAAATGGATTTTCTTGTTTCGGCACCAGAACAATGCCCTTTTGAAATAATCCTATCCATAGATTGCCATCCCGGTCTTCCATAATAGAATGCACCTTTCCTTTCGAGAAATCCACCGGTACAGAATTTATTATGTAGTCTTCCAATTGTTCTTTTGAAGGATTATAGATTTTCATGCCTTGTCCATCTGTTCCTACCAATAGATGTCCTTGTACTATAGACATACAATATATAGATAATTTCCGGTCGCCATCGTTATAAGGAATAGGTGTCATTTCTCCACTTTTATTGTCATACCGGAATAATCCTTGTTTTTGTGTACCGACAAAAATATTTCCCGAATGATCTTCTATAACGGAACTTACATTATTGTCACTAAACGTGGGATATTTGAAAAATTGAAGTTCCTTTGATTTAGGAATATAGTGAGCCAATCCATTCCCATCTGTTCCGATCCATATTTCTGAACGAGAATCGATACAAAATTTAGATTGATAAGTACAATCCAACTGCTGAAACAAACTATCGACGGATAGAGCCCGATTCAACATACTATCTAAGCGAAACAGTCCTTGCCCACTGGTACTCAGCCAAATTTCACCGTTACCTACTTCTTGCAAATGGGTGACATGTGGAGTAACCCGCTTGCCTGCACGTATCATCGGAATTTCCCGGAATGTATCTGTTTCCCGGTCGTACTCCATGAGTCCGTTGATGCACCCTATTAATAAATTGTGGCGGCTATCCTCAAAAAGTGTACGGACATAGTTACTCGTTAAGGAAAGCGAATCATTGGGCTCATGTCTATAATTAGAAAAAGTAAGCCCGTCAAAACGATTCAAGCCATATTCGGTAGCCACCCAAATAAATCCTTTACTGTCTTGGAAAAGCTGATTTATTAAACTACTGGATAAACCATTTTCGGTAGAGTAAAAATCTCTTGTTTGGGCATTCAAAAAAGGACATAGCAGGAATAACATCATTGTCATGATCGACACACAAATATAGCGGACAAGTGTTTTCATATTAGTATTTGATATTAAAAAGATTAAGCAAAGGTATAAAAAACTTCTTTATTCTATTAAAACTAATATGCCTTTAAAGAGGATTCGACTATAAAAGTGTGATAACCATGGTTTTATATAGTGTCGCAGACAATGCTATATCATAACTATCCTGAAATAATCAAAGTCTACATAGCCACCCGTCTCTTTTGTTGCATAGTTGAACAAAGCAAAACGATAACCCATAAAATGGGGCATGGTGTATTGCATTTTCAAAGGATTCCCTATCGCTATCCATTCCTTTCCATTCAGACTATAGTAAAAGTAACCGGTATCTTTCCGGTCTCTAAAGTCGCATTCTGCCTTGAAATAAATTCGGTTGGTGTTCAAGGGCAACTTCTCCACTTCCACCGGTTCTTCCGATTCTCCATTTACCATCACTATATACTTCTTGCCATCCACTATTTTCACACCTACCTGCCCGTACTTCTGCTGAAAGAGCGAAAGACCGGCAAAGTCCCCCTCTTTCATACCCAAAACGTCCATGCAAACAGAACCTGAGCAAACCGGCCCGACTGTACGCTGTGTCAATGTGTTTTTGGCTTGCATGAAAGAAGACTCCACACGTCCGTTGGTCAGGCGCAAATATCCCTTTCGGGCAGACACAGACCAAAGAGAATTATCCGGATTGTGATTCCATTGCCATACAAGAGGTAAATCGGCTTCACCCGGCTTACGTATAAAATCATCTGAATTGACGATTCCCGGGATAAGTCCTTTAGAAGCCGGGAGTTCCAGTTTGTCAGGAGCTACCCCGTTTGTGCCTAGTACCGGCCAACCGTCTTGCCACTGCACAGGTACCAAATAGGGAATACGTCCTACAGAACCGCAATCTTGGAACAGATAGGCAAACCAACGTCCGTCCGGCGTATCCACCAATCCACCTTGGGCGATGCCCCTATCTTGAAAGACAACTTTACCCTCATAAGGTCCTGATATCTTGTCGGAACGGTGGACTAGTACAGTACGCATGCCGTTTCTTGGCCACGTTATGTTAAACAAATAATACTTTCCGTCAATCTTAAACAATTGCGAACCTTCGGCCCCCAGCATAATATCCTTACCTGCCGGAGCACTTGCGTTTTCCAGTAATACTTGCTCCGTACCCGGCTTCACGCCTGATAAATCATCCTTCAACTCTGCAATGAATAACTTTCCGTTGCCATAAATCAGATAGATCCGACCATCGTCATCGAAAAAGAAGGAGTGATCGTGATAAGCCGGCGAAAATTCAGTGCATTTCCAGGGGCCTTTCTCTATGTCGCTAGTAGTAAAGAAATAGGTTTTGTTAGTGGTTTGGGCAAAGGTGGAAACGTAATACATTTTATTGTGAAAGCGGATGCAACTTGCCCACGAACCACGCCCGTATGTGTTTTGTCCGTTGTCCAAATTCATGGAGGGGACCTCATCAGATAGTTTATCGTACAAGTAATTCACCAGTTCCCAGTTTACTAAATCCTTCGATTTCATAATTGGTACGCCCGGTGCCATGTGCATCGTGGTACTGCTCATATAATAAGTATCGTCCACACGAACTATCGACATATCCGGTACATCGGCATAAATCAACGGATTGGACGCTTTTTCGTTTGTTGTCTGCCCCCATACGGTATAGGGTAAAAATAGCAGTGCGGTTGCTATTGATAAAAAGAAGTATTTCATTTCTTACTATTCTGTTTAAATAAGTTCGGTATAAATTCGTTCAGGCATCTACGCCAAGTGAGCCATTCGTGTGCCGTGCCCTGTGATTCGTACGAAGCTACACGAATACCCATTTCGCGAAGGGTCTTAATTAATTGTGCAGTACCCATATTTTCTTCCGTGCCACAACCCAAGAAAAGATAGTGCACTTTTTGGTTGAAACCGGCTACATCAGTAAATACTCCATTGAAAGCATTCTTCACATCTAAACCGAAGATAGCCCCACTAAAACCACCAATGTACGAAAACTTATCCAGGTTGGTAAGTGTAATGTCGAATGTTTGCTTGCCGCCCCATGATAATCCAGCCATGGCGCGATTCTCCCGGTCGGTATAAGTTCGGAATGTTTTATCTATCATAGGGATGAGGTCGTTTATCATCAGTGTGGAAAAAGAAGCACCATACAAATTGCGCTCTTCATCTACGCCCTTTCCGGGGCGGGGGCGGAAACCTACTTCAATATCCCCACTTTCCATCACGACAATCATAGGTACACACTTGCCTTCTGCTATCTGATTGTCCAGAATGTTATACATGAATCCTTGCGTACTCCAGCCTGTTTCGTCTTCCCCCATTCCGTGTTGCAAATAGAGAACCGGGTAGCGCTTTTGTGTGTTCTGCTCATATTCGGCCGGTGTATAGACTATGCAACGACGGAAACGTTGCTGGCTTTCTGAAAAGTAGGTGCAAGTGCGTACTTGTCCGTGAGGCACATTCTGAGTGCGGTAGTAATCTCCTTCCTTTCCTTCGGGCACCTCAATTCCGCTAGCCATACGGCTGCATCCAAAGAAAGTACAACTCATGGGGTCGATAACCGAAAATCCGTCCACCAACAAAAAGTAATAATGGAAACCGACCACTAACGGATCGGTATTTCCGGTCCACCAACCATTTTCGTCTTTGTTCAAGTCATATTTCTTGCCGCATATATCCACTTGAAGGCGCTTTACATCCGGTGAATAGATACGGAAATAGGCTCGGTTTTCCTTATCCAAACGTGGAAATTCGCAATCATGCATATTGGAGGGTGGGGTAACCGTATTCGATATGATATTGTTGACCGCAGCTTGCTCCTGAGAAGGAGCATTCATAACGGTATCTTGTGCAAAAGCTGTCGACAAGAAAAAGGTACTGATTAATAAGATGTTTCTCATGATCTGTTACTTATTATTTATAGGTTTTACTCGAATAATCATTTAGATTCATTGAGGAAAAATAATCCGGTAATTCCCGCTCAGGTGCATAAAGGCGAACAGTCGGAGCAGCCCGTCGTAATAGGCATCAAAATAGCCGTCTTCGTAAGGAATATGTTTTGCATTCCATAGACGGTCAATGAATTCATGGCTCTTATTGTGCGTACAAGTAAGAGAAACCGCTGCCGCAGTAGCCACTAATCCCAAGGAATGGCGCAGTTGCTTATGTTCTCCGGCTTCCAAAATCTCTTTCACTGGGGTGCCATCCACATTGTACTGGTCAACAAACGTATCTATGCCTTGGCTATAAAGAAAGTTCTGTATCTTGTTTCCATACTCCTGTTGCCATTTGATATCTTCGCACGCCCAAGAATAGTCCAGAGCGATATTCATGGGTACACGCCAAGAGTCAAAACGGAAAGCATCACCGATAATCCGGTTGCTGCCAAGCAGAGTACCGTCATAATTATTGTAATCCGGATTAAGACCCGTCACGGGATGGATGCTGCGATGCAGATACTCTCTGCTCTGGCGGGCACACTCTCTCCAAAAACCTGCTCTGCCGTCATCCGCCCATCTTGCCCACACTTCATAAAACGCAGGCAGATGATAAGAAGGATCGGTGAATCTTCCTCCCCAGGGGTCGGGAGTGAACGTTATTAATTTCTGTTCCAGGTTGATGAGGGGAGCCACCCGATCCATGCCGGCTTTCTGCATGGAACAATCCAAGATATTCCGGGCCTCCGCCAAGTAATCGATACCCGTATCATTGCCCCAACGGTTAGATGCAAAGATGAGGGATGTGACGTAGTAAAGTTCTCCATCCGAAGCCGGGCCTTGGGCATTACTTGTGCCATCGGTTTTACAGCTCCAGGCAAAGTACCCTTTAAAAGGACCGTCTTGATGCTGCATATGCTTCTTTCCCCAGCGCCACAAGCGGTCGAAGATATCTTTCCGATCAAACTGTACGGCAATCATCAACCCGTAGGACATACCCTCGGTACGCACATCGTGGTTCTTGATATCACTGATATATGCCATGGAATCACCTACTTCAAAATAAACCTTATCGGGGCCGTAGAACACGCCATCGAACACTTCCTTCAGTTTTGCGTCAATATTCTTCTGCTTATAGCCCACTTCGGCAAATAGATTACGGTATTTGCGGGTCTTAAAAGCACCCTCTTCCCACGGTAGGGCATCAAAACCTATCCAGTCTACTTCTACCTGCGAACCTCTTTGAAGTGATACATACAAATCTTGTATCCCGGTGGGAGCCCAGACAACTTGTACACGGTTTTCCACCCACTCTTTGCTGCGAGGAATGCTGACATTTGCTATCAATTTTCCATTTTTCCCGGCACGCACTTGCAGTTCCCCGCCGGATAAAGAACGGGTGCGTAAAGTCAGCTTTTGTACTTTCTCGTTGCCGAAATCCACCCGGTTGTATTGCAGCCAGGCGTTCTTTTTGCTAAAGACAGCCTTCCAACCCTGAAATTTATCGGCTTCATCTAAAAAGTCAATAGAAGTCCCTTCAGGACTGATACTGCTGTAACGGTCTATTTGGATACGCGTGCGTGCATCGGTAATACCCACTCCGCGTAGGGTAGGGATTACTTTACTGATAGTGCCATCAGTCTTGAAAAAGAGGGAATCCACACGTACAGAGCGATTCTTGTCGAAGTGCGGTGAATAATCGTTGTGATGATAGAAGAGATACCATTGTCCTTGGTATTCCACGATGGAGTGATGGTTGGTCCAGCAGCCTATGGGGGATTCATCCATAATGATTCCTTTGAACTCAAAAGGTCCCGTCGGACTGTCTCCCATGCTATAAGCCAGTACTTCGGTCTTATCCTTTACCCATGGGAAAGTGAAATAGTATTTTCCTTTCCGTTCAAATACGAAGGGGCCTTCTTTGAAACCATCGGGCAATCCCGGTACAGGTATCGGTTCTGAAGCCAGTTCGGTCATATTGTCTTTCAGCTTGGCCATAAACATACCGCCACCTGCCCAGTAGATATAGCTTTGACCGTCTGTATCTACTAATACACATGGGTCAATGCCGTTCACTCCCTTTATGGCTGTCATTTGGGGTATGAAGGGGCCGTAAGGTTTGTCTGAGATAGCTACTCCTACGCCAAATTCCTTTTCTTTGCCACGGGGAGCAGCGGGGAAGTAGAAATAATACTTGCCCTCTTTGTAGACACAATCGGGTGCCCACATGGAGTAGGAGTCAGGTTCTACCCAGGGAACATGCGCTTGGTTGACAATGACACCATGATCTTTCCAATCAGTCAGATTATCGGATGAAAAGACATGATAATCCGCCATGCAGAACCATTCTTTCAGCTTGTCTATAGGGCTTGGTATGTCGTGAGAAGGATATACGTACATTTTTCCTTCAAATACTTTGGCCGTAGGGTCGGCAGAGAACTGGTCGCGGATAATGGGATTTTGTGCTTGTACCATGCCGGTCATGAGACATAGAAAAGCAATAACAGACAATAAGGAAATGTTTTTCATAAGTATGTTGTCGTAATTATAGTTCATATTTTATTTCTTTTAAACAGCAACTTGGTCATTCTGATAAGACCCTCATCATAAGGTCATGCGGAGTGTCTTCAAGTCTCCGGCATCGGAACTGCTGCCATAGAGTATCTCATAACTGCTGCCCGGAACAACACGCATCGTATTGGTGGTATCATCAAAAAACTCGAAAGCCTCCGGCGAGAGTTGCAATACTACCTCTTTACTCTCACCTGCTTTTAACGTTACTCGCCGGTATGCCTTCAGAGTCTTCAACGGACCGTTGGTATCGCCCACCTTGCGTACGTAAACCTGCACCACTTCAGTTCCGTCACGTTTGCCTGTATTGCCTACCGGGACAATCAACTTCAGTGCTTCTTTATCGAGCCGAGCCTCACCCATACCGAATGTAGTGTAATTCAATCCATAACCGAATGGAAATAATGCATCGGACATATATCTATAAGTACGTCCTTTCATCGAATAGTCTTCGTAATCAGGAAGCTGTTCCGTTGACTTATAGAACGTAACCGGCAGCTTGCCCGAAGGGTTATAATCACCAAACAGGACATCGGCAACAGCCGTTCCACCCACTTCACCTCCATACCAAGCCTGAAGGATAGCATCACAACTCTCCGTTTCGGGTAGCAGAGCGATGGCCGATCCTGAACAATTGACCAGTACTACCTGCTTTCCGGCTTCTTTCAATGCTTTCAGGAACTTCCGTTGTACTGCGGGCAATTCTATATCGGTGCGGTCTCCTCCTTTAAATCCGGGAAGCGTCACCGGCATTTCCTCACCTTCCAGTTGTGGAGAAATGCCTCCGACAAAAATAACCTGATCCACATCTTTCAGTTTGGCTATGTTTTCGTCATAGTCAATAGCGTATTCTTTACCAAGATTGAATTTTAAATTGGCCGCCCAATTCTCCACTTGCGCATACAATATTTCTATTTTATACTCTTTATCTTTCTCCACTTGTAGCAAGGTACGTGTATCGGTAGTACGCCATGTGCGTTCCTTGTGCATGGACTTACCATTAACAAACAACTCGAAGTAGCTACATCCCTCCATACTTAGAAGTACCTCGCCCGATTCTTTAGGCCTGAATACGGTTTCATATTTGGCAGAGAATTTTTCCAAATTCACGCCGGGGGCAAAAGTATGTTGTCCATAGGTCGTAACATTGATAGGTTGCGTCGTTTGAAGCGAAGATACCGGTTTTCCTGTCCGGTCGGGATTGTTCCAAAAAGTAGCCTTTATACCCGGCTTGCCATCTATGCTGCATTGGTTGAGGTAAGATTTTAAAATCTGGTCATTTACCAAGTCGCAGCCTTTCATGTATACCACCTTATTCTTGCCTATTTTATTCTGTATTCCTTCCAGTATAGTGATAGTTTGGTTGGGTGTACCATTATAGTTACCCCAAAGCATACTCTTTTCATCGGCATTAGGACCAATGACTGCAATTCTGCGAGTTGATTTGCTCAATGGCAACAGATTATTTTTGTTTTGCAGCAGCGTCATACTCTGCCTTGACATCTCTAAAGAAAGAGCCTTGTGGGCTTTGCTGTTGATGACCGATGTCGGGATACTCGACCAAGACACTAAAGAAGGATCATCCATTTCACCAAGTTCGAAACGACCTTCGAGCAAACGAAGTACGTGCTTGTCTATTTCCTTTTCTGAAATCAGTCCTTGAGCTACGGCTTTGGGAAGTTCTTTATAAGCATATCCATATCCGCATTCCACATCGGTACCTGCCAATGTTCCTTTGGCTGCGGCATGTACGGCGTCCGAAGATGATTTGTGCGAAGTATAGAAGTCGCTGATGGCTCCACAGTCGGAAACCACCATATATTTGAATCCCCATTCATCCCGCAATATTTGCTGAAGCAGACGGCTGTTGCCGCAACAAGGGTCGTCGTCCAGACGTTGGTAGGCACACATCACTTCACGTACATCCGCTTTCTGCACCAATGCTTTGAAGGCAGGCAGATAAGTCTCCCACAATTCGCGTGGATTCACATTATTCAGATTGGCAGAATGCCGGCTCCATTCCGGGCCGCTATGCACGGCATAATGCTTGGCACAAGCCAGTAGCTTGCGGTATTTCTCATTTTCCGGTCCTTGCAATCCTTTCACTACAGCCACTCCCATTTGGGAAGTCAGGTAAGGATCTTCTCCGTAAGTCTCTTGCCCCCGTCCCCAACGCGGGTCACGAAAGATGTTTACGTTGGGTGTCCATACCGAAAGACTATGAAAACGTTCATCCTCCTGCCCGTTGCGTATGCGCTCGTTATACTTGGCACGCATTTCGTCAGAAGTTGCAGTGAAGATTTTGAAGAGCAGGTCTTCATTAAAAGAAGCTGCCATGCCTATGGGCTCAGGAAAGACGGTGACGTTCCCTTGGTTGGCTACTCCGTGCAGTGCTTCACTCCACCAGTTGAATTTCTTGATGCCAAGCCGGGGGATAGCTTCGGATACATCACACATCAGCCCTGCTTTTTCTTCCAGCGTCAGGCGTGAGAGCAAATCTTGTGCTCTTTCACTCGAACTTAGATTCGGGTTCTGATAAGGATAATTCTCTGCTTTGACCAGCAAAGCGCATAAAATGCAAACAATGGATAAAACTACTCTTTTCATACTATTTAATTTAAAGATTTCTCAAAGATGGAAGATACTACTTTGGGGCTATAAGAATCCTCCGCTGCAAATGTAAGAAATACACTTTTTGTAATGGGTATGATTGCGTAACACATTATATTGTCAGTGTTACAAAGGCTTTTATCTATGTTACATTTGCCTCTATAACCCTGATAATCGGTCTGATAATTTCTTCGTTATCGCTTATTCTATTGTAAGTATCTTCCTTCTATTTGTCATGGCTGGGCCGATGGCTCATTATTGAACGGCTATGAGCAAAAGTACCTCAAACTCCCCCTTTCAGGCGGGAGATTCTGAGATACTCATGCTTGTCATCTAGCTCATTTCTGAGTGGTTTTGAACTAAAAGACAAAAGAATTATTTTTAGACATAAGAGCAAAAGAACATATTCATAGTAAGATATAGCTTATGTTTTCTAATTTGTTCTTATGTCTAAAAAATAACATTCTGTTTAGTTCATGTCTTCTCCGGTAATGAATGCGCCAAAAGTGACCGTGAGAAGCATAAATAATACGAAGTAGCACAATCCATCCTATAACCCGAGAAATACAACCCGTCGAAACAGTTCAGCCGACCCGAAAAAAAGGAATAATAACCTGTAAAAAGCGTATATGAAACTGCTATACAGCATATATGTTACAACTAGAAAACAATATGTAATATAAAGGAAAGCTATGTTACATAGATATGCAACACGGGATACATTACAGTAGCCTTCTTTCAACTGAATAAAGTAAATTTGTGCCAAAGTAATAACAACAATACTTTGGTAATAATTTGCCGGGTATTGGTTATTAACGAGCTATAGCTGATTTTAAAAAGTATAATTGTGCAAAAATAGATGTTCGTCTTAGGTGGTTTAAAGGGTTCTGCTGCCTATTATCGGACATTGAAATATAAGACAACAGAGCCCTCCTTAAATCAAATACCAGCATTGCAAAAGATCCCTGCAATGCATTAAGGTAAAACATCGGATCAAGATTCAAACAACATGTGTATCAAAACTATTAAATCATGGCTCGCAAGCGCATTGTTCGTATTGTTTGCCAGTGGTGCCCCGGGGTTTGTAAGTGGAGGTGGCAACATCGCCATAGCACAAACACAGTACATCACCGGTACGGTTGTAGATGATTTTGGCGAACCAATTATCGGCGCTAACATCCGGGTAAAAGGTACTACCAAAGGAACGATTACCGACATCGACGGTAAGTTCTCCTTGGATGTAGCTCCAGGTCAAACCATTGAAGTCAGCTTCGTGGGCTTTTCCACCCAGACGGTGGCGGCTGCTTCGGGCATGAAAATCATTCTTAAGGAAGACGCACAGTCGTTGGACGACGTAGTGGTTGTGGGCTATGGCGTACAGAAAAAGAAACTTGTCACCGGTGCCACTGTGCAGGTGAAAGGCGATGACATTCAGAAACTCTCCACCACCTCGGCATTGACTGCCATGCAGAGCCAGTCTCCCGGTGTCACCATTATGCAAAAGAATGGCCAGGCAGGCGAAGGCTTCAAGGTGAACATCCGCGGTTTGGGTACTACGGGTAATTCGGACCCGTTGTACGTAATTGACGGTGTTGCCGGTGGTAACCTGAACGACTTGAACCCTGCCGACATCGAATCCATCGATGTGCTGAAAGATGCCGCTTCCGCAGCCATCTACGGTGCCCGTGCCGCCAACGGTGTAATCCTTATTACCACCAAGCAGGGCAAGACCGGCAAGCTGCAAATATCCTACGACGGATACTACGGCCAACAATACTTATATAAGGCTCCCGACGTTTTGAATGCCCAGGAATACATCTACAGCCGTCAACTTCGCGAGTTCAACGGCGGTGCTGCCGTGCCCGACTGGCAGGCAAAGCTTCCCGCAGCCATCTATGAAAGCCTCTTCGACGCGGATGGAAACGTGAAGAAGAACGGTTGGAAGGGAACGAACTGGATTGACGAATCCTATCACAAAGGCGCCGTAACACAGAACCACTCCATCAACTTGATAGGAGGGTCAGACGCATCGAAGTTCTCCTTCGGCTTCTCCTACACCGGACAAGACGGTATCTTGGGCGGTGAGAACCAGTCGCAATTCGACCGCTATAACATCCGCTTGAATTCCTCGCACACCCTGCTCCGTTCCAAGAACAACTCTTACGACGTGATTACCATAGGCGAGAACGTGAACATCGGACATGGCAGCAAGACAGGTATCTCCCAGGGGAGCATGTATTGGAACAACGTACACGATTTATTGAACGCCAATCCGTTACTCCCCGTTCGCGATGCCAACGGAAACTACTACACCAACGCCGAAATGTCGGCCGACGGGTGGACACTGGGTGCCGCCATCAACCCGCTGGCTATTGCCAACACTACCAGCCAAGGATTGAACGAAAGTAACAACTGGAACGTGAACACCAGCGCCTACCTTGAAATACAGCCTATACGAAACTTGATTTACAAGTCACAGTTCAGCTACCGCTTTGGTTACAGTTCTTATCGTGCCATGACCAGAATACACGACTCGGGTACAAACACGGCCACTCAGGACAACGCCTCCCAATCGACGGATTCCTGGTCGAACATCTCATTCGAAAACACCTTGAGTTACAAATTTAATATCAACAGGCACAACATCGACGTCGTAGTGGGTCAGACCATCGAACAAAACAAGTTCGGCGAACACCTGGAAGCCAGTGGCAACAACCTGCTTTTCGGTGACAGTTGGAACCATGCGTACTTGGACAATGCGCAAATCAAGAAACTGGCCGATGTCAGCGTAGGCGGTCATCCTGCATACGACAGCTCCCTGGCCTCCTTCTTCGGACGTGCCAACTACAACTTCAACGAAAAATACATGCTGCAAGCCACGGTTCGCGCCGACGGTTCTTCAAACTTTGCCAAAGGTCACCGCTGGGGTATCTTCCCCTCCGCATCGGCAGGTTGGGTAGTGACCAACGAAGAATTCATGGAATCCGTCAGAGACTACATGGACTTCCTTAAAATCCGTGCATCCTGGGGACAGAACGGTAACTGCAACATTCCCAACTTCCAATACCTGACACAAGTGGGATTCAACGATTCCGACGCCTACTACTTCGGCGTGGGCAACCACGAAGAAGCCACCACCGGCGGTTCGTTCAACGTACTGGGCAATCCCAAACTGACTTGGGAGACTTCCGAGCAGCTGAACATCGGTATCGATGCCCGTTTCCTGGACAGTCGTTTAGGACTGACCTTCGACTGGTATAAGAAAAGCACAAAAGACTGGCTGGTTCGCGCTCCGATTTTGGGCGTATATGGTATCGGCGCTCCCTACATCAACGGTGGTAATGTAGACAACAAGGGTATCGAACTCTCTCTTAGCTGGAACGACCAACTCAAGAACGGTCTGCGTTACGGCATTACCGCCAACATGTCCTACAACAAGAACGAAGTGACCAAGCTGGCCAACGCCGAAGGCATCATCCACGGACCCGGAGCCGTTTGGCATCAGCTCGAAGGCGAAGTCTACCGTGCACAGATAGGCAAACCCATCGGCTTTTTCTACGGTTACGACACGAACGGCGTGTTCCAGAACGGCGAACAGATTCGCCAGTTCTCCGAGAAGTATGAGGATAAGCTTCATGGTGGAAACGACAAGTTGAAACCGGGTGACATCATCTACCGTGACGTGACCGGTGACGGCGTAATCGATGACAACGACCGCACCATGATTGGCGACCCTCACCCCGATGTAACCATGGGATTGAACATCAACCTCGGCTACAAGGGCTTCGACTTCTCTGTAACCGGTGCGGGAGCCTTCGGACAACAGATTCTGCGCACTTGGGCAAACCAGGACTTCCTCACGGAGAACCTCAATAAGAAGATTGTCTATGGTTCTTGGAAGGGCGAAGGCACCAGCAATAAACTCCCCCTCTTCGATGGTTTCGACACTCCGAACTGGAAATACATGTCGGCAGCCATGCTCGAAGACGGCGACTACTTCAAGATTCAGAACGTGACTATCGGTTACGACTTCAAGCGTCTGTGGAAGTCTTGTCCGCTCCAGCAGCTCC
>JAEXAJ010000137.1 GCA_023458215.1 Bacteroidota bacterium
TCTTTTTTATTCTCATTCAGTTTCCGTATTTTTGTGCCATATTTATCATAATAGTAAGTTTCGCTATGAAAAATTTAGAAAGATTGTTTGCAGAAAAGTTGCTGAAGATTAAAGCGATTAAATTACAACCGGCTAACCCCTTCACTTGGGCATCCGGTTGGAAATCTCCGTTTTATTGTGATAACCGCAAAACCCTTTCTTATCCTTCTCTCCGTAATTTTGTGAAAGTCGAAATTACGCGTCTTATTTTGGAACGTTTCGGACAGGTAGATGCTATTGCCGGTGTGGCAACAGGCGCCATCCCTCAAGGGGCATTGGTGGCTGATGCATTAAACCTCCCGTTTGTATATGTACGCTCCACTCCGAAAGACCATGGACTGGAGAATTTGATTGAAGGTGAACTTCGTCCCGGTATGAAAGTCGTGGTAGTAGAAGATTTGATTTCTACCGGCGGAAGCAGCTTGAAAGCTGTAGAAGCGATTCGTCGTGACGGATGTGAGGTTATTGGTATGGTTGCCGCCTATACTTACGGCTTTCCGGTTGCTGAAAAAGCATTTAAGGATGCCAAAGTAACGTTGGTAACACTGACCAATTATGAAGCAGTAATGGAAGTAGCACTGCGTACGGGTTACATTGAGGAAGAAGATGTAGAAACGTTGAATGAATGGCGTAAAGACCCTGCACACTGGGAATCCGGAAAATAGGACTTGTTGTTTTTTATTATATAAGTATGACGAAAGAACCATTCGGATAGATTCTGTCCGAATAGTTCTTTTTGTCTTTTAAATAAGATTAGGATATGACGAAATTTGAGAGTGAAGTGAAAGTTATCCCCGCTTCTCAGGAAGCAGTTTATGAGAAACTTTCCGATTTGAATAACCTGGAAAAGGTAAAAGACCGCCTGCCGGAAGATAAAGTAAAGAACTTGAGTTTTGATGCCGAAAGTATGTCCATAGAAGTGGCTCCTGTTGGAAAAATTACTTTGCAGATTGTAGAGAAAGAACCGGCCAAATGTATAAAGTTTGCGACTACAACTTCTCCGTTGCCATTTAACCTATGGATTCAGATTGTTCCGGTAACGGATGCCGAATGCAAAATGAAGCTCACCATCGGTATGGATTTAAATCCCTTCATGAAAACCATGGTGCAGAAACCCTTGCAGGAAGGATTGGATAAGATGGCGGACATGTTGGCTTTGATAGAATACTAAAAAAAGTGATTAGTGATTAGTGGTTAGTGATTTGTGCACAATGACAGTGATAACGTTTATCACTAACCACTCATTACTAATCACTAATCACTAATCGTTAATCACTATTTTTTATGGCTCAGAAACTTTGGGAGAAATCCGTTCAGGTAAATAAAGATATCGAGCGCTTCACTGTGGGGCGTGATCGCGAAATGGATCTGTATTTGGCAAAACATGACGTGGTTGGGTCTATGGCTCACATTACAATGCTCGAAAGTATCGGTCTGTTGACAAAAGATGAATTGAAGCAGTTGCTTGCCGAGTTGAAGAATATCTATGCTACGGCAGAGAGTGGGGAGTTCGTAATAGAAGAAGGTGTGGAAGATGTACACTCTCAGGTAGAACTTATGTTGACCCGTAAATTGGGGGATGTGGGTAAGAAAATTCATAGCGGGCGTTCACGTAACGACCAGGTATTGCTCGATTTGAAGTTGTTTACTCGTGCACAGATCAAGGAGATAGCCGAGGCGGTAGAACAATTGTTCCATGTACTTATTGTGCAAAGCAATCGTTATAAGAATGTATTAATGCCGGGATATACCCACTTGCAAATAGCTATGCCTTCGTCTTTTGGATTATGGTTCGGAGCATACGCCGAAGGGCTGGTAGACGACATGCTATTCCTTCAAGCTGCCTTTAAAATGTGTAATCGCAATCCATTGGGGTCGGCTGCCGGATATGGTTCTTCATTTCCGCTGAACCGTACGATGACAACAGAACTTTTGGGATTCGATTCCATGAATTATAATGTGGTATATGCCCAGATGGGACGTGGAAAGATGGAACGTAATGTCGCTTTTGCTTTGGCAAGTATTGCGGGTACTATTTCTAAACTGGCATTTGATGCATGTATGTTCAATAGTCAGAACTTCGGTTTCGTGAAGTTGCCCGAAGATTGTACTACCGGTTCCAGTATTATGCCTCATAAGAAGAATCCCGATGTGTTTGAGCTGACCCGCGCCAAATGTAATAAGTTACAATCCTTGCCTCAGCAGATTATGATGATTGCCAATAATTTGCCGTCAGGTTATTTCCGCGATTTACAGATTATCAAAGAAGTCTTTCTTCCTGCTTTCCAAGAGTTGAAAGATTGTTTGCAGATGACTACGTATATCATGAATGAAATAAAGGTGAACGAACAAATCCTGGATGATGACAAGTATCTGCTTATATTCAGCGTGGAGGAAGTGAACCGCTTGGCACGTGAAGGCATGCCTTTCCGGGATGCGTATAAGAAAGTAGGTTTGGATATAGAAGCCGGAAAATTCTCTCACAGCAAAGAAGTTCACCATACGCACGAAGGCAGTATCGGCAACCTCTGCAATGACGAAATCTCCGCATTAATGCAGAATGTAGTAGATGGGTTCAACTTTGAAATCATGGAAAGTGCAGAAAAAGTATTACTTGGTCGCTAAGTAGCAACAGTCGGGTTCAAGTCCCGCTTCGAGTAGTATATTTTTTGAAAGAAATGTTTGGTAGGAACGGGAAAAGTGTTTATCTTTGCACCCGTTCTCCAAAATACCTGCGGAAATAGCTCAGTTGGTAGAGCATAACCTTGCCAAGGTTAGGGTCGCGAGTTCGAGTCTCGTTTTCCGCTCTCCACACA
>JAEXAJ010000138.1 GCA_023458215.1 Bacteroidota bacterium
GAACTTCCAGCGCGGGAATATATACCTTGCCGTCTTTCTTGATTTGCCAGGTTCCCGGAATAAGGTCGGTAATGACAAACTTCATAGTTTGGCTGCCACTTACCGCGAAATCAAATTTACCGGGCAGTGGTTGGCTGTCTTTGCTGAAGGTGACGACGCGGTCGGCTATCTGCACGCCTACTATTTTATCTGCATCGATGCGTTTTACTTCATTCATTTGCAGACAGGTGTTGTCGGCTACTTGCATTACATTCAGAAAGTAATTTTCGGCAGCAGCGGTTACAGGTGATATTTCTACACGCCATGCGCCTCTTTCGTTGGCGTCGTCGGGACGTCTCGGCATGGCATCGTTGGCATAATTGGTGCCGAATACCCAAAACTCTTTTCCTTTTCCACCGATTTTCTCTATCCGTGCATCTTGAATTTCGGGGAGCAACACTTGATTCTGTAACATGCCGGTATCTTCGTTTTGGGTGCGTTTGACGGTGAAACGGTTATTTTCTATTATCGGCTCTTCTATACTGTGCAGTAGCCAGAACTTCTTGAACTGAGGGTCGGAAGAGACAACTTTATCAAACACGATTAAGGCGGCAGGCACTTCGGTAGCGTGCAGGTTGAGGAAAACAAAAGAGCGTTTCGCTTCTTTTACCTTGTCTGTATAGGCTTGCGTGATGTCACCTTTCAGATAAGAATAGTCAGGTTTATTGGCATCGGGACCGAAACCATGTCCCAGGACTTTGCCTGTAGTATATTCCTTGCTTAATAAATCTTTAAAAGAGCGGCAAGTCTCCCAGCGGTCACCCGGCATGCGTTGTCCACCGTCATTATCGGCAAATTCTGTTTTATCTTGTCCGCCATAATTCCAGCTGGCGAATTTCTCGTTCGGGTTGTATACTAACAATGAGTTATGGGCAATGGTACGTTTGAAGAAATTTTTGTTGTGCGGGCTGTTATATCCGCCGGAACTTCCTTGGTAAGCTCCGGCATCTATTGCCAACGGGCCCTTATAATAAAGTTGGAACGAACCACCGTCCATGTGTTGATGGTTACCAAAGAATTGTTCATTGATTTTCATTTCGGTAATCACGCTGTTTTTGTCCCATCCTGTACGCGCTATCATCCACCCGAAAGGTGAGCCTGAGTATCGGGTCAGCGGCAAGTCATCAGGAGCCTTGGCTTTCAAATCAAAATCTCTCCACAGTATCTCGAAGATAAGGCAGTGGCTTTCTAATTTGGGCTTGAGTTCGTATTCGTAAGCCAGATAATTGTCTTTATAGAAGCTGGAAGCGAGCATGGCGGGCAGGGAGTAAGAAGGAATGTTCCTTTTGTTAGGATTCGTATCGCCTGCGGGCATTACTTGTCCGTCCGGACGACGGCGGTACAGGAAGTCGTACGGTACGAATTGTTGTGCGGGATTGTAGATTGCGCCGGCTCCCATACGATCCAGAATCCATAAGGAGAACAGGTCATTGCTGAAACGCACATTGACATAGCTTGTTCCCTGATGATAATTATGACCAGAATAGATGTAATTTCTTACCGGCAAGTAATCCTTGTACAGCATTCGGATGACATGGAGGTACATATCCGGATATTCGTCGTAGATAGCAATACCGGCTGAAAGCATGTCCCGCAAGATCATCCATTCGGACGAGTGTCCGGCTATGGGTTCGTTATTTTTGGGCGGATAACCGCATTCCATGGTCTTGGAGATTCGGATGAACGATTCTATATAGGCTTTCTTTTCCGATTCTTTCATCTGGTCGTAGCACCAGTCATATACCATCGCGCCGCACATCAGCATGACTCCGCTGGCGCGCGATAAGTCTTGTTTGGTTCCGAAATTGGTATGCTGCAATGAATCGAGCATGGAAGTGATGGCGCGTCTGGCTTGCTTCTTGTCACCATATACCAGATAGTCGAGAGCTTGTACTTGTACACGGCTGGTTACTCCCCGCATCTCGAAGTAGTAGCGGAAGCCTCTGTCGGTTACTTTTGCCTCTTCCTCTGCGGTGCGGTCTATGCCAAGTTTGCGCAAGGTTGCCAGGTTTGCTTTTACTTGCGGGTGATCCATCCGTTTCTTTAAATCCGGTAAATTGGCGGGACGTACATAGAGTCGGGGGTGAGTTGAGGGAGGAATGGGGATGGTGATGTCCTCGAATTTCTCCCAGGTTACTTCATCTCTTTTCTGAGCACCGGCTTCCAGACAAAAGATGAAGAGAAAACTCGCTGCTAAAAGACAATTTTTCTTCATGGTTGCTGTTTTATAGATTAATAAAGTATTTGTTCATGCATGATATACGGTGTGAAAACCATATACTCTGTTTACAAATGTAGAACATTCAACCATTACCTACATCATTATAAAACAACAAAATACTGCCGGTGCAGCATTCTGAGACATGAGTGACATTCTCCTAAACAATATTAGCGTAGCTGTGAAATTATAGAGGGATAGATTTCCAAGGAAAGCTATCCCTCACGCAAGAATTACTTCCCGTAATCATCGTACATCATCAGCAGATGGGAGGAACTCCAACTAAAGTGCGGCGCTTTCAACCGTTCTCCGGTATGCGTACCGTAGTTCTCGTGGATGGGCGCTCCTTCTTTCAATCCGTTCAGGCGGTCGAATACCTGCAAGGTATATTCATCGGCCAGTTTATGATAACCATAGTTGCGGAGTCCGCGAATGGCAAAGTAAGTCTGGTCCAGCCAGATGGGGCCACGCCAGTAGCCGCGCGGGTTAT
>JAEXAJ010000139.1 GCA_023458215.1 Bacteroidota bacterium
AACACTGACAAAGAAGGCAAGAGCTCAGCTATCTTCTTCGGTCTGTCCGGTACAGGTAAGACAACTTTGTCTACTGACCCGAAACGTCTGTTGATCGGTGATGACGAACACGGATGGGATGACGAAGGCGTATTCAACTTCGAAGGTGGTTGCTATGCTAAGACCATCAACTTGGATAAAGAAAGCGAACCGGACATCTGGAATGCTATCAAACGCGATGCACTGTTGGAAAACTGTACAGTTAACGCTGAAGGCGAAATCAACTTCGCTGACAAGTCAGTAACTGAAAACACTCGTGTATCTTATCCTATCTACCACATCGAAAACATCGTTAAGCCGGTGTCTAAAGGTCCTCACGCTCAACAAGTAATCTTCTTGTCAGCTGACGCATTCGGTGTATTGCCTCCGGTATCTATCTTGAACCCTGAGCAAACTCAATACTACTTCTTGTCCGGTTTCACTGCTAAGTTGGCTGGTACAGAACGTGGTATCACTGAACCGACTCCTACATTCTCTGCTTGCTTCGGTGCTGCTTTCTTGTCATTGCACCCCACTAAGTACGGTGAAGAATTGGTTAAGAAGATGCAGAAGGTTGGTGCTAAGGCATACTTGGTTAACACAGGTTGGAACGGTAGCGGCAAGCGTATCTCTATCAAAGATACTCGTGGTATCATCGACGCTATCCTTGACGGTTCTATCGACAAGGCTCCTACTAAGGTTATTCCTTTCTTCGATTTCGTTGTTCCTACTGCATTGCCGGGTGTTGATCCGAAGATCCTTGATCCTCGTGACACTTACGAATGTGCTTGTCAATGGGAAGAAAAAGCTAAAGACTTGGCTGGTCGTTTCATCAAGAACTTCGCTAAGTTTACCGGAAACGAAGCTGGTAAGGCTTTGGTTGCTGCTGGTCCGAAATTGTAATCAGAAAGAGCATAAAACCAGTTTATATATATGTACGGCGGCTTCCGATATCGGAAGCCGCCTTCTTCTTTGTTTATTCATGCTTAGTCAAGCATATTCTCACAATTTACGCATCTTTCCTTTGTCTCCAACAACAAAACAGCCACGAGGCTCTATCAGCAACGCGCGGCCGCGCTTATGTTTACGATTCTTTTCATTGTCCACGTTGACACCGATCACTTTTCCTTTGTAGAACTTGGTAATATCATCAAAAATGGTGTGCCCCACAATGATACGATCCACCTGATATCTATTTAAAAGCAATTGAAGCGTATCGGCAGACAGAGGATGATACTTCTCTTTGTCCCTGACCAAACCACGATACCAGATAGGCCCGTAACTACCGTAAAGAAAATCAGTAAGCGGAGACAATGCCGAGCGTTTCTTCTTATCCATAAACAAAGCCTTGCTCATTGTTTCGTTCACGGTATTGATGTCGAGGTTGTGCTCATAGAAGTTTTTGCTCAATCCGGCATGGACATACAAATCTTTACCTATGACTTGCATCGTATTGCGAGTTGCCAGCCACCTTCCCAATTCCGTGTTCTCACTCCACAGATACGGATAGGACATCCCCAGCGTATCAGCCAATGCCTGATATTTTCCTTTGGAGTAACGCATATCGCCTGCCAGCACCATAGGCTCGTGATTGCCCAGCAAGAAGGACACTTTTCCACCGGCAGCAACCGCTTCGGCCTCCAATTTATAGAAGAACCAGAAAATCTGTGTCACATCCTTGCCACGGTCAAAGATATCCCCAATAACCATCAGCTGATTATTGCCAAAACTCCAATGCAAATCCCGGTCAATGACATGGTTTCCTTGCAGGAGGCTTACCACACAATCCATCTTACCGTGAGGGTCGGACATTACAAATACCTTGTCGGCCTGTTGCCATTGCCAACTTTGCCGTTTTGAAGGGTGTAGCTTTACCGTAAAAGGGTATCGCCCTTTATGATCTGATACACGAAAGGAGAAATCCTCCGGTAGCGTGGCATAGGTAGTATCAAGGAGGACGCCGCACTCGTTTACGGTGATGACGCGCGCACCTCCTTCGGGTTGATAAAGAATATACGGACCGTCTGCGGTAAGTAATTCTTTTTTCTCTTCCTTTTTATTCTTCCCCTTCTCTCCCAAAGCAAGAGTTCCGGCCATTAGACCGGAACTGATGCATGTTAGTAGAGTAAATAAAACAAGAGAATATCGGAAACGAAGATTCTTTTGTATCATAGTTATCATTTATTAATCGCCATATCCGGGATTCTGCACCATATTGGGATTCGTATTCATTTCGAACCTAGGAATAGCAAGTACTATTTTGTAGTAGTTCCAGTCGGCTTCCATCACCGGAGAATCGTGCGCAGTCTTAGCAATGTCATCATCCGTTACGTCGAGGCGCTTCATAGTCATACCGTTTCTCATCAAATCGAACATGCGATGTCCTTCGGCTACCAGTTCCTTGCGGCGTTCATTCAATACGTCTTCTACGGTAAGTGTTTTCCCGACAACGGTCTTCTCAGGATTGGCACGTCTCACGATTGCATCGAGATAATCTACGGCAGCATCGTTATTATTTACCTTCACGGCTGCTTCGGCAGCATTCAGATACACCTCGGACAAACGGATAATAGGGATATTGGCATCCATAATGTTTTCGCCTTCCTGTGGCTGATACTTGAAGACATAAGCATAGTCTTTCTTCTCTATTTTCAGCAGCTTGAGACGCACGTCGTTCTTATCGGCTTTCAGGAGTTTATAGAAAGATGCCGTGAGACACATGTCGTCATAACCACTATAGGAGTTCAGGTATCCCATACTTTCCTTACCCGGACTGTCTGTGGTCAGATTGACAATTTCGAACAGCACTTCTCCGGGATTCAATTTACTCGCATCGTTGCTCCATGCCGTAGCATATTCGTCATTCTTCCAAAGAGCATATTTCGCTTTTTCGGCACCGGCAATGGCATCTTCCGCCGCAGTCAAGGCCTTCGCATTCTCGCCCTTGTACAGATAAACACGGCTCAGCAATCCTAATGCCGCCCAGCGGTTTACTTTACCCTTAGTAAATTTAGTACCCAACAATGGAATAGCAGTCGTGAAATCAGAAATGATTTCTGTATAGCACTCGGCAACCGTATTGCGCTTGGGCTTGCTATCGATAGTAGACAAATCTTTCACGATGGGCACACCCAACGAAGCACCGTTATCTTTCAGATAAGGATAGCCAAAGAAACGGGTCAGATCGAATAATGCCAGTCCGCGGAGGGCCAATGCCTGTCCCTTCAAGTCGTCGCGATAGCCGTCCTCATCTTCATCTTCCTCAGCAGGCAGTTTGTCGATATTCATCAAGATGAGATTGCAGTTCTGAATAATGGAGTAGAGATAAGACCAGTGCGTGCTGGGAGCGTTATCCTTGTTGTATGTGAAACGATAGTAATCTCCCGTACGCTTGGTAGCACCTACCGCCTGCATGTCGTCACCTGTCACGTCTCCATAGTACATCAAGCGTCCTGAATAAGCATTCGTATTCTGCATGGTGCTATAAATGCCGTTCAATGTAAATTCGATATCGGACAACTGGTTGATACTTGTTTCGGTATCAACAGAAGTCGAAGGATCCAAATCCAACCAGTCGTTGCCACAAGAAGAAATGGCCAACAACATAGAACTGATAACCAAATATTTCAATATTCTCATAGTGTTCAATTTTAAATAGTTAGAAATTAACGTTTATGCCAAATGTCACAGTCTTCAGAGGAGGAGTTCCCCAAATAGCCGTACCACCTACCACTGCTTCGGGATCATAATAGTCATAAGCTGCCCATGTCCAAAGATTGTCTGCCGATGTGAACAAACGTGCATTGCTGATGCCCACTTTGGAAACCCACTGCTTGGGTAGGGTGAAACCGAATGTCATTGATTTAAGACGGACGAAATCGGAGCTATGCAGACGACGGGTATTAGTGACGTCGTACATAGGTTCGTCGGGAGAAGAGATGAATATCTCGTATCTGGAAATATCGCCCGGCTTCTTCCAATTGTCCTTGTAATAAGTAGGAATATTCGCTTTCAGGTCGTCACCGCCATGCTCGGTCTTCTGTGCCCAGTTGTCGTAAGAATAACCGCCAAACTGGAAGGTGAACAGGAAGTTCAGGTCGAACCACTTGTAACGAAGTGAATTGGAGAAACCTCCGCTCAGATTAGGATCGGCTGTCTTATCTATCACAATCGCTTTGGCCTCTTTCACTTTCTCAGTAATTTCCTTGCTGTAATTGCCGTTCTCGTCCAACGTATTCTTGTAGAATTGCGGATTACCTGTTTCAGGGTTGATTCCTGCGAATTCAATCATGTAGAATGTACGATAAGCCTCACCCACCTTACGAATTTGAGAACCGGCGGATATCTCGGTTTGTATACCATCCAAGGTAACAATCTTGTTTCTGTTGTGAGACAAGTTCAAAGTAGAATTCCAAGTAAAGTTCTTGGTTTGAATATTGGTGGAGTTTATCTCCACTTCAACACCGCGATTCTCCACTTCGCCGATATTCATCAGATAGCTGTTGAAACCGGTGGTCATTGAGATAGGACGGTCCATAAGCAGATTCTTGGTAGTACGGGTGTAGTATTCAAGCGTCACATTAATGCGGTTCCACAATCCGAAGTCCAGACCTAGGTTCAGGTTATAGTTGGTTTCCCACTCCAAGTCATTGTTTTTCAACTGAGACTGAATGATACCCGGTTGCTCCAGATAACCGTTAGTCAAGCTGCTTAATCCTCTGTAACCAAAGTAATCGGAAGGAAGTGTTCCGTTCACACCGTAAGAAGCACGAAGCTTCAAATCCGTCAACCAGTTTTTGTAAGACTGCATAAATTGCTCTTCAATGATGCGCCATGCACCTGATACAGACCAAAAGCTACCCCAGCGGTTATCTCTGTGAAGGCGTGAGCTGCCGTCCATACGATAGCTGGCACCCAGATAATATTTGTTCTTGTAGTCATAGTTCAGACGAGTCAGATAAGACACCATGCGCGTTTTTTGGTCATAACCGCCTACGCTTTCCGTCTTCATACCGTTGCTGATATCGTTCTTATCATGAGTGGCGAAGTTGGTAGCATAGCCGGACAGATAGTCGCGATATTGCTCATCAATCTCATAACCAGCCAAAGCATCCAAGTGATGATCGGTTGCAATGGAGAATTTGTAATTCAACTGGTTAGCCCATACCATCTTCTTGAATTCATAGAACTTCTTGGACATACCACCGTTGATGTCGTCTCCATTGGAAGTACGGGGGTCTGACCACTCTTTTCCTTTCGTATTGGTGTAGTCATAGCTAAGAGTAGACTTGAACTTCAAATCCTTGATGAACTCATATTCACCATAAACGGTATTGAAAGCACGTGTCACATATTCGCGTTGATAATCGTATGTAGCCGACAAAAGCGGATTACGGTCGCTGTTACGTATAAAAGAGCGGTTCCAGCTTCCATCTTCATTATACACCGGATCCGACGGTACAACCGCACTGCGCGATGAGTAGAAAGGAGACGTATAAGAAGTTCCTTCTCCGTAAACATCCTGATTGACTGTTGCAAACAATATATTTGCACCCAGCTTAAGCCTGTCGGTAGCCTGGTAATCAACATTCAGGCGGCCGCTGATACGTTCAAGCCCGGAATTGATAGCAATACCTTCCTGATTAAGGTAAGACAGAGACGAATAATATTTGAAACGGTCGGTTCCCCCCGAAATAGATGCTTCGTAAGACTGGTGGTTTCCTTTCTGGAACATGACATCATCCCAGTCTACATATCCGCACCAAGGTACCGGCGCATATTTGTCGATATTCTTGTCGGCATAGGCGATAGCAGCTTCTTCGGTCTTTCCATCTCTCAGATATCTGTTCTTCAAACCATTATAGATGTATTCGCGACGATCTTCGCCATTCATAACCGGACGATAATCCATTGCGAAGTCGGAGCTACCCCAATCGGCACGCAGTGTAACGGTCGGTTTTCCAACTTTACCTTTCTTAGTAGTAATCAAGATCACACCATTGGCGGCACGCGAACCGTAAAGTGAAGCGGCAGCGGCATCTTTGATGATAGAAATATTCTCGATGTCCGAGGTATTGATGGTAGACATGATATCAAGGTTACCATCCGAGCTCAACGAGTTGATAGAACCCGAACGGACAGGTACTCCGTCAATCACATACAGCGGTGAGTTACTGGCATTGAACGAACCCATACCGCGTATATTAATAGAAGCAGTAGACCCCGGCTGGCCTGAACCTGCACTAAATTGTACGCCGGTAGCATTTCCTTGCAGCAAGTTTTGGAAAGATACGGCAGGTATGTCCTGCATCTTCTCGGCCTTCACACTGGCGGCAGAACCCGCATAAGCCGATTTCTTGAAAGTACCGTATCCGGTTATTACCACTTCATCCATCAGGTTGCTATCAGGTACCAAATTCACTTTCACAGCTTTCCCGGCAGTAGCTTTCACTTCCTGGCGGATATACCCCACGAACGAAACCAGCAGCGTAACCGAAGCATTGCCGGTACTGATATTGAAATGCCCATCCAAATCGGTGGTAGCACCGTCTGTCGTACCTTTCACCAGTACATTAGCACCGATAATGGGGTCTCCGTTCTCATCGAGTACCGTACCCGTAATTACACTTTTCTGTTGTACTGCTGCCACTTCATTCACTTCGTTGGCAGGCTGAATGGCGATCACACCATCTTTCACCAGGTAAGTCAGTCCGCTATTTTTCAGGCATTCATCCAATACGGCTGCAATCTTCTCTTTCTTTACATTCAGACTGTGAATCTTTACGTTCTTCACAACATTGGTGCTGTAGACAAATGTAAAGTCTGTCTGGCGACGGATTTCCCAAAGCACATCGTTCAATGTTACATTTTTAAGGTTCACCGTAACTGTGGCTTGTGCAAAAGCATTATTAGCCGCTTGTACAAAGCCAATCATCATGAAGCTGAAAAACAGGAATGTAATCCACAAACGTTTACTACCTTCCCAACTCTTGGTGTAGTTCTGTTTCTTCGTCATACTCAGTTGTTGTTAATAGTTATTGAAAAGTTATTGTTTTATGATTTATGCTTATCTTCACATCTTTAGTGGCTTCGAGCAGTTCGACAAACGGAGTGATTTCTCCGTACCTGTCTACATTACAGCCGAACCGCTTGTTTTTCACTTCTTCGTCGGCATACTTCACATCAATGTCGTACCAGCGCGACAGGGTTTTCATGATGTCCTCCAAGCGTTGATCTTTGAAGTAGATTTTACCCTTCACCCAAGAGGTATAGAATGCCACATCGACTGTACGTACTTCTATGTTTCCGCTTTCCGGACTTAGAATTGCCTGTTGCGAGGGTTTCAGGATAAGACTTTCCCCTCTATCGGAATTAATCTTCACCGAACCGCTAACCAACGTTGTTTGATACTCCTCGCCGGGATAAGCCAATATATTGAAGATGGTACCTAACACTTCTATTTTCATACCATTCGTATGAACGACAAACGGTTCTCCGTTTTTGGCTACTTCAAAATAGGCTTCACCGGTCAGCTCCACCTCACGGCTACCTGTGCCGAATACAACGGGAAAGCGCAGGCTACTCAGGGAGTTCAGACGCACTTTAGTCCCGTCATTCAACACAAGGGCATATTCTCCGCCACAGGGAATTTCTACCTTATTATATATAGGAGCACTTTGCATAGCTTGTTTTTGAGCTAAGCGATAGTTTAATGTAGTAGAGTCAACCTGTATCCGGGTGTCCGATAGTACCTGCTTTTTATCAGTAGAATTTTTATCCAGGTAAAGGGTTTCCCCATTATCCAATGTCAAGATGGCCTTTGCCTCACCCGGCAATATATGTGTGGCAATCAGCAGATGATTGTCATTCTGCTGTTGATTGGCAGGAGTATGATTGAGGGAGAGAGTCACTATTAGCACCGGTAGCAGGATGATCGCGGCATATCGCATGATATGCAAGTAAAAAGCACGACGTTTCTTTCCATTTATGCGTTTCTCTATTTCGCTCCATCCGGTAGCCGGATCAAAGTCTTGCCGTCTCGCAGCATGCCGTTTGTAGTTTTCTTCACTACAAACCTTCTGAAAGAGTGCTTCGTTTGTTTCACTCTCTTCTCGCCAAGCATCCAATGTTGTGCGTTCTTCTGGAGTTATTTCTCCCGACAAGAATGCGGCAATAAGACGAGCAATAGCAAAATCATGCTTTATCATATTTCAACCTGTTTTAATTAATCTTTAATAATAATACAGCTTAATATAGAATATGGGTGAACGACTAAACACTTTTTTTGAAATAAATGTGTAGTAGTTTAAATAAAGGTGATTAGAGCAAGTGATTAAGCAGACGGATTCTAGAGAAAGAGTAGGATGAAATAATAGTAATCAGTCAGATATTCGCGTAGTTTTTTATAAGCTATTTTCTTTAAAGTGTGTACAGTTTCGCCGGATACACTAAGCCGTTCGGCAATTTCGGCATTTTTTTTCCCTTCCAGGGCCAGGCGCATGATGGCTCGCATCTGTTGGGGCAGCCTGTCAATGGCTTCTGTCAATATGCGATAAGTTTCTTCTTCAACCACAGCATCGTGAAAGAAAGCATCCGTTTCTTTGTTGATGATCTTCTGAGCATACTCGTATACCACCTTCGAATGTTCGAGTTCGTTCAAAGATTTGTTACGTACAGCCGTATAAAGAAACGCTTTCACCTGATGCAGGTAAAAGAAATCTTCCCGGATTTGCCACAGTTTGGCAAAAGCATCTTGCACAATATCAGCCGAGATCTCCGCTTCGTCAACATAGCGGGAGGCAAACAAACAGAGAGGTACATAATATTTATTGAAAATATCATGAAACTCCTGCTCGTCCAATCGGATGCTAACCATCGGACTAGCATTGTTTATAACCAAGCTAGCAGCCATATTCCTTATATAGAGGGTGCGAATATACGAAATTCATAGAATATTACCGCAGGAGTAACACATAATGTAAGATATTCACCTCTTTTTCTATCCAAGTGTTGCAAAACAGATGAAATTTAAAGGAATCAATTATTGCCAATAAGTAGATGAAAGGACTTTAGTAAAACAAGGAAAGCACTTCTGCATTGAAACACATTATCTAATGTAAAGAGAAACTTAGTTTGACTCAAAGGATAAGCACATATTGATTCATATTTGTATAGTAAAACATGAAATGTCTCCATGTATTGTTTAAAAGAATAATAGATTTCATTAGCTTTGCAAAAACACTTAAAGAGAAATATGAAAAGTATGAAATTGATGTTTGCAGGTATTTGCCTGCTATTGTGTTGCGGATGCAGTACATTAGTGAAAAAGGAATCGGGTGAGAAAGTGGAAAACGGTAAAGAAAATGCCGTTATCGAAACAATCATGTCACGCCGTAGTATCCGTAAGTACACCCCACAGGCCGTAAACCGTGATACTATGCAGATTATTTTGGATTGCGGTATCCATGCTCCCAACGGACAAAACAAACAGTCGTGGGAAATTCGTGTAGTAGACAATCCGGAATTTATTAACGGAATCACTGAAGTATACAAGAAGGAGAATCCGAAAGCAGCCGAAGATCCTAACTTCAAGAACCTGTTCCGCAATGCATCAACGGTGGTATTTATAGCCAATGATTTATCGTACGACTTGTCTCAGATTGACTGTGGCCTGCTTGGCGAGAATATGATTCTTTCCGCATGGTCCATGGGTATCGGTTCCTGCTGTCTGGGCGGGCCTACACGGTTTATGATGTCCTCTCCCGGTGCTGCCGAGTACCTGAAGAAGCTGGATATCCCCGAAGGATATCAGTTGCTTTACTGCATCGCCTTCGGTTATCCTGACGAAACTCCCGCAGCTAAACCAAGAGACGCAGCAAAAGTGAAGTTCATTGAAGATTGATGTATCACTTCCTGCTGACGGTAATGTTCTACTACTGGATGGAGAAAGGTTGAAGCTGACAAATAAATAAAAGGAATTATGATGGCACGAATCGAAATATTACATACATTTGTATATTAATGCCATCATAACATGAAAACAGCCGCAATTTATAAGCTATCTATACTGATAGCTTGGACTCTGATATTATTCTCTTGCGCAAAACAGGAGAATAATATCTTAACAAATAGCAAAGAAATTATTGTAGGATTACAAATTACCCCTACTATAGAGCAAGACTCACGTCCCTTGAGCAGGGCATCTATAACAGAAGACGGAATCTATGCTGTCAACGTTTTTTGGAAGAAGGGTTCTTCCTACCTGCCCTATGCCACAGGTCTATTTGATAATATAAACAATATAAGCATCGGACTTATCGAAGGATATCTATACCGTTTCGACTGTACTTTTTTAAACATAAACGAACTTTATAGCAGGGATAGAGAAGTCTATGGTTTACCATTTTCCATCACTCCTAACAAAGAAATAGATGCCACTGTCACTAATAAACTTACTGTCTCTATCAATCCTCTGAATGAGAATACGATGTTTCATCAACACATTTACAAGGGTGCTACCCATATAAAAGCAGACAGCATCAGTGAACGCCCCGCAAATACATACCGTTTCTATGGAAGCAACACAATAGATTTGACCACAGCTGCACCTATAGCAGACAATAACCGTCCTATAGCAACCATTTCCATAGAGTTGAAAAGGGCTTATTACACTTTGCAGTTTGCTGCAGAAAACCTTTCCGAAGGAGACTCTATCAGAGTAGAGACTACCAATGCCAAACCATTTATTATTATAAACAACAATAGCTCAAACAAGCCACCCTGCTCAGAAGAAAGACTGTTGTCACTAGCAAATATCGTCTCGAATCCTTCGTGGGGAGGAAATATAAATGAACAAGAAACTTTACCGATTAATATATATTATCGCCCGAAAGATGCGACAGAATGGACATGGATTATCAAAAATCAATCAATCACTGCAAAACGCAATATTAGAAATCTGGTCACTATCAGAAATATTGATCAGCATTATAAAGGACAAACATCCATCTCATTCGAAGGAAACAACAGTGATTTTAATCCCAGCCACCAAGAAGAACAAACTATAGAATAAATAATATATGAGACGTAAACAAATTATTTTAGGAGGAGCATTCATCCTGAGTTTGACTATGCAGTCCTGCCTCAAATCAGAAGATGTGTACAAAGAAAAAGAGCCGACTTATACAGAGCTAAACCTAAATATAGGTGGCGAGTGTTCACTTACAGAAAAGCCCATGACCAAAGCCGACGGTAATAATAAAGAGATTTATGGTATCAATGTAGCCATGCTTGTACCCAATACAAATGGCTCATTCACCCAAAAACCGTATGCTTATGGTATTTTCGATAATGTATCAGCAGGAAATCTGAAGTTGAATGTAATTGACGGCTACAACTACCGTATATCCTGCACAATGATTAAAGAGGGAAAAGACTCTTTGCAAACCACAGAAGGTATCCGATTCCCATTTACACTTAGCAAAGGGGCAGATCCAATGCTTGGAAAAATCACCAATAAGTTCATCACCACCGAGAAACCTGATGGTTCCCAGGAGTATTTATATGATCTTGAGAACTCTAAGATTGGCACAACAGGACAAAGCAACTATACCCGTCCTTTTATCAAAAGATACCACGGGCTGATAGACAATCTAAACATAGCGGCTGGTCAAACCAATACATTGGAAGTATATCGCCGCTACTTTGGAGTACAGTTCAAACAAAATGGATTACAGAAAGATTGCAAACTAGAAATCCAAATAGAAGGTGCACCTTCCATTTGGTTGACTCCTCAACAGAATATATCGGCAGAATATATGTTATCCATGAGATCATTGACCGGTGTTGTTGAAACAGGTAGGATTATGACAGACAATGCACGTGTAAAAGTGACAGTTCATACCGCTACTGAATCCACAGTGATTATAAACTATAACATTGCTTTCAAAAGAAACTATATGCACACTATCGTGCTATCTGACATCGACCACTTCGGAACACCAAATGGCGTAACTATCAATGTGGAAGATACAGAATTAGAAAACAACGCTCAGGAAGATCTACCATGGCAGGGAGGAGCATTATAGTTGAAACCTCTTCAAAATAAAAAAAATACAGTTGCTAAATTCACTATAGCAACTGTATTTTTTATATCGTATCTAAAGGATCTTTATCAATTCTTATTGGCACGCTTACGCTCTGTTTCATCCAGAATAACCTTACGCATACGCATAGACTTCGGTGTAACCTCCACATACTCATCTTCCTTGATGTATTCCAATGCTTCTTCCAAAGAGAATTGCACAGGAGGAATCAAACGAGCTTTATCATCGGAGCCTGAAGCGCGCATATTGGTCAACTTCTTAGACTTGGTAACGTTTACCACCAGGTCATTGTCGTGAGAATGCTCACCTACAACTTGTCCGGCATAAACGTCTTCTTGCGGGAAGATAAAGAACTTGCCACGATCCTGCAATTTATCGATGGCGTATGCAAAAGCGGTACCCGACTCCATAGCAATGATCGAACCATTGGTGCGGCGTTCTATCTCGCCTTTATAAGGTTGGTATTCTTTGAATCGGTGCGCCATGATAGCTTCACCGGCAGATGCAGTCAGTACATTGGTACGCAGACCGATGATACCGCGTGAGGGCATATCGAATTCAAGGTTTACACGTTCGCCCGCACTTTCCATCTTCACCATTTCACCTTTACGGCGGGTTACCATATCGATCATCTTGCTGGCATATTCTTCGGGAACGTTGATGGTAAGTTCTTCAATAGGCTCATTCTTAACACCATCAATTTCTTTGAAAATAACCTGTGGCTGACCAACTTGCAACTCGTAACCTTCGCGGCGCATAGTCTCTACCAGTACCGACAAGTGGAGTACTCCACGGCCCGAAACAATCCATTTGCCATCTTCTTCGCTCTTACGTACACGGAGGGCAAGATTCTTATCCAATTCCTTCATCAGTCGGTCGTGGATATGGCGGGAAGTAACGAATTTACCTTCTTTGCCGTAGAAAGGAGAGTCGTTGATAGTGAACAACATACTCATAGTCGGTTCGTCGATAGCGATAGGCGGCAATGCTTCGGGATTCTCAAAATCGCAGATCGTGTCTCCAATCTCAAATCCTTCGATACCTACCAACGCACATATATCGCCGGAAGATACTTCCTGTACCTTCACACGTCCCATACCTTCGAATGTATGCAATTCCTTGATCTTAGAACGAACCATTTTGCCGTCACGTTTCGCTAAAGAGACGTTCATGCCTTCTCTCAGCGTACCGCGATGCACACGGCCTACGGCAATACGACCGGTATATGAAGAATAATCCAGTGAAGTTACCAGCATTTGCGGAGTACCTTCCAACTGTGTCGGAGCGGGGATATTCTCGATGATGCAATCCAGCAGGGAGTAGATGTTATCCGTAGGGTGCTGCCAGTCGGTGCTCATCCAGTTGTTCTTTGCCGAACCATATACAACCGGGAAGTCCAATTGGTCTTCGGTAGCTTCGAGGCTGAACATCAAGTCGAATACCATCTCATACACTTCTTCGGGGCGGCAGTTGGGTTTATCGACCTTGTTCACCACAACGATGGGTTTCAAACCGATCTGCAAAGCCTTTTGCAGTACAAAGCGTGTTTGGGGCATGGGACCTTCAAAGGCATCCACCAATAAGATACAGCCGTCCGCCATATTCAGCACACGTTCTACTTCGCCACCGAAGTCGCTGTGACCCGGAGTATCAATAATATTAATCTTGGTATCTTTATAAGAAATAGAAACGTTCTTTGAAAGAATCGTTATTCCTCGTTCACGTTCCAAATCGTTGTTATCCAGCATTAATTCACCTGTGC